>JAFUYP010000065.1 GCA_017470535.1 Ruminococcus sp. | reverse complement strand
TATTGCGATCTTAGACCGCCAACTCCCAGATCTGCTCATCGTATACCTGTGTGAAACGAGCACTGAAACTATCAATATCAGCTTTGAACATCAAGCATATCTCTGGGCAGATGAACAGCAATGCAGAGATTTACTTCCGAAAGCAATCATTAAAGATTTTGAAAATAATAATGTATTTGACCTTTTATACGATGGCAATTACTAAGCTGAATCAGAACCTTAAATTCTGATTAATCTAAGCAACCGTATAAAATAGAATGCCCCTAAGCGCTTAAACGCTTGGGGGCAAAACTTCTATATGGGTACCCGTCTTACACCCGGGGCGGTTTTCCTTTTATCGCCTATGCCAAAAATCGTGACTGTGATTTGTTCAAATGTTCCAAAGTTTCGGTAAATATGGTGTAAGGCGTTTAATATGTTTATATCTTTTTTTAAAAGAGGTAAACTTTTGCGCTCCGAAAAGGTTTTCGCCGCTTTTACTGCTTTACAAAAAATGCTTGACAATGGGGGAGTTATGTGATATTATTACAACTAAGGGTGAGTTTATTTTTGTGCATAGCTCACTTGGATCATGATAACAATATCCTGAAAGGAGTATGATGATATGAGCAAGCAATACAAGGCATATTCGGTAACTATGGGAAAGGCAAAATGTGCAGTCGATCTCGGCGACGGCTCTGAGAGGGGAGAGTATGTAAATCAGGATTACATATTACACAAGCTCGGCAGACCTCACAGGAGCATAAGCCTTATGTACTGCTATTATCCGCTCGATGAGCAGTGGCCTGCAAGGATCTCGGAGGCTATGAAGGACGCAGATGTGTCTTTCCAGTGGGATTATCCTTATGATGACTATTTTACATACAAGGGCGGTCTTAACGGTGACACCGAGGCAGAGCCTTTTAATTACATGAGAGATGTACGCCGCCACGGTCAGGACGTGACACTTACGCTTACTGTTGACCCGAACGTGACTGATGACCACCTTATAGCGATAGCCAAGGATCTTCGTCCTTACGGCAGGCTTCTTCTGAGGATAAATCACGAGGCTACCGGCAACTGGTTCTCGTTTACAAAGAGGACGAGCTATCAGGGCGTTGCGGATTTCTATGTGAGGTTCCATAAGATAATCAAGGAGTATGCGCCGAACGTTTCGACGATACTCTGCATAGGCGGTATCGAAGACCCGAACGCTACCGAGATAATCATGGAGAAGGAATTCTCAGAGGCAGTAAAGGTGACTGACATCTGGAGCGTTGACAAGTACATGGCACTGCACTGGGGCTGGCCTTATGATGTGGCTACAAAGGATCTCGAGCCCAAGAGCTTCAAGCGTGACACGGTGGAGAACACATACGACCTTACAAAGAAGAGCTACAACCGTTTCAAGGAGATAAACGGCGGTGTGAGAAAGCCTATGGTAATGAGCGAGTTCAATGCTGACGGCGATGTTACCGGTGCATACGATCAGGCAGTAATGGTAAAGGAGTTCTGCGAGAAATTAAAGGCAGACCCGGAGGACTGGTTCTCGGCATTCACCTTCTACCAGTTCCGTGACAGGGGCAGGCTGGGTCTTGAAATAGAAGACCCCAACTATCCTGACTGCGGCATAGAGCAGCCTGTTATGCAGACATACAAGGAGATAATACATGATGATTTCTTCAAGCCCTCTATGACAAGGGGCACAGAGGTGACATTCCCTGTAAAGCTGCGCTGGGGCGGTGCTGAGGACGCTGAGGGCATTGAGGTGCCGATACACTTTGAGAAGAACCCGCATTTCTGCGAGGTGACATTTGACAATGACTTAAATCTCATGATGGAGATAAACGGCAAGTGGTTCTACAAGTCACCGAATGCCAAGACGATAGATCTTATGAGCGCATTCTTTGAAAAGCCGCTTGACAGCGAGTGCGATCTGACTCTGAGGATATTCGCACCCCCGGCAACAGGTATGAATGACACCATGCTCGAGGACGGACTGTACAACAGCTACACAAAGATCGACAAGCTCCCCGAGATAAGAGTTGAGTTTGAGCCTGTTGAAAAATAACTGAAATAATTGATATGAATAAGAGGAGGAATGTATATGAACATCGGCTCGATAGGGTGCGATCATACTCATGACTCCTCTTTTGTTATGGATCGTCCGTCGGGTGCAGGCGCAGGGCTGTTCCTGCTTATAAAGACCAATGCGGTATTTATTATAAACGGCAGGAGATATGATGTTTCTGCCGGGTCGTATGTGATGCTAAGACGTGACACGCCTGTGAAATATCATGCGGCGAATGACAAGTACACAGATGACTGGCTTTTCTTTGATTATAACGATGAGGACATCAGATTCTTTGAAAAGACAGGCATCCCATTTGACAGACCTGTGAGCATATCTGCGGCAGGGGAGATAGATACTTTTTTCAAGATGCTGATGTATGAGCATTACTCGGCTGAGAGCTTTTGCAAAGAGCTTGAACACAGTCTGCTTGAATGTATGCTCTACAAGCTCGCACGGCTCACCGCAGCGCCGTCTGCACCGCAGTCGGCAGTCCCGGGGAGGAGCGAGAGCCTTACTAACATACGCACAAAGATCTATTCCGTGCCTGAGCAGCAGCTTGACATTGACAGTCTTGCTCAGATAGCAGGAATGAGCCGCTCGGGGTTCCAGCATTCATACAAGAGAATGTTCGGCGTAAGCCCTATAACCGACATAATCACGTCACGGCTTGAAAAGGCAAAGAGGCTTTTATCGGGCACTGCTATGAGCATTGAGGAGGTGTCGATAAGCTGCGGCTACAAAAGCTCCTATTCGTTTATGCGGCAGTTTCGCAACAAGACCGGAATGACACCGACAGAATACAGACAGAGTATAAGGAGTGAGTAAAATGCCAAATCCTATTTTACCCTTATGGGAATACATACCAGATGCAGAGCCGAGAGTGTTCGGAAACAGGCTGTATCTTTACGGCTCGCACGACAGGGCAGGGTGTGACAGGTTCTGCGACTACAAATTAAAGGTGTGGTATGCAGACCTTGATGATCTTAATGATTTCAAATGCTCGGGAGTGAGCTTTTCAACAGTCGATAAGCCCGACCGCCCGTCAGACACAAAGGAATGGACGCAGTCGGAGCTGTATGCACCTGATGTTGTAGAAAAGGACGGCAAGTATTATCTGTATGCCTACATTGTAGGCTCAAAGGGCTGTGTGGGAGTATCTGACAAGCCGGAGGGGCCTTTCAGACTGCTCTCACGCTACAAGTACGACCCTGCCGATGCAGGTGATGACGGTATATATAATGACGCAGGTGTACTTGTTGATGATGACGGGAAGGTGTATATCTACTACGGCTTTACCGAGAGCCATTTCAATGAGATAAATGCAGACAATATGTATGAGATAATCAAAGGCTCGTACAAGCGCCCCATTATCCCCGATACCGAGGACGTGCCTGAGGAGCAGAGATTCTTTGAGGCAAGCTCGCCGAGGAAGATAAACGGCAAATACTATCTTATCTATTCGCCGAAAAAGGGGAGCCGTCTTGCCTATGCGATAAGTGACAGCCCCAGAGGACCGTTTGAATACAAGGGGTACATCGTAGACAATTCTGTTGATTATCCCGGCGGCAACGACCACGGCTCGCTTATGCAGGTGAACGGTCAGTGGTATATCTTCTACCACCGCATGACAAATAATACTATAATGTCAAGACGTGCGTGCGTCGAGCCTGTGACGATACTCCCAGACGGCACTATACCGCCTGTTGAGATGACGTCGTTAGGTTTTGAAAAGTCGCTTGACCCGTACAGGATAACGCCGGCGGAGATTGCGTGCGTTTTAAAGGGCGGGTGCTTTATCACTGAGATAGACATATTCTCACGACCTATTGTCAATATTCTCAAAGGCTCGGTGATAGGGTACAAGTATTTTGATTTCGGCGATGACTTTTCAAGCAGCGAATACACGCTTGCTCTGAATGTAAGAGGGCAGGGGTGCAATTCAAGAGTCGATGTCGTTATAGATGACTATGACAGCGGCGAAGTGATAGGTTCTGTAAATGTCGGGCTGTCGGACGGCGTTTACAAGGGCAAGGTGAAGGCAGTGACCGGCAGGCACGCTGTATTTTTAAAGCCGACCTTTGAGGTCGAGGAATGGACGGAGCAGTGGTTCAACAAGCCTTTGTTTGAACTGAAGGAATTTGTATTTATGAAGTAAAGACTTACCCGGAGGAATGATTATGCTTACAAAACACTTAAAGAAGACCGCTGCTGTGGCAGCTTCGCTGATGCTCAGTGTGAGTATGATGCTAAGCTCATGCAGCAGCTCATCATCATCTGACTCGGCGTCTGGCGGTGAGAGCGGCAGCAGTACGGCTTCATCACAGGGAGAAACAAGCAACAACGGCGGCATGAACGCCGAAAAGACTGATGACGGCTCGGTACAGGCTGATCTTACGAGCTTAGAGCTTGTAAAGATAATGGGCAACGGGATAAACCTCGGAAACACTATGGAGGCGTACACCCATGTCCACGGCAAGGAGGACATCTACCCCGATGAGAGCGAGACTTCCTGGGGGCAGCCGATAACTACCCCAGAAATGATAAAGGGCATGAAGGACTGCGGATTTGATTCGCTGAGAGTGCCTGTGGCGTGGACTAATGCTATGAGCTACTATGAGGACGGCAATTACGACATCGACCCGGCATATCTTGACAGGGTGGAAGAGATAGTAAACTATGCTATAAACTCGGATATGTATGTTATCATCAACGACCACTGGGACGGCGGTTGGTGGGGGCGCTTTGGTGCTGAGGACGAGAGTATGCGCACAGCTGCCATGGATATGTACAAGAGTATGTGGACGCAGATATGCGAGAGGTTCAAGGGATATTCGGACAAGCTGATATTTGAGTCTGCAAACGAGGAGCTGGGTGACAGGCTCAATGATGAGATAGACGGCAAAAAGGGCAAGCTCAGAAAAGACGAATGCTACGAAAAGACCAACGAGATAAATCAGACGTTTGTTGACCTTGTACGCTCTACTGGCGGAAACAATGAGCAGAGGTTCCTGCTGATAGCAGGGTACAATACCGACATTGCCTGCACGGTGGACGACAGGTTCAAGATGCCGACTGATACTGCGAAGGACAAGCTGCTGTTGTCGGTACACTATTATACACCGTGGGATTACTGCGGCACAGAGGGTGTCAACAACTGGGGCAGCATCAAGGACTATGACGAGCAGAACAAGCTGTTAAAGGATCTGTCGAAGTTCACCGATGCAGGATATGGTGTAGTCATAGGCGAGTATGCGGTGCTTACAAACAGCTCGACTCCAAAGGACGACACGGACAAGTTCTACACGAATTTCCTGGCAAACTGCGATCTGTACAATTTCTGTCCGATGCTGTGGGACTGCAATAATCTCTATCAGCGCCGTGACTGCGAGATACCTGACGGCACTATCGCACAGCTTTTCCTTGATACGAGCTATGCAAAGCAGAAGGAGCTTTCAGACGACGATCTGAAAGCACAGGCTCAGAAAACGATAGACAATGAGTATGCGGCAGCACAGAAGGCACTTGAAGAATCGGGCGTAATAATGCCGTCTGATGACAAGGCTATCGCATGGATAATGTACCAGTCAAGCGACTACACAAAGACTTACAGTGTAGGCGATGACTACGACCCGACATCTATGACCTCGGGGCTTGTTGCAAAGTGCGAGGAGATAATCGGTGACGGCGACTATACTATCGGGCTTGACTTTACAGGGTGCGGCGCTGCAAAGGGCGTGGCGTTCTCGGCGATAGGTATTTCAAACGGCGAGAAGCTGTTCCCCGGCGGTATCATCGAGATAAAGAAGGTGCTTATAAACGGCAATGAGTACGAGCTGTCAGGTGATCCATATACATCATCTGATGACGGGTTATGTACAAGAGTGAACCTCTTTAACGAATGGGTATCATCAGTTCCTGACGATGCAAGAGGTGTGACAAAGGATTCGACCCCCACACCTATGGCACTGAGCAAGACTGATATTGTAAACACGCTTGAGATAGAGTTTACATTCAAGACCAAATAAAACAATTACCGGAGCTGTCAAATGGCAGCTCCGGATCTTTGTTATATATTTTTTTGCATAAAGTCCTTTACCGACTTTTCATCTTTGCGGTCAAACTTGTCATTGCAGGGTCTTATCTCCCAGTGTTCTGTATGTATTATCTCATCACCTTTTGAAAGCTCTGTGAGGGGGCTTAGTGACTCTATCTCCATCATAAAGAAGTTTGTAAAGCACTCGCAGTTACAGCCGTTATCGGGGTAAGGCTCACCCTCCCGATAGTCAAACCTCTTTACAAACAGCTGACCCTTGTTTGACATTGCAAGAAAGCCCTTGTCGTCGTTGAAGCCCAGCTTGAAATTTGCCTTGCAGTTTTCATCCTGTTTTATAGTTATATACTCATTGCCGAAAAACAGTCTGTCGTCCTGCATATCGCTGTATTGCCATATGGTATAGGTCCTGTTTGGCAGCAGACCCGTCGGCTTTGTGGACTGGGGAAGGACAGCGACGCTTTCCTTATCAACTACCGTCATTGCCCATGCGGCTATCGTCTTTTTATCGTCCTCGGTGTTTTTTATCTTGTGGGTGACATCGACCCTGCCGGCACTTTCATCGACTGAAAGTATCATCTGCATTGCAAGACCTGTTTCAGTCTGCACGGGTGGTGTGAAGGTAAAGGTATTGCCGTTTATATCTACCTCTACCGGGTCATTGTCGGGGTAATAGCTTTTGGGGTCATGCTCGGGGGAGAACCACAGTCTGTGGCCGCCGTAGATATACCATTTCTTATCGCCGAACACCTCTGCGAACCTGCCGCCGGACATAGTTGAGTTTTCGTTTATGTCCTCGCACATTATGTTTTCCATTCCGCTGCATCTGAGCGAGATGATCCTCGGACCCTTATCAACTGTTACCAGCAGCTCGATGCTGTCGTTTGTGATTTTAAGACACCTGCCGAAGTACCCATAGTCGATGTATCCATGCTTTATCATTTTTATATCCTCCTTAGTTTCTGAGATCGTCCCTTATAAAATGTGTGCCTTCCCACGGCTCTTTTTCGGGGAGCCCGTACTTTTCCTTGCCGAGTGCGACAGACTTTATCATAAACGCCATGTTTCTGCCGAGCGTTCTCATTGTCTGCAAGCCCTCTTTGTCAAACGCAGCGTCGCCCTTTTCTCTGCCGTGGACGCAGTTCCAGTACTGGCTTGAAACTACCGGCATATTTGTGATAGTGAAATACTTGTTTATCTCGTCAAATGTTGCTGTGCAGCCGCCACGCCTTGCGACAACAATGCTTGCTCCGACCTTCATGGTCTTGTCAAATGATGTGCTGTAAAACAGTCTGTCAAGGCAGGCTATGAGAGTGGCATTTGCCGAGGCATAGTAAACAGGCGTTGCTGCGATAAGACCGTCAGATCGCTCGAATTTTTTTGCAAGCTCGTTTACCTCATCGTCAAACACGCACTTGCCGAGCTTTGCACAGCTGTTGCAGGCGATACAGCCTCTTATTGCCTTATTGCCTATCTGTACTGTCTCGGTGTCGATGCCCTGGCGTTCAAGCTCATCTGCGACCTCCTTTACGGCGATAGATGTGTTGCCGCCAACTCTCGGACTTGCGTTTAAAATCAGTACCTTCATGATATTCCTCCTCGTTTTTGGTCTACTCGGTCATGAGTATGCGTTTTGTGTATTCATTTTGATAATTTACACTCTTGTCTGTACATAAGTAGCGCAGATATGATGCACGGTTTATGTTCTGTACGATTTTTGGGACTTTTCTTTCTATCCTTGCCAAAGATGTATCAAATGTCACATCGCCCCCGCACCCTGAGAGTATCTCTCTGCCACGGCTGTTGAAGGCAAGTATGCGTGCAGCAGTCAGCTCGTCTGCCGATGCGTTTTCAAGACCGGCACTCAGGAAAAGTATAACACGCCGTATCCTTGCAAGTGTAAGACCTTTGCATTTTAGTGATGTGAAAAGCTCATCGAGCGAACGGGGCCCCTTTTTTTTCAGTGCTGTTATCCTGTCGGCAAGTGCTTCGCTGCAATCGGGGCAGCGGAGCATTTCTTCACGGCTTATCGTACACATCTTAAAAAGTATATGCTCTGTCATTTTATTTATGTCAGCCGGGTGGGTGATGATGCTGCCTCCCGGGATAAATTTCTGATAATCTTCTCCTGAAAGGACCCTTTGTCTTATAAGGCTTGCTGAAACTATATCACCTTTTATCTCGTTACTGTTATGCTCAGCCCCTGTGCGCAGCACCGGCATGATGTCCACCTTATCGGATATGCTCTTTGCAGCCTTTATATACTCTATGCCGAGCGTTGCATTGGGGCTTTCAAAGACTTTGCTGTATTCTTGCCCGTATTTGTCTTTTACATATTCATAAACGGCTCTGGGATAGCTGAGCCCTTTTGAGAGAAGCGCTTTTATATCACTCTTGTTTTCAATGGCTTTTGAAATCTCCGCACATCTGAGCAAAAGCTCCTTGTCGTCTGTTTCACTGCCGAATGCTATCGTATCGACGCCCAGTGATATGAG
The DNA here is from genome assembly GCA_017470535.1 of Ruminococcus sp. Taxonomy (GTDB): domain Bacteria; phylum Bacillota; class Clostridia; order Oscillospirales; family Ruminococcaceae; genus NK3A76. The sequence goes on along the minus strand of JAFUYP010000065.1, from coordinate 5,261 downwards.
CAGCCTGACTGCTGACATTGCAAACACCTCTGAGCAGGAACAGCTAAACGGGGGAGGCAGCTCGGCTATGATGTCGGCGCCGCCTTTTAATGCGCTCAGCGCACGGGAAAACTTATCATCTATCGCAATACCGCCACGCTGGACAAAGTCACCGCTCATGACACAGGCGATATGGCTGTACCCGGACTGCCTTATCTTTTCAAGCAGATATTTATGCCCGTTGTGGAACGGGTCAAACTCGCAGACTACCCCGGCAGTCATTGTACATCACTTCCTTTTGTGCGCTATTGCTAAAAAACTCCCCTCAATTTGTGCAAAGTGAAAAATTCAGAAAATGCACTTGAAAAAAGGGCGCAATGTTGCTATAATATAATAGTATAATAATTTCCCGGAAATGTCAAGAGATAATGCGGACAGTTTCTATGTTTTTTGTCATCACGGGGCGGAAAGGAAGTTTTTCAGTGAAAATATTAGTTGTAAATGCAGGTTCTTCATCGTTGAAATATCAGCTGCTCAATATGGAGAATGAGGAAGTCATCGCAAAGGGCAATTGTGACAGGATAGGTATAGGCGGTCATGTAAGTGCCAAGACCGGCGACGGCAGGAGCTTAGAGGCTGACTGTGATTTCCCGACACACACAGAGGCTTTTGAAAAGCTCGTAGAGGTGCTTACCACAGGTGAGACAAAGGTGATAGATTCTATGGCAGAGGTATCGGCCGTAGGTCACAGGATAGTACAGGGCGCTGAGGTATTCAAGGAGACTTGTCTTGTTACCGATGAGGTAATAGATAAGATAGATTCTCTTGCAGAGCTTGCACCTGTTCACAACCACCCACACGCACTTGCACTTCGTGCCTGCAAGAAGGTACTCCCCGAGGGAACACCGCAGGCAGTAGTATTTGATACTGCATTCCATTCAAATATGCCGAGAAAGGCTTATCTCTTCGGTCTGCCATATGAGGACTATGAGAACTATGCTGTAAGAAAGTACGGCTTCCACGGAACATCACACAGATTTGTTTCCGCAGAGCTTGCAAAGGTACTCGGCAAGGACTTAAAGGATCTCAAGATCGTTTCATGTCACCTTGGCAACGGTTCGTCTATCACAGCAGTAAAGGACGGTATTTCGGTAGATACATCAATGGGCTTCACTCCGCTTGACGGTCTTGTAATGGGCACACGCTGCGGTGCTGTTGACCCGTCTGCTATAACTTTCGTTATGAAGAAGCACGGCTTTACTCCTGACGAGATGACAGATTACATGAACAAGAAGTCGGGCTTCTTAGGTGTATCCGGCATAAGCTCCGACAACAGAGATATACAGGCTGCCGCTGAAAAGGGCGACGAGAAGGCACAGGCTGTTTCTGAGCTGCTCGTTTATCAGATAAAGAAGTACATAGGCTCATATGCTGCTGCTATGAACGGCGTTGACGCTGTACTGTTTACAGGCGGTATCGGTGAGAATTCCCCCGAGGTAAGAGCAGGAGTCCTCAAGGATATGGACTTCTTAGGCATTGAGCTTGACGAAGAGGCTAACAATTCAAGAGGAAAGCTGACAAAGATCTCAACTGATGCTTCAAAGGTAGCCTGCTATGTTGTTCCCACAAACGAGGAGCTGCTCATAGCAAGGGATACTCTTGCACTTATTTCAAAATGATATAACAATTATGACCAAAAGTCCGTCACACGGCGGACTTTTTTGACGCAAAAACAAACGGAGATGATAAGCATGAACAAGAAGATAACAGTTATAAAAGGCGACGGCATAGGTCCTGAGATAGTGACGCAGGCACAGGTGGTGCTTGACAAGGTGTGTGAGAAATTCGGTCACACATTTGAGTACACGGATATTTTAATGGGCGGTTGCTCGATAGATGCGTGCGGTGTTCCGCTGACTGATGAGGCGGTAGCGACAGCAAAGGCAGCAGATGCTGTTCTGCTCGGTGCTATCGGCGGAAATACTTCTACATCGCCCTGGTACAAGCTCGAACCGTCGCTGCGCCCGGAAGCCGGGCTCCTTAAAATAAGAAAGGAGCTGGGGCTTTTTGCAAACCTGCGTCCGGCGCTTTTATACGATGAGCTGAAGGATGCCTGCCCGCTTCGTGAAGAGGTCGCAGATAAGGGCTTTGACATGATGATGATGAGAGAGCTGACAGGCGGATTGTACTTCGGCAAGAGGGAAACAAAGACGGTAGACGGCGTTGAAACTGCGATAGACACTCTTGAATACAACGAGAACGAGATTAGGCGCATTGCGATAAAGGGCTTTGACATCGCAATGAAAAGGCGCAAAAAGGTAACGAGTGTTGACAAGGCGAATGTACTTGATTCATCACGTCTTTGGAGGAAGGTCGTAAACGAGGTCGCAAAGGATTATCCCGAGGTCGAGCTTGAACATATGCTGGTGGACAACTGTGCTATGCAGCTTGTAAGAGATCCGGCGCAGTTTGATGTAGTGCTTACTGAAAATATGTTCGGTGACATACTCTCTGATGAGGCTGCTATGGTCAGCGGCTCTCTGGGAATGCTCGCATCGGCATCGCTCAACGAAACAAAATTCGGTATGTACGAGCCGAGCCACGGCTCTGCGCCCGACATAGCAGGCAAGGATCTTGCAAACCCGATAGCTACGATAATCTCTGCGGCAATGATGCTGAGATTTTCCTTTGACATGGACAAGGAGGCTGACGCTATTGAGAGTGCAGTCAAGCAGGTACTCAAAGAGGGCTACCGCACGGGCGACATAATGTCTGAGGGTATGAAGAAGGTCGGCTGCAAGGAAATGGGCGCACTGATAGCCGAAAGGATATGATCTGCAAGTAACAGGTAACAGTTGATGTGTCGGCTCACGCCGACATATGCCCATTCGTGCAAAACCTCTCCTGTACTAAGAAACAAAAAAGCCATAGTATTTCTAAGGTCTGAAATACTATGGCTTGTGTTTTTGTTTAGCGATGTAAGCGCAGCCACCGGGTCGTTAGCCCACGGCTTTTCTTATGCAAGATAAGTGTTAGCCTTGGAAGTCTTGGAGAAATCGCCTCTTGTGTTGATAGAACTTAAAGCGTTGGCGCTCTTTGCATCTGCCGGAGTAGGATAAGAGCCTACATACAGATCGGTAGATGTCTTTGCTGCTAAAACAGCATCCGGAAGACCGTTATTCATCCAGATAGCATATACCCAGCTTGAACCCGAACCCAGCTCTGCATCAATTGTTGTGAACGATACCGCAGATGTGTTGATGCTTGCTGCATACGAGCCCGCACCGGAAGATGACTGCTTCCACATTCTGCCGGAGCCTATGCTGACACCCTTTGCCTCCTGCTTGGCAGCTATCCTTGATACCGCAGTGTAGATGCCCTTAGCGTTTGAGTTTGCAGTCTCGAGCTTTGAATCAGCAACATAACCCATAAGTGAAGGTATGAGTATCGCTGCAAGCACGCCGATGATAGCTATTACCACTATCAGCTCTACGAGTGTAAAGCCCTTGTTGTTCTTTTTCATACATTTCCCTCCTGAAAAAATCACTGTTTGCCACACCGATACGCTGTAAAAACAGCCCCCAATAGTAACGGCAGCGGCACTTAAACGTTTAACTATACTATTACTATTACAAATATTATACTATACTATTTGTTTTTTGTCAACTAAATAAATAATAAATATCGCACAACATTTTTGCCCAAGTATTGGCAATAATAAACAAAAGTGCGTTTTTGGTTAAAAGAACAAATGAAAACGTCTGCAAGAGGGGCTTTTTATGATACCTTACAAAAATACAAAAAAGACTACAAAAATATTTGAAAAAATAAAAAAATATGCTATAATAGAAATAACGGTGTATCCGTAGTAATTTTTCGGAGGTATAAAGATGAACATAGCTGTTGCCCAGTCGGGCGGTCCGACCTGTGCGATAAATGCGTCGCTCGTAGGAGTATTCAGGGAGGCTTTGAAGACCCCTGACATTGATGCGATATTTGGTTCTGTGAACGGTATCGAGGGTATAATCAAGGACGAACTTGTGAATCTGAAGTCTATGATAACCACAAATGAGGATATGGAGCTTTTGCGTCAGACGCCCTCAACGATGCTCGGCTCATGCAGAGTGAAGCTCGATGAGAACGACACAGATACACTTGACAAGATAATAAACTGCTTTGAAAAGCACAGGATAGCAGCGTTTTTCTACATAGGCGGAAATGACTCTATGGATACGGTGCAGAAGCTGTCTTACTATGTGAAGAAAAAGGGGAAGGATGTTAAAATAATCGGTATCCCCAAAACGATAGACAACGATCTGCCTGTTACAGACCATACTCCCGGGTTCGGTTCTGCGGCTAAGTATGTGGCGGCGACTGTTCAGGAGATAATCCGTGACTGCTCGGTCTACTCTATCGAGAGCGTTACGATCATTGAGATAATGGGAAGAAACGCCGGCTGGCTCACAGCGTCTACCTGCGTGCTAAAAGCCAATGACGAGGAAGCACCTCACCTTATATATCTGCCGGAGGGTGAGTTTTCGATAGACAGGTTTTTAGAGGACGTAAGGGCAGAGCAGGCTAAGCACATGGCGGTGGTCGTTGCTGTTTCGGAGGGCGTTACGATACCGGAGGATCAGCTTGAAGGCAGCTACCAGTCAAATGTTACTGATAATTTCGGGCACAAGTATCTTTCAGGCATAGGAAAGGCGCTTGAAACTATCGTGCGTGATGCGATAGGGTGCAAGGTAAGGTCGATAGAGCTGAATGTCATGCAGAGATGCTCGTCGCACATCTGCTCAAAGACTGACATCGACGAAGCAGAGCAGATAGGTGCTGCGGCTGTCAAGGCTGCACTTGCCGGCGAGACGGGCAAAACGATGGTGTTCCGCCGCATAAGCGATATTCCTTATGTAGTCACGATAGATGCAGTGGATACCGAGCTTGTGGCGAACAAGGAGAAATTCCTTCCGAGCAGCTGGATAACAGAGCGTGGCAATAATGTTTCATCGGAGGCTATAAAATACTTTCTGCCGCTTATTCAGGGGGAAGTCAAGATCAAGATGAAAAACGGTATGCCGGTACATTTTAAGCTAAGGTAAACTAATCAAGACAGATCAAGCGGCGGCATATTTGCCGCCGCTAAAAGAATAAATAATAAAGAAGAAAGAATAAAGAATAAACAAGGTGTCCGCTTTGCGGACATATTTCAAAATATATCGTGTCTTATCGGCTTTTGCCGATAAGACACGATACCTTGATTATTATTTCTTATTTATTCTTTC
>JAFUYP010000064.1 GCA_017470535.1 Ruminococcus sp. | reverse complement strand
CACAATGCACAATGCACAATGCACAATTATCGTGTCGGCTTCGCCGACTTATGCCCATTCGGGCAAGCCGCCTGCGGCGGCTAATCAGCAATTCACAATATAACAAATAAAAAATCAAATAACCCAATAATTGCTAATTGCTAATTAGCGGCGCAGCCGCTTTTTAAAATATGCGCCGCAGGCGCACACCTCAATTGTGCATTGTGCATTGTGCATTGTGAATTGTAAAGCATTGTGAATTGTCAAATGTTTTTCCCCTGCCGTATACTGACAGGGGAAGCTCTATAACTATTATAATATATTTAGCTTTGCTTTTCAATACCAAATGCTCAATTTTATGACATTGCTCAAAAATCAAACGTGATGCTTTTAAATTCTGTGCCATTTAGCTTACAGCTAAGTGCGTCCGGCTGGTGGGTGGAGGCAAATACTGTAAAACTGCTGCCCCTTACCCTCTCGCCGCTTTCTGTTACAAGGGTAAACGCCTTTTTTGGTATATCTATCATGACACTGCCGCTCTGACCGGCTTTTGTGTCCACCCTTGCAAAGCCGCACAGGCGTGGGGCACCTGAAAAGCGTTCGTCATCTGGTCTTATATACAGCTCTATAACGTCCTGAGTGTCACGGCTGCCGGTGTTTTTAAACTGTACCCCTGCTCTGCCGTTTTCAAAGCTGAGGTCGGTCACTTCGACTTTGGAATATGTAAGCCCATACCCGAAAGGATAGAGGATATTGTCCCAGCTTTCAGCGTATCTGTATGTCCTGCCCTTCATGCTGTAATCGGTAAATTCAGGCAGCAGGTCGGCAGACTTATAAAACGTCACAGGCAGCTTGCCGGACGGTGATACCTTGCCGAATATCAGATCCGCCACTGCTCTTCCGCCCTCCGAGCCGCTGTACCATGCGTGGAGAAGTGCGTCGCTCTCAAAGCCTATGTTTATAGCACTGCCGGCGGTGACTACCGTTATCACGGGCTTGCCGGTACTCTTTACACATTCTATCAGTCTGCGCTGGCTCTCAGGGAGTTTAAGGTCTGTCTTATCGCCTGATGCAAACTCATTTCCCGTGTCGCCCTCTTCGCCCTCGATAGACGCATCGAGCCCTAAGCAGAGTATGACGACATCGCTGTTTCTGGCAGCGGCGTAGCTTTCGCTCAGTCTGTCATCAGGTAAAGCGAGCACCGACACCCTGTCCCTGAAAAGGTGACACCCCTCTGAATACAGCACCCTGCCGGGGAAGCTGTCCTGTATGCCGTTCAGGATAGTAGTATATCTGTCGGACGTACCGTTATAGTTGCCCTCCAGGACTGCACGGCTGTCGGCAGTCGGACCTATCACGGCGATAGTTTTTATCTTGTCCTTGTCAAGCGGGAGTATGCCGTTGTTTTCAAGCATGACAACACTTTTTACAGCCGCCTTATAGGATAGCTCCTTATGCTCATCGCAGGCTACGACGCTGTACGGTATATCATCATACTCCGTCCTTTCATCGAACATACCGAGCTTGAAGCGTGTAGTGAAAAGATGCACACACGCACGCTTTATAGTATCCTCATCGACAAGCCCCTGCTCCAATGCGCTCAAAAGATTCACATAGCAGCAGCCGCAGTTTACGTCGCACCCAGCGTTTAGCGCCATTGCCGCCGACTCGACTGCATTTGATGTTACCATATGGTGAGTATGGAAATCATTTATAGCCCAGCAGTCGGACACGAAATACCCTGTGAAATCCCACTCTTTGAGCTTGTCAAACAAAAACTCACTTGCACACGCAGGCTCGCCGTTTACACGGTTATAAGCGCCCATTACGCCCTCAACGCCGTCCGTCACAAGCTCCTCAAAGGCATAGAGGTATGTATCCTCCATATCAAACGCCAACGCCTTCGCATCAAACTCATGCCTTACAGCCTCGGGACCTGAATGCACCGCAAAGTGCTTTGCACACGCCGCAGTTTTTAGCACCTCGCCGTCGCCCTGCAAGCCCTTTACATACTCCTTGCCAAGCTCGGCTGTCAAAAACGGGTCTTCGCCGTATGTCTCCTGTCCTCTGCCCCAGCGTGGGTCACGGAAGATATTTATATTAGGCGCCCACAAGGTAAGACCTTTATAAATATCCCTGTCGCCGTACCTGACAGCTTCGTTATACTTAGCTCTTGTTTCGGTGGAGGTGACATCTGCCGCATCAAACACCGTCTGTCTGTCAAATGACGCCGCCAGAGCAACAGCCTGCGGAAAAACAGTAGATGTGCCGGTGCGTGCCAGTCCGTGAAGCCCCTCGTTCCACCAGTTATAGGCAGGCACTGAAAGTCTTTCTATTGCCGGGGAATCATATCTCAGCTGAGATGCCATTTCCTCGACAGTCATCCGGTCTACGAGAGCCTTTGCACGTTTTCTTGCGTTTTCGTAAAGTGATACATTTTTCATTTTTCTCCTTCTCGCCGTGGCGAGTATCTCGGGTCGGTTTGCGGACTGCATTCATTAAAATAAATAAAATGAATGCTTGCATTCATTATACTTCATATTTTTACATAAATCAATACCTTTATAGGAAATGTTAAATTATGGCTGTACTTGGTAAAAAATCAGTGCTGCTCGCCGCAGGGTGCGGTCGGCAAGGCAGACATAAAGTTTTTTCTCAATGAATAATTAAAAAATTTCTCCCGATAATAAATCATGTGAGGTGAAAGGCTTGCTTATCGTTTTCATAAGAGCAGTGATATTGTATCTTCTTATAATATTTGCAGTAAGACTAATGGGCAAGCGGCAGATAGGCGAGTTACAGCCGAGCGAGCTGGTGATAACCATTCTGGTGTCAAACATCGCCACTCTGCCGGTCGAGGACATATCTATCCCGATGTCTATGGGGATAGTGCCGATACTTACGCTTGTATGTCTTGATGTTCTGATGTCGGCGCTCACGCTCAGGAGCAGAAAGCTCAGGCGGATAGTTTCAGGCAGTCCGAAGATAGTTATTGAAAACGGCAAGGTAAAGCCGGAGCTTTTAAGGCAGCTGAGGTTCTCAAACGACGATCTGCTCGAGGGGTTACGTTCGCAGGGGGTATTTGACATAGGCGACGTCGAAACGGCAGTCGTAGAGACAACAGGTCAGATGACAGTATCTCTCAAAAAGTCAAAGCAGCCGCCCACCTTTGATGATCTGGGCATCAAGTGCAATGACGATTCTGTGCCGCTCATGGTCATTGACGAGGGCGTCATACTTGAAGCCGCACTCAAAGCCCTCGGTCTTGGGAGAGAGTGGCTTGACAAAAAGCTGAAAGCTCAGAACACAAAGCCCGGCGAGGTAAGTCTTATGACGGCGGACAGGGCAGGAAACACAAGGATAGTAAAGAAAGGAAAACAGCAATGAAAAGAGCAGCGCTTTGCATATTCATACTTATGGCGGTAGTGGCGGTAGCGTTTTTTTCATTATGTCGTGTCAAGGGGTTGGGGCAGGAAATATCCTCCGGTGCAGGCAATGTCTTACACGAATACAAAGTCTCGGGCGTTATGCCGATCAAAGAAGTACACGCTCTATCACAGCTTTGGGAAAAGGCAAGCCGCAGCATAGCCTACTGCGAGAACAAAAACGAGCTTGATGAGATAACAAGGCTTTTTGCGACGCTTGAAGCGTCAAAGGACGTCGGGGAATTTGAGAGCAACTGCAAGGTGATAAATGCAAGTATTTCGGCTATGGTGTTCAATGAAACGCCGTCTTTATACACCATACTATGATGGGGGGTGCCGCCCCCCGAGGGGGCTTAGCCGACTCCCGTTGGTCGTCGGCACGGCTCGCTTTGCTCGCCGTTCCCCCCTGGTCGGCTGCGCCGACCGCCCCCCCGGGGGGCTTAGCCGACTCCCGTTGGTCGTCGGCGTGGCTCGCTT
>JAFUYP010000007.1 GCA_017470535.1 Ruminococcus sp. | reverse complement strand
TAATCATCTTTTGAGAAAATGTATAGAAGAATTAAACTTGCTTGGATTTACGAAACTTTTGCTGTGGGTTTTAGAGGATAATTGGAGTGCAAGAAGGTTCTATGAAAAAAATGGTTTTTGGTGTTCTAATGAATACATGACGGATAATATCGGTGGAAAAGATCTTCGGGAAATAATGTATACTTTTCCTGTTCAAAATTCTGATTTAGCTTAGCAACCGTATAAAATATAATGCCCCTAAGCGCATAAACGCTCAGGGGCAAAACTTCTATATGGGTACCCGTCTTATGCTCCGGGGTGTTTTTGTCTATTCTATCACGAACACCGCCGCACTCCTCGGGCAGAGCGTCACGGTGTTGCCGCGTCTGTTCATAGCCTCTGACGGGTCAACGCTGCGGCTGAACGGCACGCCTGTGTAGACTCTTGCCTTCCACCCGTAGCCCAGCAGCTCGGGGAGAGTGATGTCAACATTCTCCCAGTAGGTGTTCATCGCAAGGAACACCGCATCATCGCTGCCGTCCTTTTTCTTGCCGGAATACATTATCCCGATAACATGATCCTCCGTGCCGAGCGTGTCGTTCCACGGTACACCGTGGTGGAAGGTTATGTTATTGAACCCAAGCGATATAGGCTGTGTGTTCTTTCTTATGCACCTGTGCTTTTTGCGGATGCTCAAAAGCTCCCGCACAAGGAAAGTGACCTCGGCGTATTTGTTCACCCTGCTCCAGTCTATCCACGAGGTTATGTTGTCCTGACAGTAGGGATTGTTGTTGCCGTACTGAGTGTTGCACATCTCGTCACCTGCTAAGAACATCACCGCACCTCTTGACAGCATCAGCGCACAGAATGCGTTCTTTACCATTCTTATGCGTAAGCCCTCTATCTCACGGTCATCAGTTTCGCCCTCTGCGCCGCAGTTCCAGCTGTTGTTGTCGTTTGCACCGTCGGTGTTGTTCCAGCCGTTTGCCTCGTTGTGCTTTTCGTTGTAGGAGTACAGATCATAGAGCGTGAAGCCGTCATGGCAGGTGATGAAATTCACCGACACGTTCGACCCCCGCTCCTGCGACTCATATATGTCCGCAGAGCCTGTTATCCTGTTGACAGCCGCCTGAGCTGTGCCGCTGTCGCCCTTTAGGAAGCGCCTGAGATCATCACGGTATCTGCCGTTCCATTCCGCCCAGCGCTTGAAGTTCGGGAACGACCCCACCTGATAAAGACCGCCTGCGTCCCACGCCTCGGCTATCAGCTTGACCTTTCTGAGTATCGGGTCATATGCAAGGCTTTCAAGCAGCGGAGGATTGGGCATAGGCGAGCCGTCCTCGTTCCTGCCGAGTATCGCCGCCAGATCGAACCTGAACCCGTCCACTCTGTACTCCACCACCCAGTACCTCAGGCAGTCGAGAATGTAATCACGCACGACCGGGTGATTGCAGTTGAAGGTATTGCCGCAGCCCGAGAAGTTAAAATACTTCCCGTCAGGAGTGAGCATATAGTACACGCTGTTGTCAAGCCCCTTGAACGAGAATGCAGGACCATTCTCGTCCCCCTCGGAGGTGTGGTTGAAAACTACATCTAAGAATACAAGTATATTCGCCTCATTGAGTGCTTTGATAAGGGCTTTCAGCTCATCGCCCTCACGGTTGTATTCGACGGCGGAGGCGTAGCTTGTATTCGGCGCAAAGAAGCAGGTGGGGTTGTAGCCCCAGTAGTTTACCAGCTGATCGCCGTCAAACACCCTTGCCCCGTCAAGCTCGTCAAACTCAAACACCGGCATAAGCTCGACTGCGTTCACACCGAGCTTTTTAAGATAGGGTATCTTTTCGATAAGTCCTGCGAACGTCCCCGGGAACTGCACCCCCGACGAGCAGTCGTTTGTAAACCCCCTGACGTGCAGCTCGTATATCACCAGATCCTGAAATGATATGTGCGGCTTTGAAAAGTCGCCCCAGTCGAACAGATCTGCGTGAACTCTTGCGTGGTAGCTGCCGTCGCCCTTGGCTTTTACGCCCCAGACGCTCTGCCCGGTGACAGCTTTGGCGTAGATGTCAAGGACATTTCTGCTTTTGTCGAATATAAGACCGTTCTCAGGCTCATAAGGACCGTCCAAACGGTAGCAGTATTCAAATTCGTAAATATCCAGCCCGAATATTATGATAGACCATGTATCGCCTATCCGAAACGAAGCGGGTATAGGTATCACGGCATACGGCTTTTGCTCGGTGCGCCTGAAAAGCACCACCGAACAGGCGGTCGCATGAGATGAGTGGATAGTGAAATTCACCGCATTTTCAAGTGCGGTAGCGCCCATCAGCTCATACAGCCCGGGACGGACATCAAATCCCCTTATCTTTCTTGTGGGGAGCAGGTTGTTTCTTTTCATATTCAGCTCTCCTTGTGTTATCTGGGGCAACACCGCCGGGTCACCGGCATACAATGGTTGTGCGGTGTTGCCCTGGTGTTATTCCACGATGCGTTTATATATCGAAGCATACTCTGACACTTTGTTCTCGTAATCATAAAGTGCCATCTCACCTTTGTTTTTTATCATCTGGATATAGTAGCGTGCGTTGTATCTTATCACATACGATGCTTTGAAATGCGGTCTGAGCGCCTGTATATATTCGTGAGCCTTTTCCCCGGGAAGCCCGAAAGCATTTAACATGATAGTCCCGTCATCAGACAGAGAGTCATACATATCCTGTATGAACCCTTCATCAGATACCTGCGGATGCAGCTTGTTGGCGACAAATATATCCACAAATATAAGATCATACTTTTCTTTTCCGGCGTTGTTTTTCATATATGCAAAGGCGTCATCATGTATCAGAGTTACACGTTCCTTCATAGCCTTTGTAAAGAAATATTCTTTGGCTATTTTTATCAGCTGACCTGAATATTCCACACCGGTGACATCACATTCATTATAGTGGAGCGTCAGAAATCTCGGTATAGAACAGCCGGCACACCCGAGCACCAGCGCTTTGCGTGGAGGTGTGACAAAATACGAATCTATCATTTTCTGCATCGTCGGATAAATAGGCTGGAAGTGCCGCTTTTCGCTTTTGTAGACCGATGAATAGATATAAGAACCGTTGTTGTCAAATGTGATGCATCTTCTGTCGAGCCTGTGGAAAACAGGATATATGTGATCCACTACATTATATTTGACATCATCGCCGGATTCGCCGCTGAATGTCGCTATGGTCCTGCATTTTTTGAATTTTGTGAGTATCTTGACGACCATTCTTTTTACAAACATATGAAACTTTGACCTCCGCAATATATTCAAAACGGGCGGAAGACCGCCCGCTTTATATCAGCCCTCTGTCTCCTCTATCGGAGCATCTGCTGAATTTTTGATAACGCTTTCAATGCCGTTCTTGCAGGCGGACTTTGTCGTGTAGCCCTCGCTGGCGGCGATCACCTGACCGTTGGAGGCTTTAAGACGGAAACGTGTCTCGCCTTTCTTGTCGGTGTAGATCTCGAACTTCGGGCATTTGACCTGTTCAAAGCCCTCGGCTGTCTGATCCTCGATACCTGCGATGCCTGCATTTTTGGCGACACTTTCACAGCCGCCCTTAGCTGCCGCAAGGGTCGTGAACACCTCACCGCCGACAGCGATTATCTCACCGTTGCCTGCTTTGAGCGCCCATGTGTAGCCGGACTGTGTCTGTCTTACAACAAATTTTCCCATTATCTTTACCTGCCTTTCATTATAGATCTTTACCTACAAAGTAATTATAATATAATTTGCGCAAAATGTCAATAATTGCAGGAGATGTTGTGTGATTTTGTTAAAAAGCAACAGTATATGTTATGTAAAGTGCCTATCGAGCCGACGAACCTGCCCGGCGCGGAAACAAAATTTGCCGCAGGCACATCTTGTCTTGCCTCTGAATGAACCGACGGCAGGCTTATTGACATAATGACGATAATGTATTATAATAAGGTATGCTGATATATAGGGAATGTAAAATTTACAGAATATTTAAAAAAACACTTGACAAAGTGAAAAGTATGTAGTATAATAGTTATACCTCTTATTGAGGTCTATTTTTTTGCGCCGATTTTTTCGGGGCATGTAATAAGCTATGACCTCAAATCCACGGAAGGGTTCCGGGGAGTGTGAAGGAGATGATCGCCTTTACATTATGAGGGAGGCAGACTGTGCGCTGAATGTTCTTGCAGCGTGCAAATTTCGTCAGGAGGTGCCGAAAATGAGAGTTAAGATCACACTCGCTTGCACAGAGTGCAAACAGAGAAACTACAACACAAAGAAGAACAAGAAGAATGACCCTGACAGGCTCGAAATGAACAAGTACTGCAGATTCTGTAAGAAGCATACTCTTCATAAAGAGACCAAGTAATTGCGGGAGGGCTTACAATGGCTAAGGACACAAACGCAACAAAGGGCAAAGAGGTCGCAAAGAAGAAAAAGGGCGGTCCTGCTAAGTATTTCAGAGATCTCAAGTCAGAGCTCAAAAAGGTCGTATGGCCTTCAAAAAAGCAGGTTGTCAACAACACCGGCGTTGTACTTGCTACAATGGCGGCACTCGGTCTTTTCCTTGCAGGCGTAGACCTCGGACTGGGACAGTTACTTGAACTTGTCCTCAAGATCGGCAGCTGATGCCGGTAATGGTTTTTGACGTGATTTTTGATGGGAGGCAGTAAGGCTTATGTCACAGGCAAAATGGTATGTTGTACACACCTATTCCGGTTATGAGAATAAGGTTGCTGAGAATATTGAAAAGGTAGTTGAAAACCGTAAGCTGCATGAGCTTATTGAAGAGGTAAAGATCCCGACAGAGATAGTTACCGAGGTCAAGGACAATAAGACGACTCAGGCAGAAAGAAAGCTGTTCCCCAGCTATGTACTCGTGAAAATGGTAATGACAGACGAAAGCTGGTATATCGTAAGAAATACCAGAGGTGTTACCGGGTTCGTAGGTCCCGGGTCAAAGCCTGTACCGCTTTCTGAAAAGGAAGTAAAGGCGCTGGGCGTTGACCGTGTATCGACGGCAGTAGAGGTAACATTCAAGGTGGGCGATCCGGTAAATGTTATCGGCGGCTCGTTCGACGGCTTCGTTGGCAAGGTGACTGCGATAGACACCGAGGCACAGACAGCAGAGGTCGTTGTTTCGATGTTCGGCAGAGAAACACCTGTATCACTTCCGCTTTCACAGATCAAGGCAGAGGAATAAGCAAAATCACAGGCAAAGAGGAAAGTATGAGCTTTCCGTAAAGTGGGAGAGTCGGATTTACCACACGGCTCGCCTTACCACAATTTATGGAGGTGCGTAAAATGGCACAGAAGGTAGTAGGCTATATCAAGCTTCAGATTCCCGCAGGAAAGGCAACACCTGCACCGCCGGTAGGTCCTGCACTCGGACAGCACGGCGTAAACATCATGGCATTCACAAAGGATTTCAACGAGAGGACAAAGAACGACATCGGTCTTATAATCCCTGTTGTCATCACAGTATATGCTGACAGATCATTCACATTTATAACAAAGACTCCGCCTGCAGCAGTCCTTATAAAGAAGGCTTGCAAGATCGAGTCGGGTTCGGGCGTTCCGAACAAGACAAAGGTAGCTAAGATCACAAAGGATCAGATAAAGGCTATCGCAGAGCAGAAAATGCCCGATCTTAACGCAGCTAACATCGAGAGCGCTATGAGCATGATCGCAGGTACCTGCAGATCAATGGGCGTAGTTGTAGAGGACTGATCAGACAGACCCGTTAAAAGCGGGCGTGGGAGGAAAATTTCCGCTATCACCACTTAAAGGAGGATTTTATTAATGAAACACGGCAAGAAGTATGTTGATTCAGAAAAGCTGATCGACAGAGCTAAGTTATATGATGCTCCCGAGGCACTTGATCTTGCAGCTAAGGGCGCAAAGGCAAAATTTGATGAGACGATAGAAGCTCATATCCGTCTGGGCGTTGACTCACGTCACGCTGACCAGCAGGTAAGAGGCGCTGTTGTACTTCCTAACGGTACAGGTAAGAGCATCAAGGTGCTGGTATTCTGCAAGGAAGACAAGTTCGAGGCTGCACAGGCAGCAGGCGCTGAGTATGTAGGCGGTATGGATCTCGTTGAGAAGATCCAGAAGGAAAACTGGATGGATTTCGACGTAGTTATCGCTTCCCCTGACATGATGGGCGTTGTTGGTCGTCTTGGTAAGGTGCTCGGTCCCCGTGGACTTATGCCTAACCCGAAGGCAGGTACTGTTACTCCCGACGTTGCAAAGGCTGTAACAGATGCTAAGGCTGGTAAGATCGAGTACAGACTTGACAAGACAAACATAATCCACTGCCCGATAGGAAAGGCTTCCTTCGGCAAGGATAAGCTCGAGGAGAACTTCAATACTTTAGTTGAGGCTATAGTTAAGGCTAAGCCGGCAGCAGCTAAGGGTCAGTACCTCAAGAGCATAGTAGTTGCGTCTACAATGGGCGTTGGTATCAAGATCAACACTTCCAAGTACGGCAACTGATAAAAAATATCACCGCCTGCGTAATGCAGGCGGTTCGCATTTTAGAAGCAGGATATTCAGATGCAAGAAGCAAGATAACGTGCGCCGAAGGCGCACGTTTGACCTTTCGGGTATTGACAACGGATAAAAAGTGTGCTATACTTGAAACAAGGAAAGGTGTTCGCAGTAAGCGGTCACCCCCAAAAAGGATTTGCTAAATAAATAGCCGCCTTATGTGGAAGTGGGGCGGCTATTTCCTTTTGCCGTTATAAATATCGACAAATATATCAACCAGATTCGTTATGAGTAACAATAATGTAAGTATCTCAATAACACTCATGCCGATTCCCCCTTTCATCTGATCGGGGGGGTTGGATTTGACCGCCTACGCTTGGTGCGAACACCTGTATGAATTATAGCATATTTGTATTGTTTTGTCAAATATAACACCGACCGCTCCGAAATATCACGGGGCGGTCTGCCGGTTTATGTTATATTGTCGTTATCATCATTCTGAGCGATGTTTGCCTGTATATCTTCATTCAGTACGACCGTGCGCCCTGCCTGGCTCATTTTCGACGTTTTGGGATATGCTATCTTCTTGATAAGAAGTATCATCAGACACAGCAGCGATACTCCGAAAATCATCAGCGGCACAAACTTTATCACCTTGAAATCAGTCGTTGTGATGCAGTGAGTGTGATCTACCATATTGTTGTATTCGTCATCTGACATACCGGCTTTGTAGCAGTATTCCTTTAAAAACTCCTGCACCTGTGTGGGCATCATCCCCACCTTGCCGGTGATGTGTACCTTTTCCGGCTCTTTGTCGGTCTTGCCGTCCATGTAGTCCCACGACTGATCCATAAGCGTTTTGAATTCGTCCTGCTTGTCCTTCATCGTGACATCTATCAGATAATAGCAGCTGTTTTTTGAATTTGACACTATGTAGTAGGGCGACTCTGATTTGCTCACCGGGATAAAGCCGTATGTCTTTGTAGTGCTCTCAGTCGCAACTATATCATAAGCGACCTCTACATCGCCCTCTAACGCCTGACCGACCGTCATACTGTCAGCAGCCACATCTTCAAGTGCGTCAATGTCATCTTTCCACATCTTTATCGCATCGGGAACGCCTATGCCGCCCATAATTGCGCCAAGAATAGCAATTATCAAAAGTATTTTTGTTGAACTTGACATATTTAAGACCCTCCTGTGGATTTTTTTATTATTATAACATAATATGCTCATAAAATCAATATATTTTGCAAAAATCATTGACAAATACCACCGTTTGCGGTATAATATATAGTGTGTTTTTATAGTTAAATATTAGATTATAATAATAATTATTTTTTAATAATTAAGTAAGGACGGTTTGAAAATGGGTATATTTGAAAAAATGTTCGGCAACTATTCCAAGAAAGAGCTTTCAAGAATAGAGCCGATAAAGAATAAGGTATTGGAGCTTGAAAGCAAGTATCAGCCTATGAGCGACCATGAGCTGAGAGGGCAGACTCAGATACTTAAAGACAAGCTCTCGGACGGTCTGTCAACTCTTGACGACACTCTGCCTGATGCACTGGCTATATGCCGTGAGGCTGCATTCAGAGTGCTCGGCAAAAAGGCATACCCCGTGCAGATAGTCGGTGCTATCGTTTTGCATCAGGGTCGTATCGCTGAGATGAAGACCGGTGAAGGTAAAACGCTCGTAGCGTGCCTTGCAGCATACGCAAACTGCCTTGACGGCAATGGCGTACACGTTGTAACGGTAAATGATTACCTTGCAAAATTCCAGTCGGAGGAAATGGGCAGAGTGTTCAGGTTCTTAGGCTGTACTATAGGCTGTGTTTTGAACGGTATGGATAAGGATGAAAAGCGTGAGGCTTATAACTCCGACATCACATACGGAACAAACAGCGAATTCGGCTTTGACTATCTGCGTGACAACATGGTCATTTATAAAAAGGATAAGGTGCAGAGAGGTCACTCCTTTGCGATAGTCGATGAGGTCGATTCTATCCTTATAGATGAAGCGAGAACTCCTCTTATCATTTCCGGTCAGGGCGACAAGTCCACCGATATGTACCAGAAGGCAGACGCTTTTGCCAAGAGCCTTAAAGCTACAAAGGTAGTTGAGATAGACGACAAGCAGGATACGGATACCCTGTATGACGGCGACTATATCATAGATGAAAAGGCAAGGACTGCCACACTTACAAAATCAGGCGTCAAGAAGGCTGAAAAGCACTTCGGCGTGATAAACCTTATGGACGCTGACAATATGACGCTTCTGCACCATATAAATCAGGCTATCAAGGCTAACGGCGTTATGACAAACGAGGTAGACTACGTTGTCAAGGACGGCGAGGTCCTCATAGTTGATGAGTTCACAGGACGTATCATGATAGGCAGACGTTTCAATGACGGTCTTCATCAGGCGATAGAGGCTAAGGAAGGCGTTAAGGTAATGAGAGAGTCAAAGACTATCGCTACCATTACATATCAGAACTACTTCCGTCTTTATTCAAAGCTGTCGGGTATGACAGGTACGGCGCTCACCGAGGAGGACGAATTCAGAGAGATCTATAAGCTCGACGTTATCGAAGTCCCCACCAACCGCCCTGTTATCAGAAAAGACCACCACGACGTTGTTTTCAAAACAGAAAAGGGCAAGTACAATGCCGTTATCGAGCAGATAATAGAGTGCAATAAAAAGGGTCAGCCGGTGCTGGTAGGTACTGTTTCGATAGAGAAGAGTGAGTATCTTTCAAGGCTGCTCAAAAACAAGGGCATAAAGCATGAGGTGCTGAATGCAAAGTACCATGAGAAGGAAGCTCAGATAGTTGCACAGGCAGGCAAGTACGGCTCTGTTACGATAGCTACCAATATGGCAGGCAGAGGTACGGATATTATCCTCGGCGGTAACGCTGAGTACCTTGCAATGGCTGAGATGAGAAAGCTCGGCTACGAGGAAGAGGTGATAGTTGACGCTACCGGCTTTGCTGAGACTGATGACGAGGTAATAATCGAAGCAAGAGAGAAGTATAAGAAATTCTACGAGAAATTCGATGCCGAGGTAAAGGAAAAGGCTGTTGCTGTAAAGGAAGCAGGCGGACTTTTCATAATCGGTACTGAAAGACACGAATCAAGACGTATCGACAACCAGTTAAGAGGACGTTCCGGCAGACAGGGCGACCCGGGCGAGAGCAGATTCTACCTCTCCCTTGAAGACGACCTTATGAGAATATTCGGCGGCGACAGAGTAACAGGAATGATGGATTCTCTCAAGGTCGATGAGAATATGCCGATAGAGAGCAGACTGCTCACAAACGTCATCGCATCTTCGCAGAAGAAGATAGAGGGCAGAAACTTCAATATCAGAAAGAACGTCCTCAACTACGACGACGTTATGAACACCCAGCGTGAGATTATCTACGGTCAGAGGGGCAAGGTGCTTGACGGCGAGGATATACACGACTATATCCAGAATATGATAAAGGACTTCGTTGAAACTACCGTGGGTATGTATATAGGCGAGGAGGACATCAAGGATAACTGGAACCTTGAAGGTCTTAAAGATGCGCTTATGGGTCTTATCACAGTGGACGATGACTTTAACTATACAAATCAGGAGCTTGACGATATAACCAAGTCTGATATAATCAAAATGCTCCAGGACAGAGCGCTTGCTATCTACGACAAGCGTGAGGAGGATATAGGCTCTGAGCTGTTAAGAGAGGTCGAGCGTGTAGTTCTTCTTAAAGTCGTTGATACAAAGTGGATGGCACATATCGACGATATGGACGAGCTAAAGCGTGGTATCGTTCTGCGTTCGTACGGACAGAGAAACCCTGTTGTCGAGTACAGAATGGAAGGCTTTGAGATGTTCGATGCTATGGTAGACTCTATCCGTGAGGAAACTGTAAGGACGCTGTTCACCATTCAGGTAAGGCGTGAGGGCGAGGCTCCCAGACGTGAGCAGGTACTTAAAGACTCCACACCCAATCATACAGTCGTAAGGCGCAGAAAGAAGGTAGGACCTAACGATCCGTGCCCCTGCGGCAGCGGCAAGAAGTACAAGAAGTGCCACGGCGCAGATCTTGACCTTGAATAAAACACTGATAGGACGGCATAGCGCCGTCCTATTTTAGAGTGTAAAAAAAGAAAACGTTTAAGGAGAAATATATGAGTATTTTCAAAAAAGCTGATATACTGCTGCCCGAGAATACCGATATGGAAAAATGGGCAGTCGTTGCGTGTGACCAGTATACATCAGAGCCTGAATACTGGCAGTCGCTCAGAGAGTTTGTGGGCGACAGCCCTTCGGCGCTCGACCTTATCTTGCCGGAGGTGTATCTTAGCAGCGACGATGTGTCGGGCAGGATAGATAATATACATAAGAATATGAAAAGCTTCCTTGCAAGGGGCATCTTCAGGGAATATAAGGACAGCCTTATCTATGTAGAGCGTGTGCAGAATGACGGCAAGGTAAGAGCAGGGCTTGTAGGCTGCATAGATCTTGAAGCCTACGATTACAGAAAGGGGTCAAGCTCGCCTGTCAGGGCGACGGAGGCTACTGTCACCGAGCGTATACCGCCACGCCTCAGAGTAAGACAGGGCGCTGATATTGAGCTTTCACATATAATGATACTTATAGACGATGAGGATAAGAGCATAATAGAGCCGCTGTCTGAAAAGAAGGCAGGCTTTGAGAAGGTCTATGACACACCGCTTTCCAAAAAGGGCGGAAGCATTAGCGGCTACCTGCTCGATGACGATACGGCAGACAATGTGCTCAAAGCCCTTGACAGACTGGGCGAGCGGGAGGTATTTGAAAAGAAATACTCCCTTACAGATACACCTGTTTTGCAGTATGCTATGGGCGACGGCAACCATTCTCTTGCAACGGCAAAGGCGTACTACGAGCAGCTAAAAGCCGATGACCCCGGCAAGGATCTGTCAGACCACCCGGCAAGATATGCGCTTTGCGAGCTTGTAAATCTCCACTCACCGGCGCTTGAATTTGAAGCTATCCACAGGATAGTAACAGGCGTCGATGAAAAGAGCCTGACAGAGCTTCTCACAAGAAAGCTCGGCCTGTCTGATGAGCCGTCAGACCAGAGGATAGAGATAGTAAATAACGGCATACATAAGGAGATGTATATACATTCTCCTCTTTCAAAGCTGGCGGTAGGCTCTTTGCAGGCAGCACTTGATGAGATACTTGCAAAGAGGGGCGGCGAGGTAGACTATATCCACGGCGTTGAAGTCGTGGAAGAGCTTTCAAAGCAGGATAAGGCGATAGGCTTCGTGCTGCCTGATATGGGCAAGAATGAGCTGTTCCCGACGGTGATCGCAGACGGGGCGCTGCCGAGAAAGACATTCTCGATGGGACACGCATGGGATAAGCGCTACTACATGGAAGCAAGAAGGATAACAACTGACTGACAGACAGATCGGAGATCAATATGATAGAAGAGATCAAAAAGGAACTTACCACACACATAATACCATTCTGGTCGGCACTTAGGGACGACGAAAACGGCGGCTTCTACGGCTTTATGGATAACGAGCTGAAGCTTGATAAAAAAGCAGACAAGGGCGTTATACTGCACGCCCGTATCCTGTGGTTCTATTCGCAGGCGTATATCATCTTAAAGGACGAGAGCCTTAAAGAGCACGCCTTCCACGCATATGAATTTATGAAAAACCACTGCATCGACTACGAAAACGGCGGCGTGTACTGGATGCTCGACTATAAGGGAGCGCCTGTTGACACTATGAAGCATACATATAATATTGCATTTTGTATCTATGCTTTGTCGGCGTACTATAATGCGTTCGGCGACAGGTTCGCACTTGACCTGGCACATAAGCTGTTTGCCGATATTGAGGAAAATACCCTTGACCAGTACGGCTACGGCGAAGCCTTCTCTGTGGACTGGAAGCCGATAGACAACGAAGCATTGAGCGAGAACGGTCTTAAAGCAGACAAGACGATGAACACCGTGCTGCACCTTATAGAAGCCTACACTGAGCTTTTAAAGGCAGAGCACAGCGATAGGGTAGAGGGAAGACTTAGGTTTCTCCTTTCCCAGATGTCGGATATAGTCTATGACCCGGATACAGCTGCGCTAAGAGTTTTCTTTGATGAGAAATTCTCGCTTGTCGGCGATATACATTCCTACGGGCATGATATAGAAGCCTCGTGGCTGACAGACCTTGCGTGCCGTGAGATAGACGATAAGGAGCTGACAGAGAAGTTTAAGGATATAAACGTAAAGATCGCACGCAATATCCAGCGCCTTGCGATAGACACAGACGGGGCGATGAAAAACGAGCGTGAGAACGACAAGATAGACCGCACCCGTGTATGGTGGGTGCAGGCAGAAGCGATAGTCGGCTTTATAAATGCTTACCAGAACAGTGGTGATGAGAGCTTTTTAAAGACAGCGGCAGGCGTGTGGGAATTCACGAAGGCATACGTTATAGATAAGCGTGAGGGCGGCGAGTGGTTCTCGGAGCTTGATGAAAACAATGTGCCGCACAGCTATAAAGAACAGGTCGGACCGTGGAAATGCCCGTATCATAACGGCAGGATGTGTTTGCAGGTCATAGCAAGGGGAATTGATAATGTATAAGCTCGAAACTCATATGCACACCTCGCAGACAAGTGCCTGCGCATCAATGACCGGTGAGGAGCAGGCAAGGCGCTATAAGTCACTGGGCTATGACGGTATCATAATCACAGACCATTTCTTTAACGGCAACTGCTATCAGCATATCAAGGACTGCGGCGACTGGGAAACCAAGGTAAATATGTTCACCGCAGGCTATGAGGCTGCAAAGGCAGAGGGCGACAGGATAGGACTCGATGTGTTCTTTGGTCTTGAATACTGCTACTGCGGCGCAGATCTGCTGACCTACGGTATAGATAAGCAGTGGCTCATAGACCACCCCGAATGTATTGAGGCAGATGTGTTTGACTACTGCGATATGATACATCAGGCAGGAGGGGCGATAGTACACGCCCACCCGTTCCGGCAGGCAGGGTATTTAAGGGAGATAAGGCTCGTGCCGGATAAGATAGACGGCGTCGAGGTCTACAACGGCGGCAACGCACACATGGTATATAACGACCGTGCGAAATTCTACGCCGAGAGCTTTGGGTTTACTATGACAGGCGGCTCAGACAGCCACCATATATATGACAACAAACTAAGCGGCGTGCTTTTGTCGGGGAACCCCAAAAGCATAGGCGACTATGTTTTTGATATTCTTAATGATAATATCTCGGGGGTAATATATCCCGAGGATCTTAACTACTGAGAGGAGCAATAAAAATGACAGCTAAAAGGTTATTTTCACTTATGACATCACTTGTGCTGTGCGTGGGGGCTTTCACAGGCTGCGGCAGCGCAGACAGCTCATCATCTGCTGACTCTGCGGGCAGCACGGAAAACACCGGCGAGCAGAGCAGTGAAAAGGATAACACAGTAAAGCCTATGCGTGACATCACCGCATGGGAGCTTGTAAAGGAAATGAAGGTCGGCTGGAACCTCGGCAACACACTTGATGCGACAGGTGCAAGCGACCTTTCCGCAGAAACATCGTGGGGCAACCCGGAAACTACAAAGCTGATGATAGATGCAGTCAAGGCAGCAGGCTTCAATGTGTTCAGAGTACCTGTATCGTGGGGCACTCATATGAACGACAAGTACGAGGTGGACAAGGACTGGATGAACAGAGTAAGAGAGGTCGTTGACTACGGTATAGACAACGATATGTTCGTGATACTCAACACCCACCACGAGGACTGGTACTTCCCGGACGAGGATAATAAGGAGCAGGACAAGGAACAGCTCAAAGCCCTCTGGGAGCAGATAGCAGAGGAATTCAAGGGCTATGACGAGCATCTTATCTTTGAGGGACTTAATGAGCCGAGACTTCGTGATACACCAAAGGAATGGACGGGCGGCGATGATGCCTCCCGTGCGATAGTCAACGAGTATGAGCAGGTGTTCTACGATACTGTCAGAGCATCGGGCGGCAATAACGAAAAGCGCTGCCTTATGATAACCCCCTATGCCGCATCGAGCGACTATAACGTAATGAAGGACTTGAAGCTCCCGAATGAGGACGACAAGAACCTTATCATTTCGGTACATGCATATCTTCCTTACTCTTTCGCACTTGACACAAAGGGTACCGATAAATTTGACGCAGCAGCAGACGGCGGCGTTATAGATTCGCTGTTTGATAATCTCTATAAGCTGTTCTTAGTCAAGGAGATACCTGTTATCGTCGGCGAGTTCGGCTGCATGAACAAGAATATGAACGTAGAGGACAGAGTCGAGTGCGTCACCTACTACCTTGAAAAGGCAAAGGAAAAAGGCGTGCCCTGCGTATGGTGGGACAACAATGCCTTCTTCTCTGACGGCGAGAACTTCGGACTGCTCTCACGCAGCAATGTTGCATCTGCCGCAGTTAATGATTTTGCAGGCGTGTGGGATCCTCAGGAGATAATAGATGCTATAAACGGAGTTTACAATGGATAATAAGGATACTAATACCACAGGTGGTCCTGAGCGCTATACAGGAGAGATGCTCGAATCTCTCCTGTATGATATGATGAATGATCCGCCGGAGCTTGCAGATGATGATAAGCCTGTGCAGCCTGACGACGGAAAGAGCGAAAAGCCGCAGCGTGATGATAAAGCCTTTTCAAAGATGGTAAATGAATTTATCGAACACGGCGGCTTTGATGACTGCACGGATCTTTATAAGCTCACATTCATGCTGTCCTTTGTAAGACGCAGCGAGCCGGGCAAGCTCGCAAAAGCTCTTATCAAAGGCTTTAAGGATCTTTCCGGCGTTATCATGGCGCCCTTTGATGAGCTGATGGCGATAGACGGCATGGATGTTAAAACATCAGCGTATATAGCCGCACTCAGAAAGCTCAGCAGCTACTATTCGTATAAAGCGCTTGACAAGGCAGATGTGTCTGATATGGAGCTTATCATGGATCATATCCGTATGCACTATTGCAGCTCAAAGACAGGTGCCAGGATATTCATGATAAATAAGACCGGCAAGATAATATCCTCGCAGGACGTTACAGTCGCACCCGGCACCGACCTGCCGTTCGACATTAAAAAAGCGATGCTTGCGGTGCTTTGTGAGAATGCAGTAAAGAGCGTTGTGCTTGTTCACAGCCATGAAAAGCCTTATCATATGCCTGATGAGCATGATGCGGTGGTAACAAGGCGCTTCTGCCAGATGATAGACCCTGTCGGAGTACTGCTGACAGACCATTTTGTCATCTGTGATAATAAGCTGTACTCTATGCGCAGCATGGGGCTGCTTGATAAATAGTTATGGAGCGTACAATGGACAAGTATCAGGTTTTAAGACAATATTTCGGGCATGACACATTCCGTGACGGGCAGGAGCGTCTTATAGATGCCTGCCTTAGCGGACGTGATGCTCTCGGCGTTATGCCGACAGGTGCAGGCAAGAGTATCTGCTACCAGGTGCCGGCTATGCTGTTTGGCGGTGTCACTATCGTAGTGTCGCCGCTTATTTCACTTATGAAGGATCAGGTCAACAACCTTTTGCAAAGCGGTATCAGGGCGGCGTATCTAAATTCATCGCTCACACAGGAGCAGTATAACCGTGCGTTGGAGCTTGCTGCAAAAGGAGCGTTCAGGGTCATCTACTGCGCCCCCGAAAGACTGCTCACGCCGTCGTTTGTAAACTTTGCAAAGCGTGCGGATATATCTATGCTCACGGTGGACGAGGCGCACTGCGTATCTCAGTGGGGGCAGGATTTCCGCCCGTCGTATCTGAAGATACCACAGTTTCTATCGCTGCTGCCAAAGCGCCCTGTGGTTTCGGCGTTCACTGCGACTGCCACCGACAGGGTAAGACTTGACATAATAAAAATGCTGGGGCTTCGCTCTCCTGTGCTGGTGACTACGGGGTTTGACAGAAAGAACCTCTATTTCGGCGTCGAGCGTGGCGGCAATAAGTATTCAAAACTTACCGAGATAGTGTCGCTGCATAAAGAGCAGTGCGGTATAGTCTACGCCACGTCAAGACGTGCAGTCGAAGAGGTGTGCGCAAAGCTCTGCGAGGACGGGTTCTCAGCCACACGCTACCACGCCGGGCTTTCGGACGAGGAGCGGCGTGTCAACCAGGACGACTTTATCTTTGACCGTAAAAAAATAATGGTCGCCACTAATGCCTTCGGTATGGGTATCGACAAGGCGAATGTTTCCTATGTGGTGCATTATAATATGCCGAGGGATATTGAGAGCTACTATCAGGAGGCGGGCAGATGCGGCAGGGACGGCGAGCCGGGTACTTGTGTGATACTTTACAGTCCGCAGGACGTAAGAACGTGCAAGTTCCTCATAGAGCATGACGATGAGAACGATACCCTCTCCGAGGAGGAGCGGATAAGCGTCGTCAGGGGGCAGCTTGAAAGGCTTGAAAAAATGCGCCGCTACTGCGTGACGACCGACTGCCTGCGTGGGACGATACTTAAATACTTCGGTGAGAACGCCCCCGACAGCTGCGGCTGTAACGACCGTGGCTGCTCAAACTGCACAGGCGAGTTTGAGGAGATAGACATAACTTTGGATTCGCAGAAGATACTCTCCTGTATCTACCGGCTGCATGAGCGGCGGCTGTCCTTTGGTGAGGGCGTGGTCACAGCGATACTCAAAGGCAGCAGCGACCCGAAGATAACAGCACATTCACTTGAAACGCTGTCTACCTATGGTATCATGAGCGACTGCACCAATGTGCATATCAAGCGTGTGATACGCTTTCTTGAAAGCGAGGGCTCGATAGTCCGCAACGAATACGGCTCGCTCGTGCTGACATCAAGGGCGAGGAGGATACTGATAGATAAAGAACCCGTCACCATGCGTGTCAAAAAGCAGGAAAAGAAAAAGCCTGCCGCATCAGGCAGGGCAGAGCAGGCGGCGAAGGACTCAGTGCGCCCGGCACTCTTCTGGAAGCTGAGGACGCTGAGAAATCAGAAAGCCATAGAAGAGAATATGCCTGCGTATATAATTTTCAGCGACGCATCGCTTAGGGATATGTGTAAGCGTATGCCCACCAGCAAGGAAGAGTTCTTGCAGGTGTCGGGTGTCGGCGAGACAAAGTGCCGCAAGTACTATAAGGACTTCACCGACGAGATAAAAAAGTACATATCCGAGCATAACGAATAGCCCCACTCCCTTTGTAAGGGGTGGGGTAACTCATTTCAGATATTATACTCTATCGTCTGTTCACGGCTGCGGTCGATAATGTCCTGCAAAGTCACATTGTCGATAACGCACTTTACGGCGTCATTGAGCTTTTCCCAGACAAACAGCGTCGGACATTCGGCTGCATGGGGGCACTGGTTTACATCATCATCAAGACACGCCACCGGCGCCATGCTGCCCTCAGTGAGCCTGAGTATCATGCCGACAGTGTATTCCGACGGGTCACGGGCGAGCAGATAACCGCCCTGAGCGCCCCTGATGCTTTTAACAAAGCCTGCACGGTTGAGCAGGATAACTATCTGTTCGAGATACTTTATAGAGATATTCTGCCGCTTGGCTATCTCTTTTAGCGGCATAGCGCTGTCGCTGCTGTTTATCGCCATATCGTACATCATTCTGAGAGCATACCTGCCCTTGGTGGAAATTTTCATCTCAGTCCCTTGCCTTTCAAATTATTATATACCTATGTATTTACTATGCTTTAAATATATTATACACGCTTTTACAGCAAATGTCAACAGGGGGAGAGATAATTTCGCAAAAAAACGCCGACTTTATAGCCGGCGCAGATCATATTCATAGATTTTTGCGTATTGTGTCGTTATCTTTGAGAGCTTCTTCAAGAATGCGGCTCAGCACTGAGGTGTAGCCCTTGCCGAGTGAGCGTGCTTTTCTCAGAGCCTGCGGAGACAGGCGGAGAGTGACAGTCTGCTTGTTGCGGTCTGCCCGGTTTTCCAGGGAAACACGCTTGAAGTTTTTAAGCTGTTCTTCGGTAAGCTCGGGGTTGTCATCGTCAAAGACTATCGGACGTTTTTTTGCAGCTTCGATAGTTTTTAATTCTTCCGGTGTAAGTTCACGGTAAATATCTGCGTTAAAATCATTTACTAACATTATAATACGCCTCCTCTTCTTTTTTTGTTGCTCTTCTGGCGGAAATTATACGAATAACATCATCATCTCTGTCGGTGTAGATCACTGTAATAACAAATGCCGTAGTGCCTATCATACCAATAGTTTTATATCTGTCTTCTTCTAAGGTACTGTGTTTTTCATCATATAGTTCTATACGGTTAACGTCTGCAAATACCTGCTCGGCGAGTTTAAAACCAATACCATGCTTTTCGATATTGATTTTCTCCTTGTTGCTATCCCATTGAAAGTGCATTCTTATCATTCCTCCCACCTATATTATACCACAGCGTAACACGATTTGCAACACAAATTGTGACACATAGGATTTTTTATTGAGAATGCACAAATCCACGTCCAAAACTTTATGCAACATTCCACTTTAAATTTTCGTCGGGCGGACGATTAATATATTGTAACGCAAATGAAGGCTTCGGCGCACAGGGGCGTGAATTTGCGGAGCAAAGTCGAAAGCACGGAAAGGATTTCGTGTTAAAATACATTATAAGATACATGGAGGTATTAATTATGAGTATGGTAGTAAGAACTAACACAATGGCACTGAACGCAAACAATGCGCTCAACAAGAACAATTCAACAGTAGCAG
>JAFUYP010000021.1 GCA_017470535.1 Ruminococcus sp. | reverse complement strand
ATGCCAGATACGCAGTCAGATTTTTCGTCAGATTGCCTAAATTTACCGCAGGAATACTGTCGTATTTCAAGGTAAATTTGGGCGATATGACGGAAAATATGCAAGTAGATGGCATACAAAGGCGTATGCCGGTGGCTCGGCGGTGTTGCCTTAATAGAAAAAACCTCTTGACGATTTGCGTCAGAATGTGTTATAATATTTTATATATTGACATTTGAATGAATATATAAGCAGCAATATATCTTCTACATATTTATCAAAAAGGAAAAAAGTGAATGAATACAAACAACAAAAAGCCTCCGATGTTTGAACATAAGTATATGGCTCACGCCCTCGGCAGCTATAAGGGCTATCCCCTGCTAAATAACGAGATAGCTTTCAGGAACAGCTATAAGCGTGGCTTTCGTTATTTTGAGACTGATATAAAGGTCACAGAGGACGACAGGCTGATATGCTCCTACGGCTGGCGTCCGTATCAGTGTGAGCGTACAGGTATGAAATACGACAAGAGATTCAAAAAAATGACGTATGACCTGTTCATGAAGCAGACAGTACACGGTATGCCCGTAATGGATGCCGAAACGCTTGCAGCTCTCATGATAGAGTATAAGGATACATATCTGGAGATAGACCTTAAAACGCTCGCAGGTGATGAGGCTGTATTTGCAGCAGAGCTTATATATGACCTTTTCAGCGAGGCAGGTCTGCTCGATCGGATACTCATACAGGCAAACACCGAGGAGATGTTCGAGGCTATAAAGAGCGTGTATGATTTTCCGTATATACAGTTCAACCTCCGTGAGGATATGGAAAATCTAGACAGCTATATAGACTTCTGTGTAAAGAACAACATCTGCGCCGTTGCGTTAAAAGGTCAATATGTAAAGCCCGATATACTAAAAAAGATCAAAGACGCCGGTCTCTGCACACTTGTGTATACAGTTGACAGCCGCACCCGTGCGCTGAGATACTTAAACGTCGGGGCAGATACCATATGTACAAATCACCTCACCCCCGAAGCACTCGTCGGCTATAAGGACGATCTGGTGTTCATAGGCTATCACTGCGAGGGCAATGCAAAGGAAAAATACTCCGAGCTGTCAGAGAAAAATATACTAAGGGGCATATTCAGCACCCTGCCCGACGGCAGCTACTATTATGGTGAGATAGTAAATTCTCTTGACTGCGGCGTTTATAAGCTGACAGGCTGCCTTTATAAAAGAGCCTTCCACAGCTTCAAGGGCTGGCAGCTGCGTGCCAAAAAGGGCAGAGAAAAGCAATGGCTGTGGTTCTGCACCGATGAGCAGTGGCACACCGAGGAGGAGCTGATAAGTCAGAGTCTTGAAAAAAGACTGTTCAGGGACTGTGAGGAGATAGACCTTGACAGGATATTCTACCGTGACAGAATGATATTTGAAGCCTGCTGGTAAACATCAGCCGGCTAAAACAGCACCGTGCGGCATCGGTGCTGTTTTTTATTCATCACTTTGATACAATAATTTTCAAGTGACCTTGTGTTATTTTTGTAGTAAGTGCGAATTGACAAGCCCCCACATATATGGTATACTTATGTCGAAAATGATTTGATTTTCTGACAACTGAGGTATCATTATATGGATATTAGTAATCTGTTTGAGCTTTTATGCGGTATGGCGATGTTCATGTTCGGTATGTCGCTCATGGGCGACGGTCTGAAAAGGGCTGCCGGCGCACAGCTCGAAAGGCTGCTTGCAAAGCTGACAAACACACCACTCAAGGGTATACTGTTAGGTACCGGCGTTACGGCTGTTATACAGTCGTCAAGCGCCACTTCGGTAATGACGGTAGGCTTCGTAAATTCCGGCATGATGAAGTTCAGGCAGGCTATCGGCATAATAATGGGTTCGATACTCGGCACGTCTGTCACCGGCTGGATAATCGCCTTGTCCGAGATACAGGGCGGCGGCGGCTGGGCGTCACTTCTCTCGACATCTACGATGACAGGTATCATCGCTGTTGCAGGCTTCTGTATGCGGTCATTTTCCAAAAAGCACAAGGTCGTCGGCGATATAATGCTGGGCTTTGTAGTTCTAATGGTCGGCATAGGGAATATGAGTGCAGCTATGGCACCCTTGCAGCAAAGCGAAAAGTTTGTAAATATCCTCACCATGTTCCAGAACCCTGTTCTCGGTATACTTGTAGGTACTGCATTTACAGCAGTGCTGCAAAGCGCATCTGCGGCAGTCGGCATATTGCAGGCTCTCACCGCAACAGGGGCAATAGATTTCAGGACATCACTTCCTATACTTTTAGGTATATCTATCGGTGCGGCAGTTCCGGTGCTTTTATCGGCACTTGCAGCAAATATCGAGGGCAAGCGTACAGCGTTCGTTTACCTGTTCGCATCTGTTTTAGGTGTTATCATCTGCGGCGGCATTTACTATGTTCTTGATATGATGATAGGTTTCGGTATAGATTCCATGAAGATGACCACTATCTCCGTAGCGGCTGCCAATACTCTGTTCAGACTTGCAAATGTCGTGATACTCATGCCGTTCATAGGCGTGCTCGATAAGCTCACCTGTGCGATAATAAAGGAAAAGAAAAGCCCCGACGAGCAGGACATCAACCAGATACAGCTCGAGGAAAGATTTATCCCCTACCCATCACTGGCGATCTCCCAGTCAAGGAGTGCGGTGTATGATATGGCAAAGACAGCTGCAAAAAGTGTCAGGAACAGCTTTGCGGCACTTGATGAGTACTCTGATGAAATATTTGAAAAGATCAAAAGATATGAAGACCTTGCCGACAGATACGAAAATGATATAGGCACATACCTTATGAAGCTCTCGCAGAATGAGCTTACACAGAAGGAAAACGCCGATGTGTTCAAGTTCCTGCATACACTTACAGATTTTGAGCGTATCACCGACCACTGTATGAGTATCGCATATATCGCTAAGAATAACAGCGAGGACAATATAATCTATTCACAGAAGGCAGGAAATGACCTGCATACTATCTTAGCTGCCGTGTCTGAGAATATGCAGCTCACTATCGACGCCTTTATGTCAGACGACTGGAAAGCTGACGGCAATGTCGCAGCACTCACCCTTGTTATCAGGGCGCTGTGCGGCAGGGCTGAGATGCAGCACGTCAAGAGATTGCAGGCAGGCGAATGCTCACTCAGACAAGGCTCCGATTACAGCGAACTGCTAAACGACCTTGAAAGGATAGCCGTCCACAGCTCAAAAATAATCATGGCTATGCTTGAAGTAGACTCCGAGAATTATCATATCCACTTAACCGGCGAGGAATCTTTAAAGCTGCGTGATAATATGATAGAACAGGCAGTAGAGAAATACCGTGAGCAGTACGGGCTGAAAGTCTCTGATATGCAGATAAACAGATAAACTCAAACATTCATCAGACCGCTGAGATGTCAGCGGTTTTTTTTATGCCCGTTTTAAGGTTGTCTGACACTAACAGAAAATTTACAAATACAATACCGTAAAGACACGAGTTGTCATTGACTAACCACACCACGATAGGCTATAATAAATAACGGTTAGTACACACTAACCGTTATTTATCAAAAAGGAGAAGAATATGAATTTAAAGGAAATAGCCATAGGCGGCTGTGCTAAAATAACAGCAGTCGGCGGCGAGGGCGCATTAAGACAGCATTTTCTTGATATGGGCGTTATTCCGGGGGCAGAGGTAAAGGTCGCAAAGTATGCACCTCTTGGCGACCCTATGGAGCTGCGTATACACGGCTATGAGCTGACGCTCAGGCTCGCAGATGCCGAAAAGATCGAGGTCGAGCCGATAGACAGCATCGCAGAACCGCCACGCCCCGAGATAAACAAAAAGAAAAAAGCCGAGCATCCCGGTCTTGGCGAGGGCGGAAGATTTCATAAAAAGGAAGACGGGGACCCTCTTCCCGACGGCACAAAGCTCACCTTTGCGCTGGTAGGCAACCAGAACAGCGGCAAGACAACGCTTTTCAACAGACTCACAGGTGCAAACCAGCACGTCGGCAACTTCCCGGGCGTAACTGTTGACAGAAAGGACGGTGCTATCAAAGGTCACGATGATACACTCGTCACCGACCTGCCGGGCATATATTCAATGTCGCCGTACAGCAGCGAGGAGATAGTGTCGAGAAACTTCGTGCTTGACGAAAAGCCGAAGGCTATAATAAATATAGTTGATGCTACCAATATAGAGCGAAATCTCTACCTTACCATGCAACTTTTGGAAATGCGTGTGCCAATGGTAGTCGCTCTCAATATGATGGACGAGCTTACAGCCAACGGCGGTGCGGTGGATATAAATAAAATGGAGGAGCTGTTAGGTGTTCCGGTAGTACCTATCTCGGCTGCCAAAAACTCCGGCGTAGACGAGCTTATCGACCATGCGATACATATAGCGCACTACCAGGAAAAGCCCTTAAAGCGTGACCTTTGCAGTGAGGACGATAACGGCGGTGCTGTTCACAGAACACTGCACGCTGCTGCTCACCTTATAAACGACCACGCAAAGGATAAGGGCATACCTGTAAGGTTCGCAGCAAGCAAGCTGATAGAGGGCGATGAGCTTATAGCTTCGCAGCTTGATCTTGATAAAAATGAAATGGAAACTATCGAGCATATGACGCTGCAAATGGAAAAGGAGCGTGGACTTGACAGAAACGCCGCTATCGCAGATATGAGATTTGCATTTATCCGGTCTGTCTGCTCGCAGAGCGTCAAAAAACCTATGGAGAGCAAGGAGCATCAGCGCAGCGAAAGGATAGACAAGCTGCTCACAGGCAGATTTACGGCGATACCTATGTTTATCCTTATAATGTCTTCTGTGTTCTTTCTTACCTTCAATGTCATCGGCGCATTCTTCCAGGATCTTCTTGAAAAGGGTGTCGGCAGCCTCACCGAAATGGCTGATAAGGCTTTCACCAGAGCAGGTGTCAACAATACACTGCACAGACTTATAATAGACGGTATTTTCGAGGGTGTCGGAAGTGTTCTGAGCTTTCTGCCGATAATAGTTACACTGTTTTTCTTTCTGTCCATTTTAGAGGACAGCGGATATATAGCAAGGGTCGCCTTCTTTATGGACAAGCTGCTAAGAAAGATAGGTCTTTCCGGCAGAAGTATCGTGCCTATGCTGATAGGCTTCGGCTGTACAGTCCCGGCAGTAATGGCGACAAGGACTCTCCCGAGCGAGCGTGACAGAAAAATGACGATACTGCTCACCCCGTTTATGAGCTGTACTGCAAAGCTGCCGATATATGCGTTTTTTGTAAGTGCATTCTTCCCCGGCAAGGGCGCAGGCATCATGACAGGGCTTTATGTGCTGGGTATACTCACAGCGATATTCATAGCATTTCTGTATAAGGGTACGCTGTTTCGGGGCGACGCTGTGCCGTTTGTAATGGAGCTTCCGAATTACAGACTTCCCGGTGCAAAAAACGTATTGCAGCTATTGTGGGAAAAGGCTAAGGACTTTCTGCAAAGAGCATTCTCGGTGATACTTATAGCTACCGTTGTAGTGTGGTTCTTAAAGAGCTTCGATCTGCAGTTGAACCTGCTCGGCGAAGAACAGGCAGAGGACAGTATACTCGCACTTATCTCGGGCATAATAGCACCGGTCATGTCACCATTAGGGCTTGGCGACTGGAGGATATGTACATCACTTATCACAGGCTTCATGGCAAAGGAGAGCGTAGTTTCCACTATGAACGTCCTCTTTGCAGGCGGCGTTGCGGGTGCGATGACCACTCTTGCAGCGGCATCAATGCTCGTGTTCTCGCTCCTTTATACGCCGTGCGTGGCTGCAATAGCTTCGATCAAGCGTGAAATGGGCGCTAAGTGGGCGGTAAGCGTAGCACTGTGGCAGTGCGTGATAGCGTGGTGCGTTGCAATGATAGTAAGACTTATAGGTATGCTGATGGGAGCAGGATAATGAACGCAGTTGATATTGTACTCATAGCCGTTATCGTTTTAGCCGTTGTACTTGCGATACGGCGTGTTATAAAAGGCAAAAGCTCCTGCTGCGAGGGCTGCGGCAGATGCGGCAAGGGCAAAAAGTGCGACTGTGATGTAAAGAAAGGTCAGGTGTGAAATGACGCTTAAAAAACTTGATCTCGACCTTACTGTCTGCAAGCTGAAAGACGCTCAGAGCTTTGATACAAATACAGACTTTTAGGCAAGGCACTGAATGTCCTTTCATCATCAGGCTATAAAGTCATATAGACAAAAAAATACCCGGGAACATCCCCGGGTATTTGTCATTTCAGTGAATGTCTTTGTAAAGACCGATATACAGCTCAGCCGACTTTTTCCAGCTGAAATCCTCCTTGAGCGCCTTTGTAACAAGGGCGTTCCATTTTTTCTTGTCATCATAAAGACTTCTTGCACGCACAAGAGCATCGAGCATATCATGTGCGTTGTAGGTCTTGAATGTAAAGCCGTTGCCCGAGCCGTCGGGTTCGCCTGCGTCCTTTATGCTGTCACGCAGACCGCCTGTTTCCCTGACTATCGGTATAGTGCCGTATCTTAACGAGATCATTTGTGCAAGACCGCACGGCTCGCTCTGTGACGGCATAAGGAACATATCCGCACCTGCGTATATCCTCTTTGAAAGCTCAGGTATAAAGCCTATCCTCAGCCCCACTCTGTCGGGATAGCGGTAGTGCATCTCATTAAAGAAGTCCTCGTATATCTTCTCGCCCGAACCGAGTATCGCAAACTTGTACCCAAGCCTTATAATATCCTCAAATACATACTTTATAAGGTCAAGCCCCTTGTGTGATACAAAGCGTGAAACTATGCCGACTATCGGCTCATCGCCGGGTGCAAGCCCCAGCTCCTCGATAAGAGCCTTCTTGCAGTAGGATTTGCCTGCTTTGTTCTTTGCAGAGTAATGCCTTGCGATGTTCGGATCTGTTGACGGGTCGTAGACCTTCTGGTCAATGCCGTTTAAGAAACCGCACAGCTTGTACTGCTTGTTGGCAAGCGCTCTGTCAAGCCCGTGAGAATACCACGGGTCGAGTATCTCCCACGCATAGCTGGGCGAAACGGTCGTTATCTTGTCGCTGACTTCTATCGCCGCTTTCATAAAATTGACGTCGCCGTCATACGATAAAAGATTTGTGTGATAGAGCGGTATGCCCATAAGATCGTTTATCAGCTCCAGACCGTACTGACCCTGATACTGTATGTTGTGTATAGTGAATACAGTCTTTATGTCCTCGTACCCCGGCTGATAGCGGTAGAAAATATCATAGTAAACAGGCACAAGTGCCGTCTGCCAGTCGTTAGCATTGATAACATCAGGCTTGAAGTCTATGTAATGCAAAAGCTCCAGCACCGCACGGGAGAAGAAAATATACCTCTCGGCATCATCATAGAAGCCATACAGCCCGTCCCTTGCGAAATAGTATTCATTGTCGAGCAGGTAGTATGTAACGCCGCCGTACACACCTACGAAAACGCCGCAGTACTGGTTTCTCCACGCTACCGGAACGGTAAAATTAGTGATATATTGCAGCTCGTCTTTAAGCTCCTGTCTTATCTGACTGTAATAGGGTATCACGACACGACAGTCATGCCCCTCGGCATTTATCGCCGCAGGGAGTGAGCCTGCCACGTCAGCAAGTCCGCCCGATGCGATGTAGGGCAGCGCCTCGCTTGCGGTATAGAGTATATTCATAATATCATTTCCCTCCTTGTGATCTGATAATAAATATCAAGCCCGTTGATACTATCTCCGGGCTTGCTGAAACGGTCGGCTCTACAACTCAGATCAGAGTGATGCGCCCTTGCCTACATACATAGGATAATCGGGGCTGCTCGTCAGAAGCCTGCCTGCACCGACTGAAACGTTCTTGTCAGTAATGACATATGACATCTCTGCATTGTCGCCTACGACCGTATCCTGCATGAGTATGCAGTTTTTGACCTTGGCACCCTTGCCTACCCTTACACCACGGAAGAGTATGCAGTTCTCGACCTCACCCTCTATGATGCAGCCGTCTGCCACAAGAGAATTCTTAACGTCGCAGTTAAGGTCATACTTGGCAGGTGCGTTATCTCTTATCTTGGTATATATAGCCCTCTTGGGGAGGTATACCTTGTTGGCATTCTCAGGGTCGAGCAGCATCTGGTTTGCTGTGAAGTAGCTTGAAATGCCGCTTATCTTGCTGAAATACCCTGTGTATTCGTAAGCCATTATCTTCAGATCATTCACTCTGCCCTGGAGAATATCCTTCTCAAAGCTGAGAAGCCCTCTTGCAAAGGAATCCTGTACAAGGTCGATGAGCAGATCCTTCTTTATAACGAACATATTAAGACTTGCTGTGCAGCTGCCGCTAAGCTCAGGCATTATAAGCACGCTCTTAACATTCTTGTCAGCGTCTGTATTGAGTACAGTCGAAAGAGCTATCTCCTCGCTTGAATAATTGCCGGTGTGAGCCACTACTGTAATATCAGCGCCCGACTCTATGTGCTGTTCAAGTATCGGCTTGTAGTCAAGATTAGTTACTACATCGCAGTCAGAAAGCACTACATAGTCAGCCATAGCGTGCTTGATAAAGCTGAGAGCGCCGTAAAGAGCCTCTATCCTGCCTCTGTAAAGCACGCTTCCCTCATTGCCGAAAGGCGGTAAGATGTAAAGACCGCCCTTTTTGCGTGCAAGGTCCCACTCTCTTGCAGAGCCTAAGTGATCAAGAAGCGACTGATAGTTTGACTTGGTTATAACACCTACGGCTGTGATGCCGCTGTTTACCATGTTTGACAGAGGGAAGTCTATAAGACGGTATCTTCCGCCGAAAAGTATAGAACCCATAGTCCTGCGTTTAGTCATCTCGCCCATAGTCATGTCGTGCATATTAGCAAACACCAGACCGAGGACATTACCCATATTTACGTTCATCTTGTATCACCTGCCTTATATATTCTCTGAAATGATCTGCTTGGGTGCTACATTCGCACCGTCAGATACAGTTATGTTGTGACCTACTACCGCAACGCCCCACTCGTCCTTGTTCTCGATAGTTTCAGGTCTTGCACCTATCTGGGCGTTCTCGCCGACAACAGAATTCTCACCGACGATAGCGTACTCTACCTTAGCGCCCTTCTTGATAATACAGCCGGGCATCAGGATAGAATCAAGTATCTCAGCGCCCTCTTCAACAACAACGCCGTCAGAGATCATCGAGAACTCTACCGAGCCGTCGATCACGCAGCCCTCAGTTACCATTGAGTTCTGTATCTTTGCATTCTTGCCGATAGACTGCGGCGGAAGTGCCGGGTTCCTTGAATATATCTTCCATGCAGGGTCATAAAGATCTATCGGAATGTTAGGGTTGATAAGATCCATATTAGCTTCCCACAGAGAGTCGATAGTACCAACGTCCT
The DNA here is from genome assembly GCA_017470535.1 of Ruminococcus sp. Lineage (GTDB taxonomy): Bacteria > Bacillota > Clostridia > Oscillospirales > Ruminococcaceae > NK3A76. Next base: position 42,870 of record JAFUYP010000021.1, on the reverse strand, counting down.
TCCAGTAGCCGTCAAAGCGGTATGCTACCAGCTTTTCGCCTGCCTCTCTCATATCGGGGATAATGTTCTTGCCGAAATCCTTAGATGCGTCCTTGTCGTTCTCATTTGCGATAAGGAACTCCCTGAGCTTGCTCCATGTGAATATGTATATACCCATTGATGCAAGAGTAGACCTCGGGTTCTTAGGCTTCTCTTCAAAGTCTATGATATTGTCGTCCTCATCGGTTATCATGATACCGAAGCGTGAAGCCTCCTCCTTGGGAACATCAAGCACTGCGATAGTCGCAGCAGCGTTCTTTTCCTTGTGGAAGTCGAGCATCTTGTTATAATCCATCTTGTAGATATGGTCGCCCGAAAGAACGACTACATATTCAGGAGAATACCTCTCGATGAATGCCATATTCTGATATATAGCATTAGCAGTACCCGAATACCAGTCAGCGCCGGAAGCCTTCTGATAAGGCGGCAGAACGTGTACACCGCCGTGAACTCTGTCAAGGTCCCACGGCTGACCGTTGCCGATATACTCGTTAAGCACGAGCGGCTGATACTGTGTCAGTACACCCACTGTGTCGATACCTGAATTTATGCAGTTTGAAAGCGGAAAGTCGATTATCCTGTACTTTGCGCCAAAGGGGACTGCCGGCTTTGCCACTGTCTGAGTCAATGCGTACAGACGACTGCCCTGTCCGCCTGCAAGAAGCATTGCTACGCATTCTTTTTTGTTAAACATTTTATTCACCCACCATAATATTATTTATTCAGCTTTTTTCGCTGTTTTCTTGACTTTTTTGACTGCCGCTGTTTTCTTTGTGCCGCCTGATGACCTCTTTCTCGGAGCAGACTTCTTGACTGTGAAATACATCACCGAGAACGCCGGTATGTCAACGCATATCGACTGCTCAAAGCCGTGCATAGGCGTATCCACGCTCTTGACAGTGCCGTTTGTCATCGGCGAGCCGTCATCAGATGTGGAGTTGAACACCTCCGTGTAGCTGCCCTTGTAGGGAACACCGAAGCAGTAAGACTTTCTCTCAACAGGAACGAAATTGCATACCGTGATGATCTCGTTTTTATCCTTGTCAAATCTTCTGAATATGATTATCGACTGCTTGTAGTCATCGTTTGCTATCCAGCTGAAGCCCTCCCACGAGAAGTCGTCCTGCCAGAACTGCGGATGATCGAGATAGAACTTGTTGAGATTCTTTGAGAACCTCTGGAAATTGCGGTGGTTCTCATACTCGTCTATCAGGAACCATTCAAGGCTGTTCTCATAGTCCCACTCTCTGAACTGTGCGAACTCGCTGCCCATAAACAGCAGCTTCTTGCCGGGGTGCGCCATCATGTACGCTAAGAACAGTCTTGCCTGTGCAAACTTCTGATCCGTGTCGCCGTACATCTTGTTGATAAGCGAGCCCTTGCCGTGTACCACCTCGTCATGCGATATAGGAAGAATGAAATTCTCCGAGAACGCATAGAAGAACGAGAATGTCAGCATATCATGGTGGAACGCCCTGTGTATAGGATCCATGCTCATGTATTTGAGCATATCGTTCATCCAGCCCATGTTCCACTTGAAGTTGAAGCCAAGTCCGCCGTCCGATGTAGGCTTTGTGACCATAGGCCAAGCCGTTGATTCCTCAGCTATCATAAGAGCGCCGGGGTTTCTTACGAACACATTCTCATTGAGCTTTTTGAAAAACTCTATCGCTTCAAGGTTCTCGTGTCCGCCGTAAACGTTAGGCGTCCACTCCCCTGCTCTTCTGTCGTAATCAAGATACAGCATAGATGCGACTGCATCTACTCTCAGCCCGTCCACATGGAACTGTTCGAGCCAGTACAGCGCATTCGATACAAGGAACGAAACGACTTCATTCTTGCCGTAGTCAAATACCCTTGTGCCCCACGCAAGATGATCTCTCTTCTTCGGGTCTGCGTATTCATATACACAGCCGCCGTCAAATTCATAAAGACCTGCCTCGTCCTTCGGGAAATGTGCAGGCACCCAGTCAAGTATGACCGCTATCCCTGCATTGTGGAAAAGGTCTATCATCTCTTTGAAATCATCAGGTGTACCGAATCTCGAGGACGGTGCATAGTACCCTATGCCCTGATACCCCCACGACCCGTCGAACGGGAACTCTGCCAGCGGCATGAACTCAATATGCGTGTAGCTCATCTCTTTGAGATAAGGGATAATGCTCCTTGCAAACTTCGGGTAGCTGAAAAATACGCCGTCGGTGCATTCCTTCCATGAATTGAGATGCACCTCGTAGATGTTCATAGGGCTCTGATAAACATTTTTGGTCTGCTTATTTTTGAGCCATTCACCGTCTGTCCACTTGTATGCAGATTTAAAGATCTTAGTGCCTGTTGACGGTTTAAGCTCCATGTGAGAGCCGAACGGGTCAGCCTTCATGTGCAGCTTGCCGTCGCAGCCGTCTATTGCGTATTTATATGTATCAAACTGTTTGAGCCCCGTCTTGAAGACCTCCCACACCTCAGTGTCGGCTATCTTCTCCATAGGGTCAGCAGCTTTATCCCAATCATTGAAATCTCCAACAAGTGAAACCGCTTTAGCGTTAGGCGCCCACACTCTGAAGAAATGACCCTTCTTGCCGTCCTTCTTGCCCTCCTGACAGCCAAAGAAGCGGTATGCTTCAAAATTATTCCCCTGGTGGAAAAGGTGCAGCGGCAGCTTATATTCCTCTGCGATCTCATTTATCATTTATTTTTTCCTCCTGTTCTGTAACGGAGCCTGCCCCCGTTTATTAGGAATAAATCACCATTTTTCCTGCAAATAGGCAGAATTATAGATTTTTAAGTTTATCCCTAATACCTATTTTAAACTTTTTTGAATTATTTTGCAATAGTTTTAGTAGTTATTCTCATAATCTCACATATTTAAACATCGCGGTTTGTATACTTTTAACAAAGAATTTTAAGGCCGGATCATCAAATATCTCATTTTTCACAGCGAGCGGCATAATCTCACCACAGAAACGGTAATATCGTCAGCCGCCGTCCCCTCATCAAGAGCAAAGTTGTGAGCGATAAAGCCGCACAGCTTTTCGGGGCATTGCGAAAGCCCATCGGGAATGGTTTCATATTCTTTCATGAATCTTTCTTCATCAATGCCGTCCGAGGTAAGTACGAGCAGGTCGCCGGCAGTGACTTTCATATCTGTTATGACAGGCTCATTGTCAGCAAGTATCCCTGCCGGGAAGGAGCAGCTCCTTATTTTTATAATGCTCCCCTCTCTGATGATGTAGGACGCAGCAGCGCCGGATTTGTAAAACAACGCCCTGTGTGAGAACAGATCAAGATGCAGGACATCGAGCGTTGAGAACGACTCATCACGGCTCCTTACGCTGAGGGCTGAGTTTACCATTCTGCCGGCGCATTTTACCGACACCCCGGAGGATATGAGCCTGCTTAAAAGATCTACCGCAAACATAGAATCGAGCCTCGCCAGCTCACCTGTCCCCATGCCGTCGGAAAGCAGTACATAGCGCTCGCTCTCGTTAAGTGTAAGTGTGTCTACCGTGTCGCCGCAGCAGCCGCCGTCACCGGGTATCTGACAGCAGGAGATCTCTGCATCAAGATCGGGCTTTTCGGTGAAAACGAGCCTTGTGACCTTGCCGATAGTGCTTATGCTCGGCAGCTCCAGATCACACCCCACAGCATCAGAGAGCTTGACTGTCAGCCTTACCATATCGCTTTTAAAGCCGCCGTTTATAAACCCCTCCACAAAGCGCCTGCGGTTCTCGTTGGTGTAGACACATACTCTTGCGCCACGGCAGCCGTTTATCTCAAACAGCTCCTTTACCCTGCGGCACAAGGGCTCGTCCACCTCTCTTATCCGGCTGACCCGGCAGGACATATCATCAAGCAGCTGCTCCATTGAAAGAAGCTGCTGGCAAAGAAGCTCCCTCATCCTTGCAGCGCCTTTGTTGCCCGCCGCCTCAAAATCAAGCTCGTCCATCGCATTTTCAAAAGCACGCAGAAGTATAGGTCTTTTTTTGCAATGCGGCAGATAGCTGTCAATATCCGACCGGTCAAGCTGACCGTAGCTGAGCATTATATCCTCAAGTATCTCAAACGCCGCCTGCGTTGTGGCTATCCGCTTGTGGCAGACATCATAGTTTTCGCACATGGTACAGATATTTTCTATGACCTTTTTGTGCGGCGGCGCTTCACGCAGACGCTCCTCTATGCGTGATGACACAACTGTTATCTCACGCCTGACATCCGCAAGAGTCCTTGCAGCATAGCTAAGCCTTGATGATGCCGTCTGACCGATAAGGTCTACTGTGCTTACCGAGGTAGACAGATATGAGCGCCCGAAGGATATTACATTTTCGGGCAGCACAATGCTTATCAACGTACCTGTCACAATATCCCAGAACATAACGAAGGTGTCGCTGTTGACACCTATCGCCGTAAGGCTCACTATCGACGAGAGCAGAAGTGCGGCAACACCTGCAAAGTCGTTAAATACAAAAAAAGCTCCGCAGATAAGTCCCGATGATGCGAACACAAGAGTATTCGCTGACATGGCAGGATCGTATAATGCAACGCCGCAGGCAGTAAGCACACCTATCACAGCACCGCCTATCGAATGGTACTTTTTAGCAAAAAAAAGCAGTACGACAGTCGCTGCGACACGCCCGAGCACAAGTGGAAAAGGCAGTGATGACAATGCACACACGAGCATCATGAACATCACAGCGCAGAACGCCCCGTCAGCGCCGCTGATACGCAGCTTTCTGGTGACAGTGTATTCCTCCGAGACTGATAAGAACATATATGTAAGTGATGAACATATCACCGCATCTGTGAGTGTGAACGCTATCTGGTAGCTGCCTGCACCCGAAGCGATACATTCAAGAGCGCCTGCAAGTAACATCACGACACAGCTGCTGATACTAAGCACCATAGGCGCAAAGAAATTATGCTTTTTTAAAAACGGGAAAAGTGATGCTATAAGAAGTGATGAAATGATCCTGCCAAAGCCCTGCGTCAGTGATGATGACACAAGGTAGTAAAAAAAGCTGCCGAGTATCGCAAAGGGCGAAAATACGCCCGATACGCTCACTGCGAAAACGCCGAGCGAAAAACCGTTCCCGAGCAGCTTTGCCCCGGAGCAGAGAAAGCCTGCTGCAAATGCGCCGAGGGCAAGCAGGCAGGGCTTGCGTTTGAGCTTGTGCTTTGTCTTTTGTTTTGTGATAGCCTTTGTCATTTAAACGTCACCGCCATAAAAAATTTGCCTTACACTTACTGCAAAGCAAATTTATTGTAGCATATGAGGTTTAAAAAACAGGTCGATTTGTAACACAGGACGTTTCCGAACAAGTGTTCCACGTGGAACAGCTTTTGCAAACGGCGCTGTTTAAGGGGATATTGAGCGTTTAAGCGTTCTATAAAGTCAGCCTTTTAAGAGCTTCGGTAAACAGGGCGAGCTGCTCCATAGTAAGGCTCTCGGGGCGGCAGGAGGGCGGAAGAGATGACTCCTCTATCGCATTATTGACAATTGCTTTGTCAAGACCCATAGCGGAAGAGACCGAGTTTGCAAGTGTTTTTCTGCGCTGGGAGAATGCTGCCCTTACTGTTTTAAAGAAAAAGGCTTCATCGGTAACACCCTCAGGGGTCTGCTCTCTGATATCGAATCTTATAACGCAGCTGTCAACATTAGGCGACGGCATAAAGCTGCCACGGGAAACGTTAAAAAGCAGCTTAGGCTTACTGAAATAATTGGTAGCGACTGTAACTGCGCCCATATCACGGGAGCCTACCTTTGCGAGCAGACGAGTGCCTGCTTCCTTCTGCACCATGACGGTGACGCTTTTTATCCTCAGGCGGCTCTCAAGCAAAAGCATGATGACAGGTGATGTGATATAATATGGCAGGTTTGCACATACTACCACATCAAGGTCTTTGAATTCTTCCTCTATGAGAGAAGCAAGATCCACCTTCATGACATCGGCTGTTATCAGTTTAAAATTATCATATTCTGCGAGCGTTTCTTCAAGCACCGGCGCCAAGCGGTCATCTATCTCGACGGCGACCACCTTATCGGCACGCTTACAAAGCTCGTTTGTCAGAACGCCGATACCCGTACCTATCTCGATAACGCCGACACCGGGGGCAGCACCGCCCATTTCGGCTATCTTCGGGCAGACAGTGGGGTTTACAAGAAAATTCTGCCCGAGGGCTTTTGAAAATGTAAAGCCGTGGCGTGAAAGAATATCCTTTACCACGCCTATATTTGAAAGATCGTCCATAGTGTTTTCTCCTGTGCTTCTCAGAGGCAAGAAATAAGAAGAAAGAGGCAAGAATGCTCCACCCCCTCCCCAATGGGGAGGGGGCTTTGGCAAGCTGCTCTGACACATCTGCCTTATTTGCCCCCAAAATGTGGTACGTTAAATATATAACTATATTAAATTTTATCAGAGAAAATGTGCATTGTCAAGAAAAAACGAATAAAAACTGCATTTGAGGGCAATTTAAGTAAAAAAGGAGATGATATTTATGCCGATAAAGGCTAATTGTGAAAAGTTTACGGACATTCCGCTGGGGCTTTCTATGGCTATGGCGCAGAACCCTTCTGTACTGCCTATGTTTGACAAGCTCGGGAATGACGAGATACGCTCTCTTGCAGGGCTTGACTCTGCCGGCAGCACTGATATGTTCGGGCTGAAGCTCTCTGCTTATCCGGCGGCGGATTCGTTCGGCAGGACAAGAATGTTTTAAAACTGTTCATCAAATGTAAAAATAAGTTTGATATTATGGTAAATATACACAAGTAAAGCAATATTTGTTAAGGGAAATTTTACCCCTTTTGATGTTGAAAAAATGTTTGTTTTAATGTATAATATTAGTATGATAAAAAGTATGCTAAAAAATGCAGAAAGGACCGGCTTGTGATGAAAAGGCTTGATCTTTACATGAGATATTCATTTTACAGCTTTCCTCTGACAGGCTGCGGCTTTTTGCGCATATTCCGAAAATAATAACTGCAACCCGAAAAAAGTTGCAGTTTTTTGATTTAGAAAGTGAGATGTAAGAAATGAAAAAGGTAGCTATTATCATGGGCTCTGACAGCGACTTCCCTGTTGTGAAGAACGCAGCGGCAGCTCTTAAAGACTACGGTATAGAGTATGAGTGTCATGTTATGAGCGCTCACCGCTCCCCCGAAATGGCGGCTGAGTACGCAAAGAACGCTAAGGCAAACGGCTTTGGTGTGATCATATGTGCAGCCGGCATGGCGGCACATTTAGCAGGTGTGGTGGCTGCACACACTACTCTGCCGGTGATAGGCATTCCCTGCAAGGGAGCAAACTTTGACGGGCTGGATGCACTTCTTGCAACTGTACAGATGCCAAGCGGCATACCGGTAGCGACTGTTGCGGTAGACGGTGCTAAAAACGCCGCTATCCTTGCAGCTCAGATGCTCGCTCTCTCCGATGAGGGGCTTGCAAAAAGGCTTGAAGATGACAAGCGAAAGATGCTTGACGGCGTTATCGCAAAAGACAAGGCTATGCAGGAAAAGATCAGGGAAATATAATGGAGCGTGCAACGTTACTGTTTGACCTTGACGGCACGCTGACTGATTCAGCACCCGGGATACTTGGGTGTGCAAGATACGCTCTTGAACAAATGGGAAAAGAGATACCCGGTGATGATGTATTACATAAATTTTTAGGTCCGCCGCTTGTGGTGTCGTTTCATGAATACTGCAAAATGTGCGAACAGGAGGCACAGGAGGCGACAAGGCTTTTCAGGGTGCGCTACACCGACACGGGGCTGTTTGAGAATGCTCCATACAAGGGTATAAGAGAGCTGCTTGAAGCGCTGAGAAGCAAGGGCATACGGCTCGCAACGGCGACAAGCAAGCCGGAGGATTATGCACGGCGGATACTTGAAAAGTTTGATATGCTCAGATACTTTGACTTTTTAGGTGCGGCGACGTTTGACAGCTCACGGCACGACAAGGTACAGGTGCTGGGCTACACGCTTGAAAAGCTCGGGATAAATGACAGGCAGAGAGTTATCATGGTCGGTGACAGGGCAAACGACATTGACGCTGCACATCACTTCGGGCTAAGGTGCATAGCCGTAAGGTACGGCTACGGCAATGACAGGGAATTTGATGAGCATGGGGCGGACTTCACCGCCGACACGCCCTCAGATATATTTAAACTGGCAACTAAGCTATTATTTTAAAATGGAGGAATATTATTATGGCAAGCTACGAAAAAAAAGAACAGCTCTACGAAGGCAAGGCAAAAAAGGTATATGCGACTAATGATCCTGATGTAGTCATCGTTGACTACAAGGACGATGCTACTGCTTTCAATGGCGAGAAGAAGGGCACTATCGCAGGCAAGGGCGTTATCAACAACAAGATGACCAACTATATGTTCAAGCTCCTTGAAAAAGAGGGCGTTCCGACTCACCTTATAGAAGAGATCTCTGACAGGGAAACTATCGTTAAGAAGGTCGAGATAGTTCCGCTCGAGGTGATCGTAAGAAACGTTGCAGCAGGCAGCTTTTCAAAGAAGCTCGGCATCGAGGAGGGTACTCCCTTAAAGCAGCCGACACTTGAATTCTCATACAAGTGCGATGAGCTGGGAGATCCGTTCATAAACAGCTACTATGCTTTAGGTCTTGGCCTTGCTACACAGGAGGAGCTTGATGCTATCGCTAAGTACGCATTTATGGTAAATGACTTTATGGTAAAGTTCTTCAAGGAGAAGAATGTTGACCTTATCGACTTCAAGATAGAGTTCGGAAGATACAAGGGTCAGATAATACTTGCTGACGAGATCTCGCCTGATACCTGCCGTTTCTGGGACAGCACTACTCACGAGAAGCTCGACAAGGACCGCTTCCGCAGAGATATGGGCGGCGTAGAAGAGGCTTATCAGGAAATGATGAAGAGGCTCGGCATAAACTGAACATAAGAGAGGATGATCGTATGAACAGTTATTCAAACAGCTACAAGGACGCAGGCGTTGATGTAACGGCAGGCTACAAGGCAGTTGAGCTTATGAAGCAGCACGTTGCAAAGACTATGACGAGCGGTGTGCTTGACGGCATAGGCGGCTTCGGCGGTCTTTTTGAGCTTGATGTCACCGGCATAAAAAAGCCTGTGCTCGTATCCGGCACCGACGGCGTGGGTACCAAGATAAAGATAGCCTTCCTGCTTGACAAGCATGATACTGTCGGCATAGACTGCGTGGCTATGTGCGTAAACGACATAATCTGCTGCGGTGCAAAGCCGCAGTTCTTCCTTGACTACATAGCGTGCGGAAGAAATATACCCGAAAAGATCGCAAGCATAGTTTCAGGCGTAGCTGAGGGCTGCGTCATGGCAGGGTGCGCTCTTATCGGCGGTGAGACTGCCGAACACCCCGGTCTTATGCCCGAGGAGGAGTACGACCTTGCAGGATTCTCGGTAGGCGTTGTTGACAAGGACAGCATCATCGACCCGTCAAAGCAGAAGGCAGGGGATGTGATGATAGCTATAAAGTCAAGCGGCGTACATTCAAACGGATTCTCTCTGGTGAGAAAGGTATTTGATGTGAGCGAGGAGAGCCTTGCAAAAACGTATGACGAGCTTTCGGGAAAAACACTCGGTGAAACGCTGCTGACACCTACAAGGATATATGTAAAAGCTATAATGGAGCTTATAAGCAAGGTACAGGTCAAGAGCATATCTCACATAACAGGCGGCGGCTTCTATGAGAACATACCGAGATCGCTCCCGAAGGGATTATCGGCTAAGATCAAGAGAGATGATGTTGAGGTACTGCCGATATTCGATCTTATCGCAAAGACAGGGAATATCCCGGAGAGGGATATGTTCAACACATTCAACATGGGTGTCGGCATGACTGTCGTAGTTGACAAGGACGACGCTGACAAGGCGATAGCTGCTATAAAGGCTGCCGGCGAGGACGCTTATGTTTTAGGCGAGCTTGTCGAAAGCGACGAAGGCGTTATCATCTGCTAATCAATACTTTTTGCAACACTATACGGCGAAATACTGTATGGTGTTGCTTTGGTATATCCGGGGGAAAGATCAATGGACAAGAATATCAAAAATATAGTTGTTCTGGTATCGGGGGGCGGCACTAATTTACAGGCGCTCATTGATGCACAGAGCAGAGGTGAGATAAAGGGCGGCAGGATAAGCTGCGTTATCTCCTCGAAGGCGGACGCTTATGCTTTGGAGCGTGCAAGGAAGGCAGGGATCAAGGCAAGAGTGCTTGCAAGGAAGGACTTTGGCGACATCAGGGATTATTCTAAGGCTATGAGAGATACGCTCACCGAGGAGCAGGCAGACTTTGTGGTATATGCAGGCTTTATGACGATTCTTGACGAGCAGGTATGCAAGGCGTTCCCGTACAGAATGGTGAATGTCCACCCGGCGCTGATACCGAGCTTCTGCGGAAAAGGTTTCTACGGGCTGCACGTTCACGAGGCGGCACTCGCAAAGGGCGTCAAGGTATCGGGGGCAACGGTACATTTTGTAACGGAGGAATGTGACGGAGGTCCGATAATCTTACAGGGCACGGTGGAGGTCGCAAATGACGACACGCCGGAAACGTTACAGCGAAGGATAATGGAAAATGTTGAATGGAAGCTGCTGCCTAAGGCTGTATCGCTGCTGTGTGAGGGCAGGATAACCGTAAAGGACGGCAGGGCTTTTGTAGACCTGTGAGGTGAGTATATCGAATGAGACCTCTTTTCATAAGCATGGAGGCTTGGGCAGCAGCAGGCGGCATACTTACTCCGATAATAAAGGACATATGCCATAGGATAGATGAGGATAATTTCGACCTATCGCCATACTCTGCTGGTATAACGAGCGTTGGCATCATCATAAACTGCTTTGATGACAGCTTGCTCGCAGCAGGCTGGGGCAAGCCACGCAGACTGATAAGATATAACGAACAACGTGCGGATATTCGTCTTCCTATGCCCTATAACGAGCTTATCGAAGCGGACAGGCACACACGTTATCTCATGACGGTAAAGAACATAACCGAGTCGATAGCTGTGATAGGAGAGCGCTGCCGCAAAAGTAAACGTGCAAGATTTGACAGTGAGGGAATGACGGCGTTCATACTCGAAAGGCTTGACATTACTCCTAAAGAGCTTGTAAACATTCACGGGATAATGTCAGACGAGGAATATAACGCCTTTATGAAAAATACTTGATCTGATATTTATGAGGTAGTTAAAAATGATAAGGCTAAGACCATTCAAGCCGCAGGACGCTGTGATAATAAGCCGCTTTATAGGCGATGACGAGAGGGCGCATATGATGTTTTCGGCAGGCAGGTATGAATACCCGCTGAAAGCCGATGAGATAATATCAAGGCACTACGGCTTTGAAAAAGAAAATGACGCTTTTATGATGACCGCACTTGATGAAAGCGGCAGGGTATCGGGGCACTTTTTATACAGGCTGCTCGATTTTGAAAGGAACTCGGTACACCTGGGGTTCATTATCATCGCCCCGGAGAAAAGGGGAAAGGGCTACGGCAAGGAAATGATAACACAGGCGCTGAGATACGCTCACGACACAATGGGAATGGAGCGTGTGACACTGGGGGTATTTGAAAACAACGAGGCGGCATACAGGTGTTATCTCAGCTGCGGGTTCAGGGTGAAAAACCACGTTAAGGACTGCTTTGAGTTTAAGGACGAAAAGTGGGGTCTTTATGAAATGGAATATACTTTTAATGAGGAGGATAAAAAATGAAAAAGCTCGACATCTATGAAGAATTAAAGGGCAATGCTTACCCCGGAAGAGGTATCGTCATAGGCAAGTCGGAGGACGGTAAAAATGCTGTGACGGCTTACTTTATAATGGGCAGGAGCGTAAACTCGAGGAACAGGGTATTTACTGAAACTGAGGACGGGATAAAGACTGAGGCTGCCGATCCTTCTAAGCTGTCTGATCCGCACCTTATCATATACTCCCCTGTCAGGGTGCTTGGAAACAAGACGATAGTGACAAACGGCGACCAGACAGACACTATCTACGAGCTTATGGACAAGCAGCAGACATTTGAGCAGTCGCTTCGCACAAGAGAGTACGAGGACGACAAGCCCAACTACACTCCGAGGATCTCGGGGATAATGCACGTTGACAACGGCAAGTACAATTACGCTCTTAGCATTCTTAAATCTGCTGACGGCGACCCGGAATGCACTGAGAGATTTACCTTTGCATATTCCGAGCCTCTGAACGGTGTGGGGCATTTTATCCACACATACATGGGCGACGGTGATCCGCTGCCGAGCTTTGAGGGTGAGCCTAAGAAGGTCGGCATCCCCAATGACATTGATGAATTTACAAAGGGCTTATGGGAGTCGCTCAACGAGGACAACAAGGTATCACTTTTTGTAAGGTTCATTGATATTGAGACAGGCAAGGCTGTTACCAAGGTAGTAAATAAATTTGAGAAGGTATGACGGGAGGTAAAAAACATGGCAAATGAAATGTTGCTCAAATACGGCTGCAATCCTAATCAGAAGCCGTCGAGAGTATTTATGGAGGACGGAAAGGACTTACCTATTGAGGTACTAAACGGCAAGCCCGGCTACATCAATCTGCTTGATGCGTTCAACGGCTGGCAGCTGGTAAGAGAGCTTAAAAAAGCGACCGGTATGTGCGCTGCTACTTCTTTCAAGCACGTTTCCCCGGCAGGTGCTGCTGTGGGCAGACCGCTTACGGAAACTGAGGCTAAGATATACTTTGTAGACGATCTCGGAGAGCTGTCTCCCTTAGCGTGCGCTTATGCAAGAGCAAGAGGTGCTGACAGAATGTCAAGCTACGGCGATTTTATAGCACTTTCCGATGTATGCGATGTTCCGACTGCCAAGATGATACAGAGAGAGGTATCCGACGGCATAATCGCTCCCGGGTACACTGATGAAGCGCTTGAGATACTCAGATCAAAGAGAAAGGGAACTTACAACATCATCAAGATAGATGAGAGCTATGTTCCGGCGCCGATAGAAACCAAGCAGGTATTTGGTGTGACCTTTGAGCAGGGCAGGAATGAATTCAGGATAGACAATGATCTGCTCACAAACATAGTGACCGAGAACAAGGATATTCCTGATGACAAGAAGGAGGATCTTGTTATATCGCTCATCACTCTTAAATACACACAGTCTAACAGCGTATGCTATGTCAAGAACGGTCAGGCTATCGGAATCGGTGCAGGTCAGCAGTCGAGAGTTCACTGCACAAGGCTTGCAGGCAACAAGGCTGACAACTGGTGGTTAAGGCAGCACCCGAAGGTAATGGGTCTGCAATTCGTAGACGACATAAGAAGACCTGACAGAGACAACACCATTGATGTTTACATCTCTGATGAATACGAGGACGTTCTCAGGGACGGCGAATGGCAGAGGTTATTCAAGGTGAAGCCTGAGGTTCTTACCAAAGAGGAAAAGGAAGAATGGCTTGCTAAGAACACTGATGTGGCACTTGGTTCTGATGCGTTCTTCCCGTTCGGTGACAATATCGAAAGAGCTAAGAAGTCAGGCGTCAAGTACATAGCTGAGCCGGGCGGTTCGATAAGAGATGACAATGTAATAGATACCTGCAACAAGTATGGAATGGCTATGGCATTCACAGGAATGAGATTATTCCACCACTAATAAAACAAAAAGGAGAAAAAATATGAAAAAATTACTCGCTGCACTGCTTGCAGCTTCAATGACATTTACTCTTGCTTGCTGCGCACTTCCGTGGGACAGCAGCTCTTCAAACAGCGACTCGACTGCAAAAAGCTCATCAGATGCCGGCAGCGACAGCAGCAAAAAAGACGACAGCAAGTCTGATGAAAGCAAGAAGGACGACAGCAAGAAGGACGACAGCAGCAAGGAAGAGAAAGAATCCAAGAAAGAGGCAAAGGGCAATTTTGAAGGCACGGGATATGTTCTTGACATCGACGAGAAGAAGTGGGAGAACATCAAGAACGAGGTCGCAAATGTTGACTCGGCATTCAGGTACATCGGCGACACATCTGACAAGAACATCGCTACTTCTAACTTCAATATCATGGTGACTTCCGGCGCCGGTGACACTAAGCCTGCCGATTATGTGAACGTTGTAAAGACTCAGTACAGTCAGTTGGGTTACAATGTTCTTGATGACAGCGCTATGGAATTCAACGGCTACGATGCTCATCTGCTCAATGTAAAAATGTCGCAGGGCGATCTTACAATGCTGCTCAATCAGGTGATAATGGTCGAGAACGATACTCTCTATGTTATAAGCTACGGCTCGGAGGAGAGTGCATTCAAGACGGTAGAGCCTGAATTTGACAGTGTACTTTCAACATTTGCAATAAAATAACAAACTGAAAAGAGGGATCTTATGGATATTTTAGTAATTGGCGGCGGCGGAAGAGAACACGCTATCATAATGAAGCTCGCAGAGTCGGATAAGGTCGGCAAGCTCTACTGCACACCGGGCAACGGCGGCATAAGCAAATACGCAGAGTGCTTTGATGTCGGCGCTACGGACATTGAGGGCGTTGTGGCTCTGGCTGAGAGATTAAAGCCCGACATGGTCGTTGTAGCACCTGATGATCCGCTGGTGCTGGGCATGGTGGACGCTTTACAGGCTAAGGGCTTCAAGACTTTCGGTCCTAAGAAGGACGCCGCTATCATTGAAGGGTCTAAGGTCTTCTCGAAAGAGCTTATGAAAAAATACGGTATCCCGACAGCCGGGTACGAGGTCTTTTCTGACAGTGAGAGCGCTATTAAATACGTCAAGGAGCAAAACACCTACCCTACCGTTATAAAAGCTGACGGGCTCGCACTCGGCAAGGGCGTTATACTCGCACAGAGCGAGGACGAGGCAGTAGATGCGATAAAAAGCATGATCGACGGCAAACAGTTTGGTGAGAGCAGCTCGACTGTCGTTATTGAAGAATATCTGACCGGTCCTGAGGTGAGTGTTTTATCCTTTACCGACGGCAAGACTATCGTACCAATGATCTCATCTATGGATCACAAGAGAGCGCTTGACGGTGACAACGGTCTTAACACCGGCGGAATGGGTACTGTCGCTCCCAATCCTTACTACACTGACGACGTTGCAAAGGAGTGCATGGAGAAGATATTCCTGCCGACTATGAATGCGATGAACAAGGAGGGCAGGACGTTTGAAGGGTGTTTATACTTCGGGCTGATGCTGACTCCGAAAGGTCCGAAGGTGATAGAGTACAATTGCCGTTTCGGCGATCCGGAAACTCAGGTGGTGCTGCCCATGCTTGACGGCGATCTGGCTGAGATATTTGAGGCTATTTACGAACACAGGCTCGATGAAGTCAGCATTGACTGGAAAACAGGTTTCTGCACCTGTGTTGTAATGGCAAGCGGCGGATACCCTGTTAAATACGAAAAGGGTATAACGATAAGCGGTCTTGATGACAAGGGACAGGTAGAGGGTGCGTTTATTTATCATGCAGGCACGAAGGCTGACGGTGAGAAGTTCCTGACAAACGGCGGTCGTGTACTGGGTGTTACCTGCAATGCACTGACGTTACAGGGCGCACTTGACAAGTCCTATGATGCTGTGAGCCGCATCAGCTGGAAGGACGAGCATCACAGAAAAGACATCGGGCAGCGTGCTTTAAAGGCTCTGCACAATGATCCGCTTGATCTTGAATACAAGCAGGACATGGAGGATTACATTGAAGAGAACGGGGTCTATTTAAGGCAGTGATACAGCATAAAAAAGGCAGAGCGTGATGCTCTGCCTTTTTTATGTTTGCTCTATTTAAGAGTGAATGTAGTTCTTATCTGTATGTTTTTCAGCCTTATTCTCGGGAGCTTTCGGCTATGCCTGTCAAGTTTATCTGTTCTCATAAGTAATACCCTCAGATAACATAAAAAAGGGTGCAGAAAGCTCTGAAATAATTACTGTACTATTTTTTGTACAGTCTATATGAGTTGATAGTTACTATCCTGTCCGGTTTATCCTGAGAGAGCGGCTCTGTTCTTGTAGCGACGAGCTTAAAGCCGTTTTTGAGTATGACCTTATTGCTGGCGACATTCTCATCTACCGCCTCGATAACGATCGTATCAAAGCCACTTTTAAAAAGCTCGTCCACGACCGCACCGAGAGCTTCTGTCATATAGCCATGCCCCCAGTATGCCTTGCCGGAGCAGTAGCCGACAACAGGCGCACCGTTATGAAAGCCCACCACATCTATCATACCGATAAGTGCAGCGCTGCTTTTAAGCTCGATACCGTAGCGGTAGCGGTCGGGCTTATTATACTCTTCAAGCCAGAACCTCATTATCTCCTCGGTATCGCTGAGCGAGGTATGAGCGTTCCATGTGACATACTTTGCAACGTCAGGGTCGCTTGCCCAGCAGTCATATATCTGCCGGGTATCCTCCTCCCTGACGTGACGGAGTCTAAGGCGTGGTGTTTCAAGCTCTCTCATAAATGCCCCTATCTTAAACGTTGAATCTGAACAGAACTATATCGCCGTCCTGCATTACATAGTCCTTTCCTTCAAGGCGCACAAGACCCTTTTCCTTTGCGCCGTTCATACTGCCGCACGCCATAAGGTCATCAAATGACACGACCTCGGCACGGATAAAGCCCTTTTCAAAGTCGGTATGTATCTTGCCTGCCGCCTGGGGCGCTTTTGTACCCTTTGTGATAGTCCATGCCCTTACCTCCGGCTCACCTGCTGTGAGGAAGGATATAAGTCCCAAAAGCGAATAGCCATCCTTGATTATCCTGTTAAGACCTGATGTTTCAAGCCCTAAGTCCTCCAAGAACATCGCCTTGTCGTCATCGTCCATATCGGAGATCTCAGCTTCTATCTGGGCGCAGATAGGCATTACCGCACTGCCCTCGTTATCGGCTATCTCACGAACCTTTTTAAGATTCTCATTAGTGTCGATATTATTTCTGAAATCATCCTCTGAAAGGTTTGCAGCGTAGATGACGGGCTTTAATGACAGGAGCGGAGTTTCCTTCAATATCTCTCTTTCGTCGTCTGTCATTTCAAAGCCACGGGCTGCCTTGCCCTCCTCAAGGTGGGCTTTGAGTCTTTCAAGGAAATCGACTGCTGATGCGAGCGACTTATCGCCCTTCATTGCCTTTTTTGTACGGTCGAGCTTTCTCTCGATAAGCTCAACGTCTGCAAACACAAGCTCTAAGTCGATAGTTTCTATATCACGCACAGGGTTTATAGAGCCGTCAACGTGAACGATATTATCGTCCTCAAAGCATCTTACCACATGAACGATAGCGTCCACCTCACGGATATTCGCAAGGAACTTATTGCCAAGTCCCTCGCCCTTTGATGCGCCCTTTACAAGGCCTGCTATATCGACAAATTCAAGTGTCGCAGGAGTGAATTTCACAGGATGATACATCTCTCTGAGCTTATCAAGGCGCTCGTCCGGGACGGACACTATGCCGACATTAGGCTCTATCGTGCAAAACGGATAGTTTGCAGACTCTGCCCCTGCATTTGTCAAAGCATTGAAAAGCGTACTCTTTCCCACATTCGGAAGTCCTACCATACCAAGTTTCATATCAAGATAATTCCCTTCTGTTTATATTTATATCTGTGTAGCGTCTTCGTCGTCGCCTATGCCGCATACTTCGTCGTCATCTTTACCGACGATATTGTTATTGTTGCCGATGCTGACACCGTTTTTGACAGGTGATGCGACAAAGCCTATGATGATGCCGAGCAGGAAAAGTGCAAAGCACTTCCAGCCGTAGGATACTGTGGGCTTACATTCTGTTTCAAAGATATTGTTTTCTTCCATTTTTTAAACTCCTTTATTCAACATATTTTAATGAACCTACTTCATCTATGCGCTTTATTTTAAAGTGCATGACTAAATTTACTATGAATGTGAACACAGCTGTTATCAGTGCTGCGTAAACATACGAATACCACACAAGTGAGCGGTTGAACATCACAAGATCGACCTCAGACGTGATGACCACGACCCTATGCAGAATTATCCCGAGTACAAATCCTGCAAGGATACCTATGACCATACCGGCGATATTCTCACGGTAGATATAGGCGCTCGTTTCCTTATCATAGAAGCCTAAGACCTTGAGCGTCGCAAGCTCACGGCTGCGCTCGGTGATATTGATATTTGCAAGGTTATAAAGCACGACCGTTGCAAGAAAGCCTGCACACACGATAAGCATTACAACGACTGCGTCAAGGCTTGAAAGTGAATCCATAAAGCTATCAGCAGTATCGAGTTTGAGTGACACGCCTAAGAAATGGTCGTTCTTTATGATGTCGGCTTTGAGCTTATCGAGTGCCTCGCCTTTTTCATCGCTTATGAAATACGCCATATTATACACAGGCGTTTGACCTGTAAGGCTCTCAAAGTATTCAGGGTCTACATAGACATAGTGCATGATATAGTTTTTCATAACACCGCCGACTTTAAGGTCAAAGGTGCCGAGCTCGCCTATGCTTAAACTTATAGTATCGCCCTTTTTTACACCTGTGAGTTTACTGAGCTTATCGGTGATGATGACGTTTTCGCCGCCCCAGTCTATTTCATCATCTACGCTTTTATACTCTACAAAGCGGCTGAGCTTTGAAATATCATCGGGTATCACCACATCTGCGGTTACAGTTGAGCCTTCTGTGTCCTCAGACTGCGCCATATATTTTTTAAAAGGCAGAAAGTCTGTTATATGCGGCTGCGCACTGAGCTGCTCGTTATATTCAGCCGTTTCGCAGCCCTTTGCGGTATCGTATGCTATTATACCGTCATAGTGCCATATATCTGTAAACTGCCGCTCGGCGATAGTGCCGATAGAGTATTTAAGACCAAAGCCTGTCATGATAAGTGCCGTACACCCTGCCACGCCCACAATCGTCATTACAAAGCGTTTTTTATATCTCAGCAGATTTCTGATGGTGACTTTTGAAAGAAAGCTGAGCTTATCCCACAAGGAAGGGATACGCTCAAAAAGCACTCGTCTGCCGATGGGGGGCGCTTTCGGTCGCATAAGCTCTGCCGGCTGTGCCCGAAGCGCTCTGCCGCACGCCCAGAGGACGCTTATCACAGTACATATCACCGATACCGCCGCACAGCCTACACAATAGCTGACACGGAACGGTGTTTCTATTTTCGGGATATTATAGAGTATCTTATAGCACTCATAGATGATCTTCGGAAACACCTGCAAGCCTATCGCAGTCCCTGCGACCGAGCCTATGAGTGATGCGCTGATACAGTAAAAGAGGAATTTAAAGCTGACCGCAAGCCCTGAATAGCCAAGTGCCTTATAGGTACCGATAATGGTACGCTCGTCATCGACCATTCTGGTCATAGTGGTAAGGCAGACAAGCGCTGCTACAAGTATAAAAAACACCGGGAATACAGTTGAGAGCTTATCTATCTTACTGCTGTCGTTATAGTAGGAGCTATAATCCTCGCTTGAATCAAAGCGGTCAAATTCGTATATCACAGGCTCGCCGGTGTTTTGCATAAATGCTCTCATCTGCTTTATCTGACGTTTGAGTGCTGCAAGCCTGACACGGTAGTCACTGAGTTTTGTTTCATCTTCATCGGCGACTGACTTTAACATCTCTGTCTGTGCTGTAAGCTGCGATCTCTCCGCCTGCAAAAACAAATCGCTCTTGCCTGCTGCAAGTGTATCTTCAATACTTTTATCAATTGCTGAGATCTTGTTATTTATCTTTTCAAGCTCGGCTGATGCAGCGGCACTATCAAGGCTGAGATAATGCTCTAACATTTCCTTTGTCTTTTCAGCTGATGAAATATCACGCTCGCCTATCGCTGACATACCCTTGTATCTATCATTGATGCTCTGACGGAACGCCTCACAGGCTGCCTGCTTTTTTTCTCTGACAGCATCACGGTATTCATCGGAAAAAGGCTCATAGTCTTCAAGACCGTCAAGGCTTATGAACATTTCTGTATAGTAGTCGCTGACAAAATCGCTCTCGCCCACCATGATGTAGCTGAGTACCTCGCCGGAGCCTACATCGGTAGCGTCACGGTCATAGCCTATATACAAGGGTGATGTGACTATACCGACTATCTCAAAGGTATCTGTCCTGAAAGTCGAGAGTATATCCTCGTCCTCATAGGCGGAATCGAGCTTTAATGTATTGCCGACTTCAAAGGTGGAGGGTGATGACATTTTACGCTCGACCACGCACTCGCCCGACCTCTCGGGAAGTCTGCCTTCAAGCACCACAGGGGCGTTAAGGTAATTCTTATCCCCCGGCTTCAACGTATCGCTTATCGACATGACTTTCAGAACGCAGCTTTTATTATTATATGTATAAAACACGTCCTTGGCATAGCCGGGAGCGGCACCCCTGACGCCGTCTGCTTTTCTGACAGCCTCGACGTCCTCGCTCTTTATACCGATAGAGGACATAAGGCGGTAATCCATGAGCTTAGTTTCTTTGAAATAGCTCTTAGCGCCGTCCACCATATCGGGCATGGTGGCTTTCAGCCCCGAGAAGAAGCCGCAGCCGAGCGCCACGATCAGCATTATCGAAAAATATCTGCCGAGAGAGCGCTTTATCTCCCTGAATGAGTCGATATATCTTGCAGTCTGCATTTAATGCTCCAATAAATCTATTCGCCGAACATTTCCTTTGACATTTTGCCGAGTACAGCTATGCCCTTGACGATATTTTCATCCGTCGGGGTAGAGAAATTAAGTCTGAACGAACGGCTCTCATCGCTGTCATTGATATTGAATGCCGTTCCCGGAACGATAGCGACCTTATGATCTCTGACAGCCGCTGTACAGAAATCAAGCATCTGCTGTGTTGTAGTCCCCTCCGGAAGCTCACACCAGATGAACAGTCCGCCCTCGGGTCTGTTATATTTTATCTTTGATGAGAAGTGCTTATCCATCTCTCCGAGCATAAGGTCAGTCTTACGCAGGTAGACCTTATGGAGCTTCTCAATATGCTCATCAAGGTCATATTTCTTTAAGAACCTGTATGTTATCATCTGCGACCACATGGTAGTATGCACATCAGCCACCTGCTTGCAGACTATCATCTTCTGCACTATATCCTTATGAGCGCAGACATAGCCGACTCTTATTCCCGGTGAGAGTATCTTTGAGAATGTACCTGAATAGATAACGCTGCCCTCTGTATCAAGCTCCTTTATGCTCTTTATATCCTTGCCCCTGATACGCAGGTCGCCGTAGGGGTTATCTTCAAGGATAACTGCGCCGTACTTTTTACAAAGCTCGAATGCTGCCTGTCTTTTCTCCCATGACATAGTTCTGCCTGTCGGGTTCTGGAAGTTCGGGATAAGGTAGACGAGCTTGACCCTGCCGGTCTTTAATTTCTCTTCAAGCTCTGCTATATTGATGCCGTCCTCTTCAAGAGTTACGCCCTGAAGGTCAACGTGGTAGGATTTGAAAGCATTGAGAGAGCCGATAAAGCTCGGAGCTTCGGCAAGCAGAGTATCGCCCTCGTTGCAAAGCACCTTTGCGGAAAGCTCGTTTGCCTGCTGTGCGCCTGATGTGATGATGACATCATCATACTCGGGGTTATAAATGCCACGCTTTTTGAGTATGCTCTTTACCTCCTCACGCAGAGGTGTATAGCCCTCTGTAACGCCGTACTGGAAAACAGTTGACGGCTCTTCGCTGATAAGCTCCTTTGAGATCTCTTCAAGCTCCTTGAACGGCAGAGCGTCGGGAGCAGGAGAGCCTGCTGCAAAGGAAATAACAGACGGGTCGGCACAGTATTTAAGTATCTCTCTTATTGCAGATGCCTGCAAATATGCCACCTTTTCGGAAAATTCATACTTCATTTAAAACAGTCCTTTCGATATTTAATCATACACATTTATTATAACACATATTTACACAAAAATAAAGGGGTTTTTACAAAAAAATTATCCCGGGGAGACCCGGGATAAGAGAAAATATTACGAGCTTGTCGGGATATAGTTTGCGATAGCTCCTGCAAGGCCGCTGACAGGCATTGTCTGGAGCCACACTCTGCCGGGACCTGTCACTCTTGTATTGAAAAAGCCCTCGCCGCCCAACAGCTTATTGCCAAGACCCTTGACCGTCTCTATCTCCATGGTAACAGATGCGTCCATGAGTGCAAGGCTGCCTGTATCGACGAGCATAGACTGACCTGCCTGAAGCTCATACATCATAACTGAGCCGTCTATCTCGAGAATGACCTTACCTGTGCCGGAATACTTCTGCATGATGAAGCCCTCACCGCCGAAGAAGCCTGTGCCGACCTTCTTTCTGAAAAACAACTCGTTTACAACGGTAGACTCGCTTGCAAGGAAAGCAGACTTCTGTGCCACGATCGGTGAAGCAGAAACATCTACTACCATTATATCGCCCGGGAAGCTCGAACCCATTGCGATCATGCCCTCGCCGCCGACTGCGGTATAGATATTCTGGAACATAGCCTCTCCCTGCAATGCACGGGAGAACATCTTTCCGATGCCGCCGCCCTTTGTCTGCATTTCAAGGTTTGGTGACATCCAGCTCATAGCGCCTTTTTCGGTGATGATAGATTCACCTGATGCAAGATAGCATATAGCTACCGGCAGAGGAGCGCCCTTTACCTCAACATTCATACATTTGACCTCCTGTCGTTTATTTATCAAAAAGGGGCAAGTGTTAGTTGCCCCTTCAAGTTTACTGCCTGATAGTAGTATTATAAGTATTATCGGTTATCGTGCCCTTCAAGCCAGCTGCAAGTCCTGCAAGACCCTGTATCTCAGACGGGATAATGATCTTTGTAGCCTTACCGTCGGCAGCCTTCTGGAATGCCTCTAAGCTCTTTAGCTGTATTACCTGCTCGTTCGGGTTAGCTTCATTGAGCTTTACGATACTGTCTGCAAGTGCCTGCTGTACCATTGTGATAGCCTCAGCTTCACCCTCTGCCTCACGCATCTTCTGTTCCTTGACAGCTTCTGCGTGGAGTATCAGCTGCTGCTTTTCAGCCTCAGCCTGAAGGATCTGTGCCTGCTTATCAGCCTCAGCACGGAGGATCTTTGCGTTTCTTTCACCCTCTGCGACAAGTATCTGAGCTTCCTTCTCAGCTTCTGCCTGGGTGACTTTCTCTCTCTTCTCTCTGTCGGCTTTCATCTGCTTATCCATAGCTTCCTGTATCTCACGGGGAGGAAGGATATTTTTAAGCTCGACTCTCTGCACCTTGATACCCCAGCGGTCGGTAGCTTCGTCAAGTATCTTGGTGATGTTGGTGTTGATTATATCTCTTGACGTAAGTGTCTGCTGGAGGTCGAGGTTACCTACGATATTACGAAGTGTCGTAGCTGTAAGGTTCTCGATAGCTGAGATAGGACGCTCAACGCCGTATGTGAACTGCATAGCGTTGGTTATCTGGAAGAACACGACCGTATCTATCTGCATAGATACGTTATCCTTTGTGATAACGCTCTGCGGTTTGAAATCAAGCACCTGGTCTTTAAGAGAGACCTTCTTTGCAACTCTGTCAAAGAAAGGTATCGTGATATGAAGACCTGTATTCCATGCAGCATGGAACGCACCAAGTCTTTCAATGACATAAACATAAGCCTGTGGAACTATCTTGATATTCCCGATTATTACAAGAAGCAGAAATATCGCAAGCCCGAGTAATAAGTAACCACCTATTCCCATAAAAAATTTCTCCTTTTAAAATAATTTAAAATAATAAGTTTTCAGGATCTGGCAACTATCAGCTTAGCGCCATCGACCTGACGTACTGTCACCGACGTACCAGCCGGTATGAGGTCATTATCAGCTGAAACGGCAGCCCAGTTCGTGCCGTCGAGCGTTACACGACCTTCGCATTTTTCGTTTATGATGTCCTCTGTGACTATTGCAGTCTTTCCGATATTCAGCTCAAAGTTCGTCTGCACGACACTGCCCTGGAACTTTTTGACAAAAGGCCGGGTGACGATGAGCATTACCGTCGAGGATACCACAAACACAAGAAGCTGTACCCACAGCGGAGTCTCCCCTATCGCACAGAACATAGCGAAAAGCGATCCTATACCCAGCCAGACAGACACCAGCGCACCGGTAGTAGCAACTTCAACCACCACAAAGAACGCAAATGCTATCGCCCATGCGATTATCAACGTTGTTGCGGTCATTTTTTACTCCTTTCCTAAAATATTAGAGTTTTCTGTTCTACACTGTAATTATAGCACATTATTTCATAAATTTCAATAGTTTTTAACGATTTGTAAAGATATTAATTTTCTGTTAATTCAGCCGCCCTGCTATTGCATTTTGACAAAGTATATGATATAATATTATAGTTATCAATGGAGACGTATCGAAGTGGTCATAACGGGGCGCACTCGAAATGCGTTAGCCCTTAACGGGCTCGAGAGTTCGAATCTCTCCGTCTCCGCCATATCGCCCCTGCATTACGCAGGGGCTGTTTTTTACGAAGCCGGGGGGGAGCATACTCTTGCTCTTATCTTCTTGCTTCAAGCGGGGCATTAGCGCAGTTGGTAGCGCATCACACTGGCAGTGTGGGGGTCACCGGTTCAAGTCCGGTATGCTCCACCAGAGAAAATACCCGATCTTACGCAAATGGCGTGAGGTCGGGTATTTTTATGACATAATCTGAAACAGCAGGTCATGCAGAGAGCCTGTATTTTTCATGATACGAATTGTAAGCGCCGATAAACTGCTCGGAGCGCTGTGCTTTCAGTTCGCTCAGATATACATGGCTCCTCATGCTTGACTTTGCGATCTGGATGATAGATACTGCGATATTGGAGCAATGGTCGGACACTCTCTCGCAGTTTATGAGCAGATCGGACAGGTAAACGCCCAGCTCAGGGCTGCATTCGCCTTTACGAAGTCTGTCGATATGCTTATCCTTTATCGCAGCGGTGAGATCGTCGATGACTTCTTCGAGCGGTTCGACATTCAGCGCAAGCTCGGTATCATTATTTTCAAACGACCGTACAGTAAGTTCTGTGATCTCTGTCAGGGCAGCAAAAAGCGTAGAGAAATCTGCTCTGGCACCGTCTGAAAAGCTCTGGCTGTTTCGCTCCATTTCCTGCGCTATACCGATCATATTCATTGCGTGGTCACTGATACGCTCAAAGTCGCTGATCGTGTGCAGAAGCTCGGTGACAGTACGGCTGTCCTTGTCTGTCAGGCTGACTGCGGATAATTCAAGCAGGAACGTGGATAGCTGGTCTTCCATTTCATCAAGGAGCTGCTCCTTTTCCTCGACGCTCAGCACAGCCTTGTCTGAATAATCAAACATTGCCCTGAGTGCTTCATGAAGTGCGTCCCTTGCGCCCTGTGCCATTTCGACTGTCTTTTCCCTGCACTGTGAAACAGCGAGGGGCGGTGTGGCGATAAGGCGCTTGTCAAGCATAACGGAAGCTTCGGCTTCTTTGGAATCGTGTATCAGCTTTTTGGCAAGTCTTACAAGCTGACCCGAGAAAGGCAGGAGTATCAGCGTAGTGACGATATTGAAAATGGAATGAACTGCGGCGATCTCCACCGCACCGATGGGCTTGTCCACGAAGCTGAAATGAATGACTGCATCAACTCCGTAGAACGCTGCAAGGCAAACGACAGTACCTATGATATTGAACGACATATGCACCACGGTAACTCGCTTGGCGTTCTTGTTGACGCCTATGGAGGAAATCAGCGCCGTCACACAAGTGCCGATATTCTGTCCCATGATGATCGGGATAGCCATTCTGTAAGAGATCGTGCCTGTCAGGGAAAGCGCCTGCAAAATGCCCACAGAAGCCGCTGAGGACTGTATCACACCTGTAAACACAGCACCGAATGCTACGCTCAGAAGCGGGTTTTCAAAAGCGGTCAAAAGATCAGTAAAGCCCTTCATTTCAGCGATCGGCGAAACTGCGTCCTTCATCAGCTCCATACCGAACATAAGCACTGCAAAGCCCACCATGATCGTGCCGATGTCCTGACGCTTTTTCTTTTTGCTCATCATTATCATGATAATGCCGATAAGAGCAACTATCGGGGCAAAGTTTTCGGGCTTGAGCATTGAGATCAGCACATTGTCGCTCTCTATCCCGGCGGTACTTAACAGCCACGCCGTCAGTGTTGTGCCGATATTTGAACCCATGATAACGCCGACGGTCTGTTCAAGCTGCATGATGCCCGAATTGACAAGTCCGACGAGCATTACCGTCATAGCCGACGAGGACTGCACAGCTATCGTGATGCCTGCGCCGAGGGCAAGGCTCTTGAACGGATTGGAGGTCATTTTTTTGAGAGTCGCTTCCAGCTTGCCGCCTGCTATTTTCTCTAAGCTCTGTGACATAACGTGCATACCGAACAGGAAAAAGGCAAGTCCTCCGCATAAAGTACATATTGAAAAGATGTTCATTTTATTCTCCTATCTGAATGAAACTATTATGCTTGTTCCCACACCTACCGAGCTTTCCACATCTATCTTAGCTCCATGATGCTCTGCGATATGCCGAACTATTGACAGTCCAAGCCCCGTGCCGCCCTTTGCACGGCTGCGGCTTTTGTCGATGCGGTAAAAGCGCTCGAATATACGGGGGATACTCTCCTGCGGTATACCAAGCCCCGTGTCGGTCACGGTCAGCTTTTTGTCAGCGATCTCTATTTCTATATTGCCGTTCTCACGGTTATACTTTATCGCATTATCCACAAGGTTGTAAACAAGCTCACTGATCTCCGTCCTGCTGCCTGTGATGACCGTGCTTTCTCCGCTGACAGTTATCCTGATACCACGGCTCTGCGCCTGCTGTGTCAGACGTTCTTTACAATCCTCGGCAACGGCTTTCAGGTCTACCTCATCATCAAGGGGCGTGTCACCGATGCTGTCAAGCTCGGAAAGCCGCAGTATGTCGCCGATGAGCACAAGCATACGGTCAGACTCTTTTCTGATCTTGCCTGCAAACTTCACGCTGTCCTCACCCTGCGCCATTCCCGACTCTATCAGCTCTGCATAGCCCGAAATAGAGGTCAGCGGTGTTTTCAGCTCGTGAGATACATTTGCCGTAAACTCCTGCCGCATTTCGCTTTGTGCATTTCTGGCACTGCGTATCTCCTCCACAAGTGGAATGACTTCGGGGTATAAACCGCTTTCCTCGGGCGGGGCATTTGTCCGGATAAGCTCGGGTATCCTGCGAAACGGTGCTATCAGATTGTTTGTCAGCTTTACGGACACAAGAAGTGAAACGATAATGATACCCAACACGATGATAAGTATGATAACGAGGGAGCGCTCAAACAGCGAAAAGATAGAATCCGCCTGAATGGACACCCTGAGTATATTCCCGTCACTAAGGCGCAGGGCATAGTAATGATCCTCTGCACCTATGGTATCGGAGAAGCGTGTGTCTGTACCTGTTCCGTTTTCGATAGCGGATCTGATCTCGGGGCGGTCAAGGTGATTTGGCATTTCCTGCGGATCGGCGCTGCTCTCAAACAGGACTGTACCGTCTTTTTCTATAAGTGTTATACGGAAGTCCTCGCCTGTGAAGCGGTCAAGTTCGGCGATCGGTTCACCGCTGTCATAGCACTGTGCGACCAGATGACATTCATGTGCAAGGTTTTCCTCGACCTCCTTACGGAAGAAATGATAATAGGTAACGGTCGTGATAAGTATTCCTATTATCGCAGTTACGACACCCATATAGAACAGGTGCAGATTTATCTTTCTTTCCATATCACTCGTCCTTATCCAGCTTGTAGCCTACGTTGCGGACAGTCCTTATATATCTTCCGCACTCACCGAGCTTAGCTCGCAGAGTACGGATATGAACATCAAGGGTACGCCCTGTGCTTTCCTGCCCCCATATCGTATCAATGAGATAGTCACGGGCAAAAGCCTTTCCGGGGCTTTTTATAAGAGTTTTGAGCAGTTCAAATTCCTTGTAGGTAAGCTCTGTCTGTCTGCCTGATATGAAAACCTTTCTGGTGTCCTCACTTAGCAGTATCTCAGCATACCGGTATTCCCGGCTGCGGCTTTTCCCTCTAAGCCTTGCCTTCACACGGCTGACAAGCTCCATAACGCCGAATGGTTTACACAAATAATCATCTGCACCGAGGTCAAGACCTTTCACACGGTCAAGCTCTGTCGTCTTTGCGGAAATAATGATGACCGGTATTTTTTCGGTATCGGGGTCATCACGCAGTTTTTTAAGTATCGTCAGTCCGTCGTCGCCCGGCAGCATGATGTCAAGCAAAATAAGGTCGGGAACAGCTTGTGCTATCGTCTGACAGAACTCTTTGGAGCTTGCAAAGCACCGGGTATCATAGCCGCTGTTTTTCATTGCAAATGCTTCAAGCTCACGGATATTATCATCATCTTCAACTATATATATCAGCATATTATCACACTCCTGATATTATCATTATAGCAGGTCAATGTTAATTTAAACAGTACCGAAAGGTTAAACCTATGTTAAGTGGGTCTAAATAATATAGGCAACACCGCACAGCTCGTTGACGGCGAGAAGTCCGGCAAGGAATACACCTATTCCGTCAAGGATCATGCGGACTATCTGCTTGCACACACCGAGGTCGAGGAGTATGCAGCCGTATCTTTTCGCTCTTGACTTGCAAGTAAAGATATTGTATAATTAAATCATATCAGAAACGCAAAGACGGGTGATATAAAAATCACTCTCGATCGGAGCAATAATACTCCAAGGAACAAGTATTGAGAATCCCCGCTGAGGTCGAGCGTATGGACGAAGTCCTTAGATTTGTCAGCACACTGCCCGACGCCGATATTATGCTCTCCGGAGAGGAAAGACCGATCGGCAGTCTGGGCATCTTCATGGTAAAAAATATGTTAGATGAGATGAAATACGTTTACAGTCAACAGTATATTATGTGAGGCAGGTTTCATTATTATGAATGGATTTTGCGAACGGAAATTCCGTTCTATGCTTTTGTCGGGTATTTTTACAAAAGCTGTCATGTACATCATGCTGCTTTGTGACAGTATCATAGCAGGATATTTTGTCGGCAAATCAGGAGTTGCGGCGATCAATGCGATCACGCCCATAACAGGGTTCGTGACCTTTTTCGGCGACCTTTGTTCGACCGGAGTGGGTATTGTTTTTTCAAGAGAAGTCGGTGCTATGAGAAAGAAGAGGGCTGACGAGATATACAGTCAGGGACTGATAATAAGTCTTTCGATCGGGCTGTTATCTGCGCTCGCTATCTTCCTGATACAGGACGTTTATTTCAGCATCAACGGTGTCTCGGGAGAGATCAGGGAACAGGCGCTGAAATACTATATGCTCACTCCGGTAAATGCTTTGCTGACTATCGTTATTTTCTATCTTGAACAAATGGTTTACAGCGACGGAGACGAATTGTGCAACAATATCTGCTATGTATTCCAGATCGGCGGGAATATCGTATGCTCCGTCATTCTTGCAAGACTTATGGGAATGACAGGTATAATCCTCGGCTCTATCATCGGAAATGCGCTCGGCATCTTTGCCTGCATATGGCATTTCTTCCGCAAAGGGAACACGCTTAGTTTTGTGTGGCATCTTTCGTTTAAGGACTTCCTTATGACGTCACGGTACAGCATCGTAGATTCATCGGTATATCTGTGCTGGGCGCTTATGGACTATGTTCTTATCGGATTTGTTTCAAGGAATTACGGCGATCCCGGGCTTATCACTCTTGCAGTGGTCGTCAGTCTGATCGAATTCGGTGTGGTACTCGACGGCGTCGGTATGGCGATGCAGCCGCTCATCGGTACATATTTCGGAGAAAAAAATCCATGCCTTATCAAAAGAGTTATGAAGTCGGGAGCGAAAGCGGCGGTTATACAGGGCATGGCAGCGACTGCACTTATCTGTATTTTTGCAAGACAGTTCTGTGCTCTTTTCGGGACCACAGACAATACAGCACTTGGACCGGCGATGTCGGCGATAAGGATAGTATCACTCGGGTTTACTTTTGTGAGCGCAGTCTCCCTTACGACCTCATACTATATGCTCATCGACCATATCAGAATGGCAACGTGTATCGCCTGCTTACAAAACGGTGCGTTGTATATGGGGCTCCCGATCGTCGGAGGTATGCTATTCGGTATGAACGGTATGTGGGCAGGATTTGTCGTTTCGCCGCTTCTGACGCTGATAGCTGCGCTTATCTTTGTATATCTGCGCTTCGGAAAGGACAATTTCCCGTTTCTTTTGAATGATATGGAGTCTGAGATCGTCGTAATGGACGACAAGCTGACCGAGGAAAGCGCCGGCAAGCTCTCAGAGAAAACGAAAGACACCCTGTTATCGCATGGGTATCTGAAGAAAGAAGCGCTGCGTGCTGCGCTATTTGTTGAAGAGATAGGTCTGACTGTTATAGAAAAGAACAGGCAGGCAAAAAAGCCTGTTCTAATCGAGCTATCCCTTTTCTTTGAGGACGACTCGGTCCTTATCATCGAACGTGATTCGGGAAAACTGTTTGACCTCACTGACCCTGATCTTCGTGTAGAAGGGCTGAGCAGTATGGTACTCAGCGGTCTGATGGAGTCACATGAGGAAAAAGCGTATCTTGTGACTACCGGCTACAACCGGAATATGATTCGTTTCAGGCGTGAAGGAGAAGCCGGTGCGGAGATGATATAATATAGGCAGCAAAAAACAAGCTCGTGGCTATTAAGAAAGATACTCATATAGAAGTTTTAAGCCATAGTATTTCTGATTTACAGTCAGAAGTACTATGGCGTTTTTATTGACAATGCAGCAATGTTATGCTATAATTTTAACGAACATAAATCGGAATTTAATAAGGCGGTGACAGAATGATACCCCAAAAATTGAACCCAGAAGATGAGATTCGAATTATCGCTCCGTCAAGCAGTTTGACGAGGGTTCGTCCTGATATTTATGACAGCGCATTCACTTTTCTGAAGGACAAGGGCTTCAATGTAACCTTTTCCAAAAATTGCAGAGAAACTAATATGTTTTTATCTTCGTCTATTCGCTCTCGTGTCGATGATATACATGAAGCATTTGCAGATAAAAACGTCAAGGCAGTAATGGCTTGTATCGGTGGATTTAATGCAAATGAAATATTGCCGTATCTTGATTATGAGCTGATAAGAGCAAATCCGAAGATACTTTGCGGATATTCGGATATAACAGCTTTACTTAATGCCGTTTATGCAAAAACGGGCTTGGTGACATACCATGCACCTCACCTTGCGGCACTCGGATTTCTTAACGAGCGTGAATATACGGAAAAATACTTTTCGGAATGTATAATGAGTGACGCTCCTTTCGCTGTCACACCGTCAGCAGCTTCGCAAAGTTATACAGTCATTCAGAAAGGAAAATGTGAGGGCGAGATAATAGGAGGAAATCTTTGTACGTTGAATCTATTACAGGGTACGCCTTATATGCCTGAGATTGAAAATAGAGTATTGTTCCTTGAAGATGATAATATCATGGGCGATTACTTCGTGTGCGAATTTGACCGTAATCTGCAATCGCTTCTTCAAATCAGCGGAGCAGACACGATAAGAGGAATCGTGTTCGGCAGATTTGATGAAAGCTGCAAAATGACCGAAGATATTGTAAAAGCAATCGTCAAGGACAAAGTATCTCCTGACATTCCAATTGTATTTGGTGTAGATTTCGGTCATGTATTTCCGATGTTCTCTTTTCCTATCGGTGGAAGAGTTCGTTTATCGGTAAATAATAGCATTGACCTTAAAATCATAGAGCATTAAGGCAACTCCGCACAAAGACCGCCTGACGGCTTTGCAGCGCATATACTTGCATATTTTCCGGCATCTTGCACATAAATTTTTTGACATACGTCAGTATGCCTGCAAAATTTCTGCACAATCTGCCGAAAAATCTGACTGCGTATCTGCACCGCAATCTCTGTGCGGTGTTGCCTTAAATTCTAATTTATCTTATCAACCGTATAAATATAATGCCCCTAAGCGCATAAACGCTTGGGGGCAAAACTTCTATATGGGTATTCGTCTTATCGGTCACGGGCTTGTTAGTTTTTACGCCTATATTATTTAGTTATAAAATTAAAATAATATCACATACTCTTGACATTTTACGCAATATATGGTAAATTTATAATAGATATTTTTACATATCTTTCAGCTGTGAAGGGTAAGACCGGAAATGTCACACAGCACAGACATCATTATAATATCAAGGAGGAGAAAAAATGAAAATAATCAGTAAGAGCGCAGCAGCACTGACTGCACTGGTGCTTGCGGCAGGCTATGCAGGCTCGCTGCCTGTACCATATTCGGTACTGAGCGCCGAGGCTTACTCAATGAGCGACATTGTTGAGGCTGTTCATGAAAGTGATCTGAAAATGCATGAGATCAATAAAAACACCTCTTACCGTGATGCAGGTATGAGTGAGCTGCTTTCGATCACGGATAACAATACCCCGGTGATGGATAAGGTCGATCTGCCTGAGAAGTTCGATCTTCGTAATGTTGACGGAAAGAATTATGTTTCGCCCGTCAAGCTGCAGAACCCGTGGGGCACCTGCTGGAGCTTCGGCGGTACTGCTGCTGCCGAGATAAGCCTTGCATATGCAAAAGACATGGACTACAACGACCCCGAAAACGATTGGCGCAAGTTCCTCTTTGACTTCTCAGAAAAGCATCTTGCCTGGTACACCTATACGCCGCTGACTGAGGAAAGCGGAAAGTATCAATCGCAGGCAGGAGAGGGCTACTATTTAGGTATTGCCGAGGGAGATACAGCGGAAACGATCAGCAATAAGGTCTATAACAGGGGCGGCCAGTATCCCGTTGTAAATACACTTTATTCGGCAGGCATAGGTCCTGCATTGGAAGGGGATTTCCCCTACCAGACAAGTGATGAAACAGCCGGATCTATAGAGATCATTATAGGCGGCAAGGAGATCACCGGCGATCACAGTAAGGATAACACTGCTGCAGATGCGCTTTTCAGGCAGGTCGTCAACAAAGATGATGCAGATGCGCTCATTGAAGAACAGCTCGCAAAATTCCCCGACTATGAGCTCACAACGGTCAATGGACTTCAAGCCATTATCGAGAACCCCTCAGAGGATAATATCGGCAAGAAATATATGTTTATATATGCAAAGGAGCTCGTTGACTGGACTCTTGACGAATCAGGCCGTTTCAGCAGCGCATACTTCCTGAAGGACGGAAACATTCTTCCTCCGACCTTTGTTGTAAATGAGAACAAGGAATATGTCTATAATCCTGCCGGTGTTGAGGCTATAAAGAGAGAGCTTGTAAACGGCAGAGGTGTTGCTGTCGGCTTCCACGCAGACCAGTCACAGCCGGGACAGGTCGCCAGTGACGGCGGATATTTGAACTTTGTTGACAAGGACGGAAACCATACCAGCAATATTGCAGATGCTGCTATATGGGCTCAGTACACCTATGACAAGACCTATGATCCGTCTGACCCTGAGTCAGTCAACAAGCCGGTGCCTTCCAATCACGCTGTATGTATAGTCGGTTATGACGATAACTTCTCCAAGGAAAACTTCAACGACCCCAACGGAACTATCGGCGGCGACGGAGCGTGGCTCGTGAAGAACAGCTGGGGGCACGACGATGAATCTGACCCGAAGAACAACAATTACTGGGGCAACGGCGGCGACGGATATTTCTGGTTATCATACTATGATCAGAGTATGTGTCTGGCTGAGAGCTTCAATTTCGATACCGATCCTGATTCATTTCTCCTGAAGAATATAGATATGTACGACTTCCTGCCTACTGTCGGAAAAAACAGGGTCACTATGGAAGACGAGATCAGCATGGCAAGCGTATTTACCGCTGAGAATAACTGCGCAGTAAGATTTATCGGTGTTGAGGTGACATCTGCCGAGAGCGATGTTGAATACAGCGTTTATAAGCTGAGCGATAACGCATCTTCTCCTGTTGACGGCGAGCTGTTCGCACAGAGCACAGAGCATTTCAACTATATCGGCTATCATATGATAGATATGGGCAGATCACTGTCGCTCAGAGAGGGAGAAAAGTATTCCGTAGTTGTTACGATCAAGGATCCTGACGGCTATCAGATCAACATCAGCAGAGATATGAACAAGCAGGGTAAAGAATATTATGAGCCTTATGAGCACGAGCGTTATCTCGATGCAGGAGGCGACCCTGCGAAGTATACTCCTTCTACAAACTATACCAAGGCAGTAGTCAACAAGGGCGAGAGCTTTGTCGGCAGCGGCGATGAGTGGAACGACTGGGCTGATGTCATCACCGAGCTTAAAGCTCTAAACAAGGACCTGAACAATGACGGCTTTGAGTATGATAACTTCGCTGTAAGAAGCTACCCCGAAACAGAGTACATTTCAGTTTCAAATAAGCCTGTCGATGAGCAGGAGAGCTACAAGGCAGGAGATGTACTCAAGGGTGTTATCAAGGTGCAATACAATATTGACGCTGATAAGACTATCGCAGAGCTTGACGGCAACGGTGAGATAGAGCTGACCATCAACGGTAAGCAGTTTATGATCGGCGAGGACAACAAGGACGCTGCCATCGACGAGCTGGCTCCCGGTAAGGTCTTAGAGATCCCTTATGAGTACACAGTTACCGAGGAGGACGCCCAGGCAGGCAGCATAGAGAGCACTGCAAGGATCAAATTCATGGGGGTATATATCGACGAGGAGCGCCCGGCTATATTCCCGGAGGATCTGACGTTCACTGTACAGACTGAAAAGGCAGAGGAGCAGGAGAACACAGACCCTGAAAACGAAAACAACGAAGAAGATACTCAGACACCGGAAAACACCGACGATGAGAACGCTCAGGAAAACGAAGAGGACGAAGAGCCTGTGAATGAGGACGAAGACTCCGGCGACGAGGACGAAGAGTCTGACGACGAAGAAGGCTCAGATGATGAAGAGTCCGACGAAGACGAAGACGAGGATACCAAAGAGGATACCGGCAAGGAAAGCAAGGATAATGACTCCAAGGGCAACACAAACGCATCGTCTGACAATTCAGATACAACATCAGGCAGCACCGCTACGACCAACCCGAAGACAGGTGCGCTTGCCGCAGGTTCAGGCACTCTGGCGCTGGCAATAGCCGCTTTGTTAGCATCAAAGAAGAAAAAGAAATAATTTGATATGAACTAACAGACCGTCACGCAGGCGGTCTGTTTGTTTTTCTTATCGGTTTTCTTTGGCATTTTTATTCACCTCATATTTTTTTGTTTTCATAAGTAATACCTTACTAAAACGTTTTTTGTTGCATAAAAATCAAAAATTATATAGAATATGTTATTGCAGTATGGCAAAGGGTATGTTATAATGATAAAAAATCAAAAGGAGCTGACATTATGAGCAATAAAATATATGAGCCAGTGGTAAAAAACTCACAGGAAGGCGTAAGAAACGTTTTAAAATATCTCTCCGGCATATCGGGCGACAAGGTAGTCACCGGGCAGCACACACAGACTATGGCAATGGAGGAGCTTGAAACTATAAAGCGTGTGACCGGAAAAGAGCCGGCGCTGCTGGGGTTTGAGCTGCTATCCTATTCGCCGAACATCAACTTCACCGACACAGATGATGAGTGCATGACTGAGGTGCTTGAAAACAACGGCACTCTCAAAAAGGCGTGGGAGTGGGCAGAGAAAAAGGGGCTTATCACTATGACGCTGCACTGGTTCTCTCCGCTCGGCGGCAGGAGCAAGTCGTTTTTTACTGTCAACACGGATTTTGATGCGTCGCTTGCAGTAACGCCCGGAACTAAGGAAAACAAAGCTCTGTTACAGGACATAGATCATTTTGCGGCACTGCTCAGACCATTCAGGGAAAAGGGCGTGCCGATACTGTGGAGACCGTTCCATGAATGCGAGGGCGACTGGTTCTGGTGGGGCGCTAAGGGGGCTGAGGTCTTCAAAGCGCTCTGGAGGATAATGTTTGAGCGCTTTGTCGTCACACACGGACTTGATGACCTGATATGGGTATTCAATTCGGCGAAGGCGGAGTATTATCCGGGCGACGACTGCGTTGACATCATATCCCGTGACCTATACCCCGAAAAGCACGTCCACACCGCCAATGACAAGGAATACAGGGAGCTTATTTCATTTACAGATGCGCCTAAGATCGCACTGTTAGGTGAGACAGGCACTCTCCCCGACCCCGAGGAGATACACTCGCTCGGTACCGGCTGGACGACCTACATGACCTGGTCTAAGGTCTTCTCTCTGACGGAGGAATACAACACCTTTGAGTACCTGAAAAAAGTCTATGACAGTCCCTTTGCGGTGACTCTTGACGAGCTGCCTGAGCTGTACTAAAAATTGGACATATATCAAAAGACCGCCGGATAAAGGCGGTCTTTGTTATTTTAGGCAACACCGCACGACCATTGTGTGTCAGATGCGCCGTCAGATTTTTCGTCAGATTGCCTAAATTTACCGCAGGAATACTGTCGTATTTCAAGGTAAATTTGGGCGATATGACGGAAAATATGCAAGCAGATGGCACACAAAGGCGTGAGCCGGTGGTCGTGCGGTGTTGCCTTTATTTTTCAGTATACTCTCTTACTGTAAAATCATCATCGACCGAAAGGCTGACAGCGCAGGCATAGCCGGTCTTATTTCGGGCTTCGTCGTATTCGTTTACTCCGAGCATTATTCCTGTATAAAGGTCGATCGTCATATCAAAGGTATTCTCGCCCACAGTTCCTGCAAGTGTAACGGCTGTTCTGTCAAGGACTGTTTTAGTACCTGTGATGTTCCAGCAGTCAAAGTCTGAAAGGTACTTTGTTGCATAGCTCCACGGAGACAGGCAGGAATTGCCGGACACGCCCAGGTTTGTCAGGTCGTTTCGGTGAAGTGCGACCGGTTCGCCGTCGGTGTTTAAGACAAGTCTGTCGTTATCGCTGATGACCCATTCAACGGGGGTGGCAGACCTCAAAGTATGACTGATCTCGCCT
Organism: Ruminococcus sp.; assembly: GCA_017470535.1. Lineage (GTDB taxonomy): Bacteria > Bacillota > Clostridia > Oscillospirales > Ruminococcaceae > NK3A76. The sequence goes on along the minus strand of JAFUYP010000021.1, from coordinate 5,860 downwards.
GTGTCTGCATTTATCTCAACTAATTCATTATCAGAATAATAACGCTCGTTGATGAGCCGATCTGAACCGGAGCAGCTTTCATATGACATTCCTTTTTCCATATCTGTTTCAAAATAATAATAAAACGGCTCATCGGCATTGAAGGCATATGTCATCTCGCCCTTTGCTCTGGTATAATAGTCTATACTATTGAGCATCATATGGTAGACAAAGCTCTTGTTTTGCAATGTATTATACTCTTTCTTACTGTTTTTAAGCTCATTTGCATATTTTTCCACATCTATTTTCTGTCTGCCGAAGCGCTCATATTTTATAGTTCCCCTTTCAGTGAGTTTTTCTATCTCGTCCCATGTATAGACGGGTCTTTCATTTACATGGAGTTCAAGCTCGGCGTAGGTCTCCTGCTTTGGCGCAGGGTCGGGAGCGGTGTCCTGCACGCTGCTCTCATCGACCGGTGTACTGTCAGGCTTTGAAACGCTTTCGGAGGGTATACTTGATGTTATCACCCGTGGTTCAGGCTCTGTTTTCATACGGCTGATACCTACAAAAACAAGAGCAAGGACAACAACTGCTGAAACTGCCGCCAAAACAGGCGAATATCTTCCTGTGACCCTTGCGGTGTTTTTAGTTCTTTCGGGGTCAAAGCGCTGTGTGAGTATTCCGGTATCATGGTGCTTTTTAAATGCTTCGTCAAGCAGATATTCAAGTCTGTTATTCATAAAAGCTCCTCCTTTTCAAGACGTCTGCGGATATTATCCGTTGTACGGTAATATATCTTCTGCACTGTATTGGTCTTCATATCAAGTCTATCGGCTATCTCATCAAACGGCATCTGAAGGCTATGCCGCATAAAGAATATCTTCTGCGTCATCGGTGGTGCTTTCATTACAAGCTCGTTTATGACATCGACAAGCTCGTCGTGGTCATCGGCTTTTATCTCGACTGACGACAGCCGTTCTTCTATAAGTTTTAGTCTTTTGAGCAGACCATAGTAACGCCCGAGAGTTCTTTTGGCAACAGTTTTTACAAAGCCTGCCGGCTCGGTTATATCGCCGCCGTTTTTAAGATACTGATAGACGCTCACATATGTATCCTGAAACAGGTCGTCAATATCGTCTATACATCTGCATTTTACTGCGATATATCTATAAATCTCATGCTTTGTCTGCTCATAGATATACTCAAACCTTTCATTGATGCCGTCCATTTAATACCTCCTCTCTGACAGGTCTTTACATATATAGTGGGTCATTTGGGTGAGTTTGTGATGAACATAGCATTAATATGATGTGAATTTTTACACGTTATATTGATAGAGCTCCGCACGGAGCTTGACTTATTAAACGAATGACAGACAGAGCAGATGAACAAGTCAGCAAGATAATAAAGGACGCTATACCGAGCAGGGTATTGCGTCCTTTTGAGATTCAGGATATATACATATCACAGCGATCATGAGAGTTTTTTACCGGAGTTGAGCGCAGCTATCTCTTATCTGCATATCACATGAAAACTGCTATCCTCTCCTCGGGCGGCTCGGTGTCCTCTATCGCAGTTACCGACAATGTCGGAAAATACTGTGTTGTTTCTTTTTTCATTATAACTATCTCTGCGCTTACTCTGACCCAATGCTCCCCCTCGGCGGTGAGTGTGCCCGTGTACCTCGCAGCAAGGCAGCAGAATTTCATATCAGCCTCGCAGCAGGTCATTATGAATCTGCCTATCACATACAGGTCATCGGGCAGGCTGTCAGTATGGGAGATCATTCCCTTGAAGGTCACGGTCTTGCCGTCGTATTTTTCGCAGTCGGCAAGAATATCATTGTAAAAAACAGCATAATCCTTATCCCTGACCTCAAAGCTGTCCTGTGACAGATCATAGGGCAATGGGTCTTCTTTATCGTCCTGCTCGACGTGTTCGTCATCGAACATATAAAATATCCCTGCCCTGCGTGTGACGGAACGTATCGCAGTATGAAGTTCGTCCTGCGGGATATTCCCTTCAAAGCGGTTTATCATCACAACATCGCTGACACTCAGCTTGTCTGTGACAAGGCTTTTTAGGTTGGTCTGATATAACCTGAAGCTGCCTGCATCTATGATCGTGACTGCCTGAAATACCGCCCAGTCATCGGGCATTGCTGATACAAGGTCTGCAAGGTGCCACATTCCGTTATATTCTATCGCTATCCTCTGTGCCGAGCATTCGTCTGCAAGGCGTAAAAGATTTGGTTTGCTAAGCTCGTCCCTGCTTTCGATAAGCCTTACCGTAACACTCCCGTTCCCGGCAAAGCGGCTCTCATCAAGCTCCTCCTCGCCCTCCTCACAAAGTATGACAAGCATTCTTTCACCCTGAGCAAACGCTCCATTTTCAAGCAGCTTCTGTATAAAGCTCGTCTTTCCCGATTCAAGAAAGCCCTGTATCAGATAAACAGGCTTATATTCAGTTTCGTTCATATTTTCACCCTTTACATAAACAGAGTGTGCAAAAAAGCTCCTGCACACTCTGTGTTTTTATTATTTATACAGCCTCCAGGCATTCATTCAGCAGGCTGACGATCCTTGCCTTTTCAAAGCCCTTTCCTATCACAACGAGCTGATTTATGCGGTCTCCGTAGCGCTCGTCCCAGTCGTCCTTTAAGTCCGGGAACGTTTCAAACATAGCTTCAAGCTCGTCCTTCGGGTAGCTCGCCATCCACTCGTTGAGCTGTGTCAGGGCACAGTTTCTGCCTGCCTGCTCAAAGAGCTGGATATGCTCGTCATCGTCCGAGAACCAGATATATCCCTTTGTGCGGATAAGCTCCTTCGGGTAATCGCTCACAAGCTGCTCGAACCTCTCACGGTTGAAGGGCCTGCGTTCCTCAAAGGCAAAGGAGGATATGCCATATTCGTCAACGCAGGCAGCCGCTTCTTCCGGGTCATTGGCTTCAAGGGCACGCTGTATCGCAGATGAATCCAGCACCTCATCATAGTTGAACTCCCTGCCGTGCATAATGAGCTTCGGGTCAACACTGCCGTTTACCGAGGGTATCATCGGTGCTTTGGTCTGATAGTCACGCAGCACCTTTTTTACCTCATCAAGCTGGGTAAGAGAAAGCAGGTCGGTCTTATTTAAAACTATCAGGTCACAAAACTCTATCTGGTCTATCACAAGGTTTACTATATCGTCCTCCTGATGCTCCTCCTCATCGGTAAGCTCGCCTAAGAATTCTCTGTATATACGGTCGGTGTCAACTACCGAAACTATTGAGCTTAAATACACATTTGTATCTGGATTTTCCTCCTGATAAACGAGGAATGAGCCTGCTATCGCAGAGGGCTCGCTTATGCCTGACGCCTCAACAAATATCGCTTCTATCTCAGGCTCTTTGGATATACGCTCTATCTGGCTTATAAATTCATCACGCAGCGTGCAGCATATACATCCGTTTTGCATCTCTACCATTTCTACTTCTACTACATTTTTAGCATCTCTGCCGAGCTTAGCAGCGTCGATATTTATGCTGCCCATATCATTTACGATAAGGGCTATGCGCCGCTGCTCCTGCTCGAGCAGCTTTTGCATAAGCGTTGTCTTGCCCGAGCCGAGATAGCCGGTTATAAGGATAATAGGTTTCTTTTTCATATTATCCACCGCCTTACCCGAGATCTGCTTTGAGCGTTTCATAGTTTTCCTGCATAAGTCCGAGATAGGTCGTGCCGTTCTCGATCTCTTCCTTGGAAACTGACTGCACGGAATTGAGCTTTGCTACGCTTTGATTTTTATCCTTTGAAGAATTGATTATAGAATCGGCGATCTTGCCGTCGGAGTTTTCGATCGTGTAAACTGTATCGTTGCCTGTTTCGTTGAGCTTTTCTGCAAGGAAGGTGATCGTTTCAAAGCTGGCTTCAGTTTCAGCAGAGCAGCCTACGAATGCCGCATAATAATCAACGCCGTAATCATCAACGAAATATCTGAACGGGAATCGGTCACCAAAAATAAGGGTAGGATTATCTGCACTCTCAAACAGTGTCTTGAAGTCGTTGTCAAGAGTATCCAGCTTTGCGGCATAGGCATCAAGATTAGCCTTGTAGCTGTCCTTGCTGCCGGGGTCGAGAGCCTCAAGGTTTTTCTCTATCTCTGCACAGAGTATCTTAGCATTGTGCACCGAGAGCCAGACGTGTTCGTCGTATTCCTCCTCGCCCTCTTCATGCTCGTGCTCATGCTCTTCCTCGTCGTGCTCCTCGTCGTCGTGCTCTTCGTCGTGTTCCTCTTCCTCGTGCTCTTCGTCGTGTTCTTCTTCACCCTCTTCGTGCTCGTGCTCGTGTTCGCCTTCCTGCATTCCTTCTTTAAGCTCCTCGACCTTTGCCTTGTCGCCCATTACCTCCATAAGGTTGATGACCTTCATATCCTTATTTGCAGCCTGAGAAAGTGCGTCCTCTACCCATTCATCGGACTCGCCGCCTACATAGACAAACATATCGCAGGAGGAAATATTCAGTATATCCTCCGCTGTGGGCTGATAGCTGTGAAGATCGACGCCGCTGTCAAGAAGATATGTAAGCTCTGCCGATGATGCCTTGTCACCGAGGATCTCTCTTACCCAGTCATACTCGGGGAAGATAGTGCAGACTATTTTAAGCCCCTTGCTGTCTGCGCCCGATGCTGCCGAGCCTGACGAGCCTGATGAGCTGCTGTCAGATGAGCCGCAGCCGACTGATGTTAATGTGATAGCAGCGCCGAGAAATGCTGCAAGTGTTGATTTTATCTTAAACATAATGTACCTCCGAATCAAATACCGATAATTTCTAAAATGCAAAAAGACACACCAAAGCCGCCCTGTGCGTTTTCAGGCACAGAGAAACAAGCCCTTTAAGGGCAAAGGTGTGTTGTTATCAGTTATTTAACTCAGAAGCTCCACTTTAAGAGAGATAAGTGTATTTATTCTGCCAAAAACTCTGCCGCACAAAAGTACAGCTATTAATGCAAGAATGATCGCAAAGTGTGAAGCGCAGGTGCTAAGAGCCGACCCCGAGCTTGTCAGCAGCCTTTCGCACTGCTGCAACAGCTCACAGACAGAGCATTCCTCGCCGTCACAATCGTGTACTGCTTCTGCGGCAATAATGCTAAGAGAGCCTAAAATGATAATACCGAAGAACAGTGCCATAGCAAAAGCCAATAACCTTGTTTTTGTATTTCTCATCTCAGATCCTCCTTTCTGTTTATTTACAGTCTTTGCATACTCACGTCAGCACGATGCTGCGGTCATGGCAGAAGTCTTCTCTACGCCCCAAATTGATAGTAACTATCAATTTGAGATTATATCACAGAATTCACTCGCTGTCAATACGGCAGGATATTTTTTACAAACAATTCACATTTGAGAGTTACTTTCAAATTGGCTTTGGTGGAAATGACGATGAATTTCGTATTATTAAGGCAACACCGCAAAGCTCTCAGGCGGTCTTTGTGCGGTGTTGCCTTAAATAACCGATAGAAAAATTTAATCGCTAAACTTTAAGGTAGCTGCCCTCGTAAGTCTTCTGAACGAGCCTTACAAAATCCAGCACGAACTTCCTGCTATCGGATTTGTGGGTGTAGAGAGCGCAGGGCATTTTTTCCTCGCAGTCAAATGGAATCCATACAAACTCGCCGGTGTGGTCATTTAGGAATCCGGGTGACAGGCAGATGCCACGCTCGGATGCCACATTAGGTCGAGGCGCTCGCCAATGCAAAGCGCCGGTCATATGCTTTTCTTCGCCCACGCAGCGACTTTGCTTTCGCTCTCGGCAGCTTCTGCACCGTGGACAGAAAGCCCAGCCTTGACAGTTGCACCCTTGCAGAGAGCTTTCAGGTCACGCTCACTCGAACCCATACCGCT
>JAFUYP010000063.1 GCA_017470535.1 Ruminococcus sp. | reverse complement strand
GGGCAAAAAGGTTTTCCGCCAAGCCCTTTTCCTCAAAAAGGGCTTGCAGGGGTACGGGGGCAGCGCCCCCGCCCACGGTAACGAAACGCAAGGCTTGGAGCAAACCGCTCCCTGAGCGGATGCTAAGGCGAGCCCCCCGGGGTTCTATAATTCAAGTTGACAGCATATTATTTTTTTGATATAATATAAAATGTATTAAAATTTATAAAGGGAGCGTTTTTATGACAGAGCTAAAAACATATCGTGGACACATCAGAAACTGGGACTCACTTTGCGATGAACTGGGAGTGGATAAGAGCTTGCCCCCCAAGGAGCGTGAAAAGGCTGTCATTGCCGCAGGCTTTGAAAAATGGGGCACAGAGATAGCAGATCACCTCTATGGGATGTTCGCATTCGCAATAGAGCAGGACGGCAGGATATTCGCAGTCAGAGATCAGTTTGGCACAAAGCCGTTTTATTACTATGTAACGGCAGACGGCAAGCTGCTCTACGGCACCTATATAAAGGATATACTTGAAGGCGAGGGCTTTGTCAAGGAGCTTGAAGAAACAGCACTCCAGCTTTATATGACGCTTACATATGTGGCAGGCGAGAATACCTTCTTCAAGGGCGTCAAAAAGCTCATGCCGGGTCATTACCTTGAATTTGAAAACGGTAAGGTAAAGCTCACACGCTACTTTACACCCACCTTCAAGCCGGACGAGAGCAAGACGCTCGAAGAGTGGGCAGATGAGATACATACTACCTTGCAGACGATAATGCCGCAGGTAAAGCTGCCGGAAGAAACTGCCGAGAGCTTTTTGTCGGGCGGTGTGGATTCGTCGTATGTGCTTGCTATGAGCGATGCGAAAATGTCCGACTCATGCGGCTATGACGACGAGAGATTTGACGAGTCGCCGCTTGCTAAAAAGACCGCAGATCTTCTCGGCAGAGAAAACTCACGCTGCCTTATCACACCGCAGATGTATTTTGATGCAGTGCCGTATGTCATGAAGAATATGGAGCAGCCTCTGGGCGATGCGTCGGCGATAGTGTTTGCCATAGCCTGTAAGGAAACTGCAAAGCATACAAAGCTTTGCTATTCGGGCGAGGGCGCAGATGAATTTTTCGGCGGCTATAATATGTACCGCAATGCCGAAAGATACGGCGATAACCTAAAGACCTTCTATGTCGGCAACACCAATATAATGAAGGAGGACGAGAAGAAAGCTCTCCTTAAAAACTATGTCGAGGGTGTGCTGCCGATAGACCTTGTAAAGCATATCTACGACGAAACAGAGGGTCTTGACCCGCTTACGAAAATGAGCGATGTCGATATACGGATATGGCTCGAGGGCGATATTTATTTGAATGTCGATAAAATGAGCGAGGCAGCAGGCCTTGAAATAAGAATGCCGCTTACCGACAGACGTATATTTGATATAGCCTCCCGTATGCCCTCACGCTTCAAGGTGAACGATGAGCAGAATAAGGTCGCATTCAGGACAGCCGCATCAAAGGTGCTGCCCGACGAGATAGCATTCAGAAAGAAGTTAGGCTTTATCGTTCCTATCAGGATATGGATGGCTGATGATGATTATAACGCATCCGTAAGAGAGATGATATTCTCACACACAGCTGATAAGTTCTTCAATGCAGACGAAGTAAAAAAGATCTGGGACGACTATAAGGGCGGCAACTCCGACCTGTGGAGAAAGATCTGGACTATATATACTTTCTTAGTCTGGTACAGAGAGTATTTTGAAAAGTAAAGCTATAAACCTAACCCCCCCGGAGATCAACGACCTCCGGGGGGTTCTTATCTGTTGCCAAAAGAAAAAGATGTACCACTTTGCTGGCTGCCTATCGCTCTCGAGTTCCTTCTCTACTGCTCCCGCATCAGTCCACCGGTACATCTGTTATCTCAGCAGGTGTCACCTCAGTGCCCTCACCTGTGTTGATCTCTATCTCACGGTATTCCGGCTCTGGTATGTCCTGCATTTCGTACGGCTCATGCTCCTCTAAGAGCGAGTCGTACTCTTTTCTCTTTTCGTTTTGCTTCATCATGCCTATCTGCTTAGATACCTGATATAGCTTGTCATCATATTCAAGCAGTGCCCTCTCGTCCTGTGCAGGCACCTTGTCGCCGTGCTGTAAGCGCCGTGCGATCTCAAGCATCTTCATCTCGTCCTCAGCGGCATCAGCCTCCGCCTTCGCCTGAGCCTTTGAGCTTTCAAGCTGAGTTTTCATCTCATAAAGACCCAAAGCAGCAGCATTGTAGTCATCGACCTTTTTGCTCATCTTGTCAAGGGCTTTCTTTGCGTCCTCTGAAAGTATCAGCGTGTCAGCTCTGCCTGTCTTTGCAGACTCTTTTGCATCAGCCGCCGACAGCCTGACAGTCGTTATGCGTTCGGGCGCTGTAAAGGGCGTGACCGCCGTCACCGGGCTTATGATATCCGACATATGCACCACCGCCTTTCATCAGGATATTCTTGTAATATATATCGGCAGATAAATAAATTTTTAAAGCAAAAATAAATACTGTAATACTCTTGAAATTTTTGTAACAGTGTGTTATAATATTTATAAGTGACAAAATTTTAATAAGAGCAGGTGAAAATGGTGATTTTTGGCAAAAAGATAATAGCGCTCTGTACGTCACGCATCTATGATGCAGGGCTGCATAGATTTATCAGGATACTCAATGATAATATAACAAAATTCAACTACCGCCTGTTCATATATACGCTCAATACCGACCTCTACTGGAACGAGGAGGAAAGCTGCGCCGAAACTCATGTGTTCGACCTGCTCCCTTATGATAAGCTCGACGGCGTTATCGTCATGGACGAGAAGATAAAGAGCCACCATATCTGTGACGGTATAATAGAAAAGTCAAAACAGGCAGGTGTGCCTGTGATAAGCGTTGACGGTAAGCATAAGGGTGTTTTGTGTGTTCACTTTGACTATGAAAAAGGCTTTGAGAGCATAGTTCGCCATGTTATAGAATATCATAAGGTCAAAAGACCTCACTTTATGGCAGGCATACCGGGCAATGAGTTTTCCGAAAGGCGGCAGGAGATATTTAAAAAGGTCGTCGAAGAAAACGGCTTTGTGTATGATGAAAAGACAATGGTCAGCTACGGCGAGTTCTGGGCAAAGCCCTCACGGGCGGCAGCGCAGGAGCTTTGTAAGCGTGACGAGATACCCGATGCTGTGATATGTGCAAATGACGTCATGGCTATAAATGTAGCTGATGTTTTCCAGTCTAACGGCTTTAAAGTCCCGGGGGATACGATAGTCACCGGCTTTGACGGGATAGACGAGGTGCAGTACAGTGTACCGAAAATATCCTCGGTCAGCACCGACTGGGGCGATCTTGCAGACGCACTCAGTAAGGCTGTCTTTGACTATATCGACGGCAACATAAAGAAGGATGATATGGGCGTTATGCCAAGACTTGTCACAAACGAGTCCTGCGGCTGTGCTGTGCATAAGGAAACGAGCGACACATATCTGAGTAAGCTCAACGACAGCTTCTATCGCTATCAGGACGATATAAGGGGTCTTTACGATATAAGCGTCAAAATGCAGATGAGCACCTGCCCGGGCGAAGCGGTCGGGTTTATGTATGACTACCTTCTGCACGATATGTGCTGCGTTGTCAGAAAGGATATTTTTAAGAGGGAGCATAATTTCATTCTTGAGGATATGCCCGGTGATGCCATGTCGCTCATATATGATTCCTACCATACGGGCGAGCCGATAATAGATTTTGATACCACACAGATAGTGCCGGAGCTTGAAGAAAAGCTAAAAGACAAGCACCCGCTCATTTTCAATGCACTTGACTATATGAGTAAGTGCCTGGGGTATATATGCTATTCCTATAAAAACTACGACATCACCGACTATACAAAGACCGCACAGATAAACAATACCGTGAGCATGGGTCTTGGCGGCTATGTCAATATGCAGTACCAGCTCTACCTTGCCGATAAGATCGAGCAGATATATAAAAACGATAAGCTGACAGGGCTTTATACAAGAGTAGGGTATATGAAGTTCTATGAGCAGATGATAGAAAAGACAAAGCCCGGCACTGATATAACAGTCATAATGTCAGACCTTAACGACCTTAAATCAATAAACGATAAATACGGTCACAGCGCAGGAGATATAGCTATCTCGGCGGTGGCGGGTGCTTTGAAAAAAAGCTGCCCCGGGGGTGCTTTGTGTATCCGCTACGGCGGCGATGAAATGGTAGCTATAATAGCCGGTGAGGTCGATGCTCGCAGGATAATAAACGATATAGATGACGAGCTTGACAGGTTCAACAGCGGCTCGGGGCTTAGATTCACAGTCACCACGAGCTGCGGCTCATTTACCGAAAAGCTGCTTGCAAACTTCGATCTTGAATATGCCGTAAAGCAGGCAGACAAGAGAATGTACGAGCTAAAGAAGATAAAAAAGCAAAATGCCGCAAACAGTATATAATTAGTAAAGTCCGCCTCTGACGGCGGACTTGTTATTTGACATATCGCTCATTATGTGGTATAATAAAACATACCGGTGTGCCGAAGCATACTGAAATTACCGAAAGGAAGGAATATTATGCAGGACAAGAGATTTTATATCACGACCCCTATCTATTATCCGTCGGGCAATCCTCATATCGGGCATTGCTATACGACAGTTGCGTGTGATTCTATCGCACGTTATAAGCGAATGCAGGGGTTTGATGTCATGTTCCTGACCGGTACTGACGAACACGGACAGAAGATAGAGGAAAAAGCCAAGGCTGACGGCATCACTCCCAAGGAGTATGTTGATATAAAGGTAGCAGAGTTCAAAAAGCTGTGGGAGTATATGAACATCAGCTATGACAGATATATAAGAACTACCGACGACTACCATGTAAAGGCAGTCCAGACGATATTTAACCGCCTTTATGAAAAGGGCTATATCTATAAGGGCGAGTATACAGGCAAATACTGTACCCCCTGCGAGAGCTTCTGGACACAGAGTCAGCTCGATGAGAACGGCTGCTGCCCCGAGTGCCACAGAGAGGTAAAGGAGGCAAAGGAGGAGGCGTACTTCTTCAAGATGTCGCCGTTTGCCGACAGGATAGAAGCACTTCTGAGAGATACAGACTATCTGCGCCCTAAGTACAGAGCGCAGGAGCTTATTAATAACTTCATCAAGCCCGGACTTGAGGACCTGTGCGTTTCAAGAACGTCATTCAAATGGGGCATACCTGTAACGTTTGACGATAAGCACGTTGTATATGTGTGGATAGATGCGCTTTCAAACTATATCACAGCACTTGGCTACGAGAACGAAAGATATGACGACTATAAGACCTACTGGCCTGCCGACGTTCATATGGTAGCTAAGGACATTATGAGATTCCACGCTATAATCTGGCCTGCTATGCTAATGGCGCTCGAGGAGCCGCTGCCGAAGCACCTTGCAGTCCACGGCTGGATAACCTTCAACGGCGAGAAGATGTCAAAGTCGCTCGGCAACGTTGTAGACCCGTTCATCCTGGGTCAGAGATACGGCGCAGACTCTATAAGATACCATATCATGAGAGAGATGGCGCTCGGCGCTGACAGCTCATTCTCAAACGAAGTAATGATAAACCGTATCAATACCGACCTTGCCAACGGTCTTGGCAACCTTGTTTCCCGTACCGTTGCAATGGTGGATAAGTATTTCGGCGGCACACTTCCCACAGAGCGTGAAGCGGGCGAGTTCGATGATGACCTTATCGCAAAGGCAACAGCATTAAGAGCAAAGACCGACGAGCTTGTAGACCTTACGCAGCTCAACAATGCGCTTGCCGAGATATTCACGGTAGTGTCAAGGGCAAATAAGTATATCGACGAAACTATGCCGTGGGTGCTGGGCAAGGACGAGAGCAAAAAGGCAAGGCTTGCATCAGTGCTTTATAACCTGCTTGAAACTATCAGGATAATATCCACACTTCTTTCACCGTTCATGCCGACGGATATGCCAAAGGTATTTGAGCAGATAGGTGCAAAGGACGAGCATATCTCATACGAGAACGCAGGGAAGTTCGGCGTGCTGCCGCTTGATGTCACTGTCAAGCGCGGCGAGATCATCTTCCCGAGGATAGATGTTGACAAGGAGATAGACGAGCTCAATAAGATAATCGGCGAAAATGCACCAAAGACCGAGGATGACGGTTTCACACCGCCCGAGGTGCAGCCTGAGATCACGATAGATGACTTTGCAAAGATAGATATCAGAGTAGCACAGGTCAGGGAATGCGAAAAGGTCAAAAAATCAAAGAAGCTCCTTTGCCTGCAGCTTGATGACGGCATGGGCGGCAGACAGGTAGTGTCCGGTATCGCCGAGTGGTATAAGCCGGAGGATCTTGTAGGCAAGAAGGTAATGATAATCGCAAACTTAAAGCCTGTAAAGCTGTGCGGCGTTGAGTCAAACGGTATGATCTGTGCCGCTGACGACAAGGACGGCGGTGCGGTGGTGATATTCCCCGACCAGGACCTGCCAAACGGCGCAAAGGTAAGATAAGCTGATTTTCAGGTGCGGCGAAAGCCGCATCTGTTATGCGTCCGTAGCTCAGCTGGATAGAGCGCAAGACTCCGACTCTTGAGGCCGCAGGTTCGACTCCTGTCGGGCGCACCAGAATAAAACATACCGTCCGCTGTATGCGTCGTGCTAATAGAGATGTTTATATGTTCTACTGGGGGAAACCCTTTTGAAAAAGGGTTATCCCCCAGACCCCCTTCCTAAAACTTTTGACCCATTTTTTCGTAAAGGGCATATATGCCCTTTACGAAAAAATAAATTAGAAGTC
>JAFUYP010000062.1 GCA_017470535.1 Ruminococcus sp. | reverse complement strand
TTTATTTTTTCATAAAGGGCATATATGCCCTTTATGAAAAAATGGGTCAAAAGTTTTAGGAAGGGGGTCTGGGGGATAACCCTTTTTCAAAAGGGTTTCCCCCAGTAGAACATATAAGTATCTCTATAAGCACCACCCATAAGAGCGGCAGTTTTTTGTTATAAAAGCTCGGTGAAATCCCTTATCACCATGTCAGAGTATCTTTCAAGCTCGGCTATGTCGTATTTCCCGGCAGCACAGGTCACAGCGACCGAGTAAAAACCCCCGTCCGATGCACCCTTCAGCCCCTCGGGGATGTCCTCAAACACCATACATTCGCAGGCTGAGAGCGACAGGCCCTCCGCTGCGTGCTCGTATACATCCGGAAACCCCTTCCCACGGGCAACATCGCTCGTCTGCGAAAAATGGTCAAATAACTCAAACATACCCATTCTTTTGAGCGCCGGGGTATACAGCACCCTGTCCGACGCTGTGGCAAGAGCTATCTTAACGCCCCTGCCTTTTAGCATTTTAAGATATTCGCACGCACCGGGGATAGGCTTGACATTAAGACGGTATTCCTCTATCGCCTGCTGCTTCCATTCGTTTGTGATGCTTTCTATGCTGTCAGGCAGACCAAAGCGCTTTTTGGTGTAGGCAGCCGCCTGGTCGAAATTCATCGACGACACCGCCCTGCCGTAATCATCAGGCAGCGCAAGCCCTCTCCTTGCGACAAACTGCCTGTCCACCTCTGCCCATACATAGGCAGAATCTATTATAGTGCCGTCAAGATCGAAAATAGCACCCTTGAAGCTGTTCATGTCCATGCGCTCACCCCTTTGCATTGGCTTCGAGCTGTTTTATCACCTGCTCGTCGGGCTTGACAAAAAGCGTGCGGTTGTTTGTGAATATCACCATTCCGGGCTTTGCGCCGCCCGGCTTTTTTACAAACTTCACAAGCGTGTAGTCAACAGGCACCTGCGAGGAGCTCTTAGCCGACGAATAATAAGCCGCCGCCTGCGCTGCCTCCATAATAGTGCTGTCCGGCACCTCGCCGCCGTTTGCTGATATTATCACATGGCTGCCTGTTATATCCTTGACGTGCAGCCATATGTCGAGCTTTTCGCTGTCCTTGCAGGTAAGTCGGTCATTCTGCTTGTTGTTCCTGCCGACCCTTATCACATACCCGTCAGAAGACATCAGCTTTATCGGGGGGCGTGTCTTGACATTCTTAGCACCCTTTGAGAGCCTTGCACTCTTTAAGTACCCCTGCTCGTGCAGCTCTATCCTCAGCTCGTCTATGTCCGTTTCGCTCTGCGCCCGGGTGAGATTGTCGAACACCGAATCTATGTATCCAAGCTCCTGCTCCCCCTGCTCTATGAGCGTGACCAGCTTTTTCTCCGCCGTGTCAGCCTTGCGGTATTCGTTGTAGTAGCGCTGTGCGTTCTGCGACGGTGTAAGGCGCTTGTCGAGCTTTATCGTTATCTTAGGGCTGCCCTCGGCGTAGTAGTTCTCCACCTCCACGCTCTCGTCGCCCTTTTTGAAGTTATACAGATTCGCCATAAGCAGATCGCCCTGTATTTTGAGCTTTTCACGGTCGGCGCACTCTATAAGCTCCTGCCTCTGGTTCGCCGTCCTTCGTGTGATGCGCTCATGGGTGTTCTGTAAGAACTTGTACAGATCGTGCGCACGCTGCTTCATTCTCGCAGCAGCATCACGCTCGGTGAAAAAGTAGTCAAGCGTTTCGCTCGCCGACGAGAACTGTATCTTTTCAAGCATATTTCCGTACTGCCTTATATCCGCAAAGCAGAAGTCCTTGAGCAGCCCGTCAGCAGTTTTAAGCACAGTGAACCTGTTATCCCTGCTCTCTATAAGCTGCGCCTGATGAGAAAGGAAAAGATACATCCTGTCAATGCCCTCGGCGCTTACCTCGCCTGCACTGACAGTGTCAGCACACGCCTGTAAAGCACACTCCCTTGCAAACACCGGCGACAAGCCCTCAATGCTTCTAAGTATCGCCTTTGACAGCTCGGCATGGGCGTTTTTTTCAAGAGCAGCCTTAAACTCCTGCTTAGTCAGCGTAAACAGCGATAAGCGCTCCTCCCTGGGCGGTGCTTCGTACTGCATACCCGGCAGCACCGGGCGCACGCTTGACATCTCTATCCCTACACGCTTTAAGGCATCTATTATCCTTTCGTCCTTGTCAAGTATCAGCATATTCGAGTGCCTGCCCATTATCTCTATCGCCAGCGTTATGCGTACAATGTCGCCCATCTCGTTTGACGAGTCGAAATCCAGAAACAGCACCCTTTCCTGCCCCGGCTGCCTTATGTCAACGAGCCTGCCCGACGAGAGCAGCTTTCTCATAAGCATACAGAACATCGGCGGCACACGGGGATTTTCTATCCCCACGCCGGTGATATGTACCCTTGCACCTCCGGCAGAGGTGTTTATAAGCAGCCTATAACCGCCCTCACGGGTGCGGAAGGTAATAAGTATCTCCTCTCTTGACGGCTGATGTATCTTGTCCACCCTGCCGTCAAGCAGCACGCTCATCTCATTTTTTACTATCCCTAAAAATACACCGTCAAGTGCCATGCTTATGCTCCCTTGTTATTTCTGAGTTTTCTTTCTGAAAACAAACAGCTTGCTGAGTATGTAGTTTGCTATAAAAATAGCCACCTGGCTCACAAACGTTATGAGCATCTGGTCTATGCCTATCAGGTCGCAGCAGATAAAGAATATCAGCCACTCCATAAAGAGCGTAGCGAGCCTTGCCCCGTAAAAGGACACAAAGACTTTTAAGAACTCAGCCGCAGTCTTGGTCTCGTTTTTGAAAACATACTTTTTATTCGTAAAAAAAGCAAACGTCACAGCGCATATCCAGCTTAAAACAACGCCTGCTGTGTTCTCCCAGTTCGGGTTTCCAGGGACTGCTTGGAAAAACACTATCTTTGTGACGATAGACACTACCGTCGTCAGCCCGCCGAACACAAGATACAGCCACTTTTCCTCGTACTTGTAGTAAATATCCTGTAACTCCTTCGGCAGCAGTGATATAAACCATTTTATGAGTCTTTCCATTTATTTACCCCTCGGGCTGTACGTCACCGTAAACTCCGCCTGATGCGGCTCGCCGTCCTTAGTTTCGAGCATCACTGCCTTGTCTATCGTGATAGGATATACAGGCACTGCTGTCTCACCACGGGCATTTTTGGTCCTCTCGCACTTTAAGAACTCGTCCACTACCTCCATGCCCTCGGTGACTTCACCGAATGCAGCGTAGTTGCCGTCAAGCGTCGAAGCGTAATTGTCCGAATAGCATATAAAGAACTGACACGACGCAGAGTCAGGAGCAGCCGCTCTTGCCATAGACACGATACCACGCTTGTGACTTAGCTTGTTGTCAACGCCGTTTGATGAGAACTCGCCCTTTATCTTTTCATCAAGTCCGCCCTTGCCGTCGCCCTTGGGGTCGCCGCCCTGAGCCATGAAGTTATCCACTACCCTGTGAAATGTCAGTCCGTCGTAAAAGCCGTCACTTACGAGCTTTTCAAAATTCTCGCAGGTGATAGGTGCATACTCGGGGTAGAGGGAGATAACGAATTTACCGGTCTTTTCATAGCCCGAGATTTTCTTCTCACTTCCCGACGATGAGCCTGTGTCACCGCAGGAAACTGCACATACGCCTACTACTGCCGACAGCGTCAGCGCTATGATCCTTTTAAGTATCTTCATAGTTTTTGCCACCCTTACTTTTTATCCATTCCCGAAACGAGCCTTACCACGCACAGTATGCCTAACAGCATAACTGCGACCATTCCCACAAGAAGTGCCGTCCATGTGCCTGAAAGGTTCTGTATGTACTCGCTCGCAGTCGTGTCACCTATCAGCTTTTTGGCGGTGTCGTCCCTGCCAAGCCCTACGAACATCAGCACCAGAAAGAATTTGAGGTTGACGATGTTTACTATCGTCACACCTGTCAGCACTATCCCGTGCCCGACACCTGCCGCCTTATCGGTCGCCTTGTAAAACCGAAACGCCATTACCGCCTGTAATGCCGCAAACACAAAATACACAAAAAACAGCACCGACATCAGCACCGCCAGCTTTGTGTCCTCGTTCTTTGTCATCTTCGGGAATATCGCAGCACCTGCGCCTGCAATGCCCAGAGTGTAAATAAACATCACTATCCCCAGTATCCTGTATAGCTTTTCCTGTGAGCTTATCTTTTCTTTTTTTATCATCTTGCCCATAGCTATTGTCCGCTCCCTTCTTCGCCGTCTTTTTCATCACGCAAAACAGTCACAAGTATCCTGTCTATCCTCTGCTCGCCCTCCATAATAGCTGTAAATTCAAAAGGCGGCGCAGTTATCTTTTCCTTCATAACAGGCACATGACCGCAAAGCTCCATAAGATAGCCGCCCATAGAGTTCATATCAGTGTGTATCATATCATCATCAAGGCAGGCCTTTTCAAGGAAATCCCCCACCGACAGCTCCGCCGAAATATCAAAGCTGTCATCACTCAGCCTTACAAAGGATGTGTCCTCCACATCGCTCTCATCATATATCTCACCGACAAGCTCCTCTATTATGTCCTCAAGCGTCACCAGCCCCTCAGTACCGCCGTACTGGTCTACCACTACCGCAAGATGTACCTTCTTTCGCTGCATCTGCCGCATAGCCTCGCTTATCGGCTGCGTTTCGCTTAGATATATCGGAGCGGTCATGATGCTGCCTATGCCGCCTGCACATTTGTTTTCAAGATAGCTCTCATAGAAATCACTTTGCAGAAGTATCCCCTCTATCTTGTCTATCGTGCCGTCGAATACCGGCAGACGTGAATAGCGGCTCTGTGCAAAGACCCGTCGTATGTTCTCGGGAGATTCGTGAATGTCAACGCCTGTAATATTTATCCTCGGCACCAGTATCTCGGAAACAGACGTTTCGTCAAATTCGAGTGCCGACCTTACAAGCTCGCTCTCCTGCTCCTCTAAAACGCCCTCGTCCTCTATCTCGTCGATGATGACTTTAAGCTCCTCCTCGGTAACGGAGGGCTCTTTTTCATGACTTCCGAAAAGCCTTGTCACTGCGTTTTTGATGTTAGTGAATATCCATATCAGCGGCGAGAGCAGCACCATAGCGATGCGAAGCGGCAGCGCCATAAAAAGTGAAAAGCTCTCAGCATTTTCCTTGGCAAGACTTTTAGGCAGTATCTCACCGAAGATAAGCACCAGCACCGTCATCACCAGTGTAGCGAGCCCGACACTTCCGCTGCCGAACTTTTCGGTAAATATGACCGTCGCAAGCGCAGACGAAGCGATGTTTACAACATTGTTGCCTATCAGTATGCAGGTAAGCGCCTTGTCAAAATGCTCGCTTATCCATAACGCACGCTTAGCACTCTTGTTGCCCTCAGCGGCATAGTTTTTGAGCCGTATGTGATTGACAGACGAAAACGCCGTTTCAGTAGCCGAACACACCGCTGACAATATCAGCAGCACGGCTATGATAAAAATGTCCATTTATAATGAAACCCCTTGTTTTTTACGGTGATACAAAAAGGAAAACTAAAAAAACAACTACTCAATAAAGCTCTTCATTCCTCTCTCACGTCTCCATTCAAGGTATTCCTCGTATGTTCCGACGTGGTCGATGCAGCCGTCCTCGGTTATCTCAATTATGCGGTTTGCAACTGTCTGCATTATCTCGTGGTCGTGGGACGCAAATATCACAACGCCCTTGAAATCACGCAGGCCGTTGTTTACAGCCGTTATCGACTCCAGGTCAAGGTGGTTGGTCGGTCTGTCAAGTATAAGACAGTTAGAACCGAAGAGCATCATTCTTGAGAACATACACCTTACCTTCTCGCCGCCCGAAAGCACCTCTACCGGCTTGTATATGTCATCACCCGAGAAAAGCATCCTGCCTAAGAACCCACGCAGGAAGGTGTCTGTTATCTCTGAGCGTGAGTAAGGTCGCAGCCAGTCAACGATAGACTCTTTGTGACCGTTAAAAAACTCGCTGTTGTCCTTCGGGAAGTATGAAGTAGTTATAGTCTGCCCCCAGCGGAACGTTCCCTCATCGGGCTGTTCCTCCTCCATGAGTATCTTGAAAAGCATAGTTATAGCCTGCTCTGATTCGCCGACAAACGCTACCTTGTCGTTCCTGCCGATAGTGAATGATACGTTGTTTAACAGCTTTACTCCGTCAACAGTCTTTGATAAGCCGTCAACAGTCACTATGTCCTTGCCCGGCTCTCTGTCCATGTCAAACCCTATGAACGGGTATTTCCTTGAAGATGCCGGCATTTCCTCTACCGATAACTTGTCGATGAGCTTTCTTCTTGCAGTCGCCTGCTTTGACTTTGACTTGTTCGCCGAGAACCTTGAAACGAACTCCTGTAACTCCTTTATCTTTTCTTCAGTTTTCTTGTTCTGCTGCTTCATCAGCCTCTGCATCATCTGCGATGACTCGTACCAGAACTCGTAGTTGCCGACGTACATCTTTATCTTGGTGTAGTCAATGTCAACTATGTGCGTGCAGACGTTGTTTAAAAAATGCCTGTCGTGCGATACGACTATGACAGTACCGAAGTATTCCTGCAAAAAGTCCTCAAGCCACCGTATAGCGTCAATGTCAAGGTGGTTTGTAGGCTCGTCGAGCAGTATCACATCAGGGTTGCCGAAAAGCGCCTGTGCAAGCAGTACCTTTACCTTCTCGTTGCCCGATAAGGATGACATAGTCGAATAAAGTATCCCCTCATCAAGCCCTAACCCCTGAATGAGCTTTGAAGCGTCAGACTCAGCCTCCCAGCCGTTAAGCTCTGCAAATTCGCTTTCAAGCACACCTGCACGCTCTCCGTCCTCCTCGGAGAAATCCTCCTTGGCGTAGAGTGCGTCCTTTTCCTGCATTATCTGATAAAGACGCTCATTGCCCATTATGACAGTATCAAGTACAGTATACTCATCAAATGCAAAGTGATCCTGCTTGAGTACCGACATACGCTTGTCCTTTGGCATACTTACAGTACCGGTCGTAGGCTCCAGCTCGCCGTTGAGTATTCTTAAAAAGGTCGATTTGCCGGCACCGTTGGCACCGATAACACCGTAGCAGTTGCCCTCCGAAAATTTAAGATCTACATTTTTAAATAACACCTGACCGCCAAAGGACAGGCTCACATCACTTACTGTAATCAATTCTTGTTCCTCCGTTTTAACATAAATATACTATTATATAATAGCACCAAGCGTTTAGTTTGTCAATCACAAAGGCACACATTTCGCCGTTTTACATTGACAATCACCTGATAGCGCACAGTTATTTAGATAATATGCCCTTTATGAAAAATAAACCGGAAGTCTATGAAAAGGGGTTCGGGGGATGACCTTTCTTCAAAAAGGCTTCCCCCGATAAAAAATATCAACTATCCACTATCTTTCCTGCAAGCTCTCTGAGCTGCCTTGCAGCAGACTCTATGTCCGCTGATGCAAATACCGCCGATACCACCGCCGCCCCGTCAGCGCCGTGGTCTTTGAGGGTAAGGATATTGTCACGGCTTATCCCCCCGATAGCAACAGCCGGCAGATCGGTGCTCTGCCTTATAGCTGTGAACATATCCGCCGTTATCCGTATGGCATTTGCCTTTGTAGGCGACGGGAACACCGCCCCTACTCCTAAGTAATCAGCGCCCTGTGCCTTCGCAGCCTTCGCCTGCTCGACGGTCTTTGCAGTAGCGCCTATTATGAAGCCCTCGCCTGCAAGCCTTCTTATCTCGCTTACCGGCGTGTCATCGGCGCCGACGTGTACACCGTCTGCGCCTGCTGCAAGTGCCGCCTTGTAGTCATCATTGACTATAAGCGGCACTGAATATCTGTGACATAAAGCAGTGAGCGCTCTTGCCTTGTCTGTAAGCTCCTTATGCGATGCACCCTTGTCACGCAGCTGTATCATCGTCGCTCCGCCCTTTAACGCACTCTCCACCGCTTCAAACAGATCTCTCCCTGCAAGTGCGCCCTCGTCGGTTATCGCATATAAAAGCAGACTGCTCTTATCAAATCTCATACTGCACGCCTTTCTTATCTCTTTTATGTATTTTAGTGGGTCGGGGGCTTTCATGATGCTGCTCATAACGCAAATACCTTCTGCCCCGGCAGCTGTCACCGCACCTGCTCTGAGAGTATCTATGCCGCCTATGGCGTATACCGGCAGCGATACAGCTTTGCATACCTCACTTAAAAACCTTACCCCCCTGCCGGGCAGCCCCTTCTTGCAGTCAGTGTCAAAGATATGCCCGAGCGTGATAAATGCCGCCACACGCTTTTTTGCATATTCAGCGTCCTGTGCGCTGTGACAGGAAACACCGACCTCATCGAACCATTTTATCTCGCTGTCATCAAGCCCTTCAAGCACCGGCATCGGAAGCTGTATGCTCCTTACACCCACCTGCTTTGCAGCACTGACAAAGCTGTGCAGCGTCAGCACCACACCGTATTTGTCACATATCCCTTTGGCTTTTTTGGCAAGCGATATGTATTCGCTCTCGGTGAGGTCCTTTTCTCTTAAAATTATCCTGTCAGGACGTGCAGCAGCCACCCTTTCAAGCTGCGAAAAGAAGTCACTGCACAAAGCCCTGTTGGTTATACATATCACCTTACACATACAGATAATCATTAAGCACCGGCTGTAAACCCTCGCCGGACATATCCCTGTACATCTGCTCAAAGCTGCGTGAGTCGTTTATCTCAAACTGCTCGTCGCCCTCGTTGTCATTCTCTTTGCCTGTGTATTTGCTCTCGTGATCTCCTATACCGGTCGAAACGCCTGCCGAGATCTTTGTCGCCGCTATCTTGACTATCCCGTCACGGAAGCTCTTGCTCTCCCTTGACGAAACGGTTATGCCTGCAAACGGCAGGAATATGCGGTATGCACACAGTATCTGACAAAGCTGCTTTTCACCGACATCACGGGGGTTTATCTTTCCGTTGTTGATTATCGGGCGCAGACGTGGGCATGATAGCGATATTTCAGCGTGCGGATACTTTCTCTGTAAGAAATACATATGCAAAGCACTTGCCAGAGCATCCTTCCTGAAATCGGAAAGCCCTAAAAGCGCCGACCCTGCAACGCCCCTCATGCCGCCCATGAGCGCACGCTCCTGCGCATCGAAGCGGTACGGCCATACACGCTTGTGCCCTGCAAGGTGCAGCGTTTCGTATTTGTCGGTATCATATGTCTCCTGGAATACCGTCACATAGTCAACACCACATTCGTGCAGATACTTGTAGTCCTCTACATTCACAGGGTATATCTCTATCCCCACCATGCGGAAGTATTTCTTTGCGAGTTTGCAAGCCTCACCTATGTACTTGACATCGCTTTTCGACTTGCTCTCACCTGTGAGTATGAGTATCTCCTCCATGCCGCTGTCAGCTATGACCTTCATCTCATGCTCTATCTGCTCGTGCGTCAGCTTCATGCGCCTTATCTTGTTGTAGCAGTTGAATCCGCAGTATACACAGTAATTCTCACAGTAGTTGGCAATGTACAGCGGCGTGAAAAGATATACCGTGTTGCCGAAATGCTTTCTTGTTTCTATCCTTGCACGCTCCGCCATTTTTTCAAGAAACGGCTCTGCCGCAGGCGACAGCAGAGCTTTTAAGTCCTCGGGGGTGAGGTTCTGCCTGTCAAGCGCCCTGACTACGTCCTGTGCGGTGTACCGCTCAGGCTCATACGACTCTACCTCGCTCATCACCCTGTCACGGATGTCAGACTTTATTATCTGCTGCCCCTCCATGTACTGCATATGGTCGGTACGGCTCGAGGGGTCGTTTTCGAGCTTATGCTTTCTTTCAAGCGCCACCGGCGAAAGCTCGTCCGAGTCAATAAGAAACTGATTTTCCATTTTTATCCGCCCCCTTAATCACGCAAAAAGCCCGTCAGCGTGTCTGAGGGCGATGCGCCCCTTACCAGCACTCTTCCAAGCCCCGAGAGATAAGCCTGTCTGCCTGCCTCGACCGCCTTTTTGAAAGCCTCTGCCATAGCCGGCAGATCGCCTGCTGTCGCAAGGGCAGTGTTCGACATTACAGCCGCAGCGCCCATTTCCATAGCCTCGCACGCCTGCGACGGTCTGCCGATGCCTGCATCAACTATGATAGGCAGATCTATCTCGTCTATGAGTATCTGTATAAACTCCTTAGTCGCCAGCCCCTTGTTAGAGCCGATAGGCGAAGCCAGCGGCATCACCGATGCAGCACCTGCATTCACAAGATCTCTTGCGGTGTTGAGATCGGGGTACATATACGGCATCACCACAAATCCCTCACCCGCAAGTATCTCCGTTGCCTTTACCGTCTGCTCGTTGTCTGGCAGAAGGTACTTTGTATCTCTCATTATCTCTATCTTTATAAAGTCACCGCACCCAAGCTCTCTTGCAAGCCTTGCTATCCTGACTGCCTCGTCTGCGTTCCTTGCGCCCGAGGTGTTCGGCAAAAGCGTCACGCCCTTTGGTATGTAGTCAAGTATATTCTCATGCTCCTTTGTGTTTGCACGCCTTACCGCACAGGTTATTATCTGCGCTCCTGCGTTCTCCACTGCCGCCTTGATAAGTGAGAGCGAATACTTCCCCGACCCTAAAATAAATCTCGAATCAAATTCATGTCCTGCAATTATCAGCTTGTCATTTTCCATTTTTATTACTCCTTTCAGGGCTCATACTGCCCTGCTATTATCCTTAGTATCATAGTCGCTTCGTGTGAGGCGCATACCTCCACTCTCGCAGAGATCAGCCCCAGACCCTTTTCAAGCCCGTTCTCGCCGTCGCCGCATATGTAAAACCTCTTTGACAGCCGCCTTGTCCTTATCTCGTTTGCAGAGCTGAGTCCTGCCATGCCGCTTGCTGCAACAAGATATTTGCCGGGCATCTTTTCAAGTACGCAGTTTACGAGCATAGCCTTCTGGTCTGCCTTGTCAAAGCACTCAGCTATTATGTCAAACGGCGAGAGTATGTCCGGTATGTTTTCATCACTTAGCTTTACCGACTGTGAGGTAAGCTCGCAGTACGGCGCTATCCTCTTTATAGTGTCATATAAGGCCTGCGCCTTCGGCTGCCCCAGCTGCTCGGGGAAATACTGCTGCCTGTTGAGGTTAGTAATATCCACGCTGTCGAAGTCTATAAGATGCAGCCGCCCGACACCTGCTCTTGCAAGGGCTATCGCCACATTCGACCCAAGTCCCCCAAGACCGCATACCGCAACAGATGCCGCCCGGAACCTCTCCTGAACCTCTTTGCCGTGCCGTTCTTCGAGTGCTTTGTACATTTCTTCCTTTGTAGGCATCATATCAGCCGCCCCCGACAAATCCAACTATCTCGACGCTGTCACCGTCTTTTAAGATAGTTTCGTCGTACCTTGCCTTCGGCACTATCTCCATGTTAAGCTCAACAGCCACCCTTGTCCTGTCATAGCCTTCATTCTCAACGAGTGCGGCTATGCTTTTGCCGTCAAAGCCTGTCTCTGTGCCGTTTACCTTTACCATTACCCTTCCTCCTTTTCAATAAAAAGGGCAGCCGTACGCAAAAATACAGCCGCCTTTGAAAAAGCAGTATATATCCCTGCGTTGGCATTACCCAAATCAGGTCATCAGGTCGAGAACTCCGTCGTTCTCCTCTCAGCCTGCCTACAAGCTCCCTGTTGTCTTAGTTAATTATACTATTAGTTTATGAATATTTCAAGTCTTTTCCTGCAATTATTTATTATAAGGTCTATCTTACCGCTTACCTCTGACAGCTCAGCTCCAGTATTTCCTGTCAAGACTGCGGAACTGCACCGCCGCCCCAATGTCACGGGAGATCATCACCTCACGCCCGTCCATATCAGCAAGCGTCCTGCCGACTTTGAGTATCTTGTCATACGCCCTTGCCGACAGCCCGAGCTTGTCAAACACCTTGCCGAGCATATCCTTGGCTTTCTGATCCATAACACATATCTCGTTCATAAGATCCGGGGTTATGTTTGCGTTGCAGGTGATGCTCGTACCCTTGTAGCGCTCGTTCTGAATATCCCTTGCACGCTGTACACGCTCACGGATAAACTCCGACGGCTCTGCCTTTTCATCGCTTGCAAGCTGCTCATACTCCACCGGGTCTACCTCAATGTGCAGATCGAACCTGTCAAGCAGCGGACCGCTTATCTTTGAAAGATAAGTCCTCACCTTTGCCGGCGTGCAGGTACACTTGTTTCCCGGTGCGCCGAAGTATCCGCACGGGCATGGGTTCATAGCCGCTATCAGCATGAACGAACACGGATAGGTGATAGAGCCGGACGCCCTTGAAATAGTCACCTTCTTGTCCTCGAGCGGCTGCCTTAGTATTTCCAGCACCTGACGTGAGAACTCCGGCAGCTCGTCCAAAAACAGCACACCGCCGTGTGCGAGCGACACCTCTCCGGGGCGTGGTATAGTGCCTCCCCCTGCAAGCCCTGCCGTTGAGACCGTGTGGTGCGGCGAGCGGAAGGGTCTTCTGATTATAAGCGGCTCGTCCTGGTCTATCTCACCTGCCACCGAATGTATATTGGTCGCCTCTATCGACTCCTCAAATGTCATTCTCGGCAGTATCGTCGGCAGACGCTTTGCAAGCATACTCTTGCCCGAGCCGGGCGTGCCTATCATCAGCGCATTGTGACCGCCTGCCGCCGCTATTTCAAGCGCAGTCTTTGCGATGTGCTGCCCCTTGACGTCGCAGTAGTCAAGAGGTCCGAAATAGCTGTCAGGCTTCGGCTCGTACCGGTCGGTAGGAGCGATCGCCTTTCTTCCGTTTAAAAACAGTATAAGATCCGCCAGCCGCTCTATCCCGTATACCTTCAGCCCCTTTACACAGGAAGCCTCCTTTGCGTTGACAAAAGGTACGAACAGCCTTTTTATACCTCTTTTGTAAAGATCTATCGCCATAGGCAGTATGCCTTTTGTTTCTCTTATATCGCCTTTTAGCGATACCTCTCCTATAAACGCCGAGCCTTCGAGCTGCTCCTCCGGTATTATCCCCATTATCGTAAGCACCGCCGTCGCTATCGCAAGATCGAACCCCGAGCCGCTCTTTTTAATATCAGCAGGCGCTAAATTTATAAGTATCTTTGAGCCCGGGACTTTTATCTTATTATAGCGCATAGCGCTCTGTATCCTGTCCCGTGATTCCTTTACCGACGCATCAGCAAGCCCTACTATGTCAAACGACGACATACCCCTGCTCGCCTCTAACTCAACAGTGACCGGGAAAGCATTCAGTCCCACCAGCCCGGCGGTCATGACCTGTGTGTACATACCACAAACTGCTCCTTACCTTTACGCTCTTATAACATCATGCAGAATAAACAGCAGTATGTCAAAAAGCACCTCGTCCTTGTTTATCTCGTTTACAAGCTCGTGCCTTGCGCCGTCATAGAGCTTGAGCTCAACATCGCATTCACGCTCTTTGAGCTTTTCGTATACAGTCTTGGGCGCATTGCCGTAATCCCCCACAGGGTCCTGCGTGCCTGCTATAATATATATCGGCAGGTCTTTTCTTACAGCGTCGAACCACCGCTCGTCCGAAACATAATGCAGCATTTTCACAAGATTCTCATACCCGTTGACAGTGAATATGAAATTCGACTTGGGATCACCCTCATAGCTTTCCCTTACCTTTGCGTCACGGGAGAGCCACGAGCGCTTGTCGTTCTCATCTGTAAAATGCTCGTTGTACTTTCCGAACACTGCATTTGTGATCTTGTCGCTCCTGTGGCGCTCGCCCTTTGCAAGCCTTACAGCGTCGCATACCGTTAAAAGTGCAGCCGCTGCCGGAGCGCCCTGACCCGTGCCGCATATTATCGCACCGTCCACTGCCGATGCGTGCTTGACGATATATGCCCTTGCAAGAAACGACCCCATGCTGTGCCCGAACATTATAAACGGCACATCACCGAGCTTTTCCTTCATCATCTTGGTAAGCGTGTACATATCCTCCACTGCGTTCTGCCAGCCGTTCTCAGGCGAGAAATACCCCTTGTCGTCCTCGCAGGAGATAGAGTTTCCGTGCCCTAAATGGTCGTTTCCGAAAAACGCTATCCCGTTTTTGCAAAGATACTCCCCGACGTGCTTGTAGCGCATAAAGTATTCACACATCCCGTGCGACATCTGTACTGCCGCCTTCACCTCGCCCTTCGGTATGAAATAATAATAAGCGATGCTGTGTTCGCCGTCCTTTGATGGATAAAATCCGCATTTGTAACTCATTTTTATCTTTCCTTTCTGCTTTCATATGATCGCATTATCTATTAAATTATAACATATATGAACGCCCCTTTCAAGCAAACAGCGGACATTTGCACCATTTTTGTAAAAGTTGTCAAAAATCACAGGCTAATTTTGTGACATCGAAAACGTTTTTGTACGTCAAATGACCTAAAACCTATAATATTTGTAACGTTTACTGTGGAAAAAAAGTAAAATTTTTTATAAAGCTATTGCAACTATCTGGATTTATGGTATAATAATAACATACGGTTTAATAGTAAATACTTTTTGTTTCTATAATCAATATCACGAAAGGACGGAGAGATAATGAACGAAATGGAAAAATATGAGCTTTGGTGTGAAAAAGCAACAGACGACCCCGATCTTACCGAGGAGCTCAAAAGCATCAGGGGCGACGAAGAAGCAATAATAGACAGATTCTATCGTGACCTTGAATTCGGCACAGGCGGTCTGAGGGGCGTAATAGGTGCAGGCTCATACAGGCTCAATATCTATACTATCAGGCGTGCTACACAGGGTCTTGCAGATTATGTAAACGGCGCATTCAAAAACGGTGCAGTCGCAATATCCTATGATTCAAGGATAAAGTCCACAAAGTTTGCACAGGAGGCTGCGGCTGTACTTGCTGCAAACGGCATCAAGGTATATATCTATACAGAGCTTATGCCTACCCCCTGCCTTTCATGGGCAGTAAGAGAGTGTAAGGCTCAGGCAGGCATCATGATAACGGCATCTCATAACCCGGCTAAGTATAACGGCTATAAGGTCTACGGCGAGGACGGCTGCCAGATAACGCTCGACGTTGCAAACACTGTCATCGGCAAGATCAATGCAGTCGATATGTTCGGCGGCGCTAAGGTCATGGATTATGACGAGGGCGTAAAGAGCGGCATGATAAGCTACATCGGTCAGGACGTTATCGAGAAATACTACGAAAAGGTTCTCGAGCAGGGCATACATACAGACCTTGTTGCCGACAGCGGCTTGAAGGTCGTTTACACTCCCCTTAACGGCACAGGCAACAAGCCGGTAAGAGAGATACTCAAAAGAATAGGCATAAAGGAAGTAACGGTAGTTCCCGAGCAGGAGAACCCCGACGGCAACTTCCCTACCTGCCCGTTCCCGAACCCCGAGATAAAGGAGGCTCTTGCAAAGGGTCTGGAGCTTTGCGAGAAAGTTAAACCCGACCTGCTGCTTGCAACAGACCCCGACTGCGACAGAGTAGGTATCGCAGTACCCGATAATAAAAACGGCGGCTATGTGTTGTTCAGCGGCAACGAAGTCGGCGCTATGCTGTTAAAATACATCTGCCAGGAAAGAACAGCGCTCGGCACTATGCCAAAGCGTCCGGTAACTGTAAAGACGATAGTTACTACCGATATATGTAAAAAGATAGCCGATGAATACGGCGTAGAGCTGAGAGAAGTGCTGACAGGCTTCAAGTTCATAGGCGAGCAGATAGGCTTCCTTGAAAAGGACAACGAAGCTGACAGATATATATTCGGCTTTGAGGAGAGCTACGGCTACCTTGCAGGCGGCTATGTAAGAGATAAGGACGCAGTTATCGCATCAATGCTCATCTGCGAGATGGCAGCATTCTACCGCACAAAGGGCATATCGCTGCTCGAAGCAAGAGAAAAGATGTATGAGCAGTACGGCAACTACGTTCATACACAAAGCTCCTTCCAGTGTGAGGGCGCAAGCGGTATGGAGAGAATGAAGGAGATAATGTCAGGGCTCAGAAACGATCCTCCGAAGACTATCGGCGGTCTTAAAGTCGAAAAGGTCGGCGACTATATCGCATCTGAGGAAACAGACCTTGCAACAGGCGCTAAAACTGCTATCGACCTTCCTAAGTCCGATGTGCTTGCATTCAGACTTGAACAGGGCGCAAGCGTTATTATCCGTCCTTCCGGCACAGAGCCTAAGATAAAGGCGTACTACACCACGATAGGTGATAACAGAGATCAGGCAAAGGCACTTGAAGAAACTATCTCTGCTGACTTTGCAAAGATACTCGGATTCTGATAAATGAGCAAAAGCACTTCCGGCATTTTACGGAAGTGCTTTTTTGTCAGCTCAGATAGAAAAATACCCCTGCCGCCATGCTTGCAAGTATGCCGTAGAGTATCACAGGGCCGCTTATTATGAATATCTTAGCTCCCAGCCCTGTCACATACCCCTCTGTGCAGAATTCAACTGCCGGAGCTGCGACTGAGTTTGCAAAGCCTGTCACCGGTACGAGCGTGCCTGCGCCTGCGTGCCGGGCGATCTTCCTGTAAAGCCCCAGCCCGGTCAGCAGCGCCGAGAGAAATATGAGCGTTATAGTTGTGAGCATTGATGAGCTTTCCTCATCAAGCCCGGCATAGGAGTATATATCAGTAAGCCCCTGCCCGAGCATACAGATAAGTCCGCCTATGATAAAGGCTTTGGGGAACGTTATCCACCATTTTGTCTTGTTTCCCTCGTTTTCGTATAGCTTTTTGTAGCTTTCCTTTGTAAGCTGCATAACATCACCGCCTTTTTGTGATTATTTTCCCCGAAAGGCTTTGATATATTCATTGCCTTGACAATATTGCATTTTAATGGTATTATTAAACTATGAAAGCAGATAATACCATGATACAGCTTCGATATGGCAATACCAATACCTTCTATATCCCCGGAAGAACGGGCGGTCTGCTCGTAGATACCGACTATGCAGGCACGCTTACCGGTTTTTTTAAGGCGATAAAGCAGGCAGGCATCAGCATAAAGGATATTACATATGTCTTTGCGACCCACTATCACCCCGACCACTGCGGTCTTGTGGGGCAGCTCCGGTCGCTCGGTGTCGGACTTCTGATAGCTGATGTGCAGCTGCCGTTTGTGCATTTTGCAGACGGGATATTTGAAAAAGACGGCATAAACGACTATATCGCCGTAAATGAGCAGGCAGCAGATATTATAGCACTGTCTGAAAGCCGTGAGTTTTTAAAAGGCTTAGGCATAAAAGGCGAGCTTATACATACGCCCTCCCACAGCGAAGACAGCGTGTCGCTCATACTTGATGACGGGTGCTGCTTTGTGGGCGATACAGAGCCGTATGAGTATCTGTCGGCGTATGAGGATAATACAGCACTCAAAAATGACTGGGAGAGGATACTCTCATATGATCCCTCGCATATCTGCTACGCCCACGCCAATGATAAAATAATAAAAGGAGAAAAACCATGAACACTACATATCTTATAGACCTTGAGAATGTCAACAGCTCCGGCTTCGAGGGGGCTGAGAACCTTACCCGGAGCGATGAGCTGATAGTGTTTTACAGCGAAAAGGCTGATACACTAAAAATACCGATAATCACATCACTTCTCGGGTCGAGCGCACAGATAAAATTCTACAAGTGTAAAAACGGCATCATGAACGCTATGGATTTTGACATAGTGTCGGTGCTGGGCATCGTTTATAACAGCGAGAGAGATTTCGTGATAGTCAGCAAGGACAAGGGCTTTGATGTCGTTGTTGAGAGATACCGCTCGTTTGGCAAGAGCAATGTTTTGCGCCGTGCGATAATAGGCGCTAAAGCCCCGATAGTTAAGACTGACCCGGAGCAGGCGGAAATGATCGACTATTCAGCACCTGCTGTGCCGGAGATAGAGCCTGATACGTTTGAGGAAATGCTCTCCCGCGGCATGGAGGAGCCGCCGGCGCTCAGCAAAGAGGAAAAGACAGAACCGCCGGCAGAGCCTGTACCGCAGGTATCTGCTGCCGAGCCTGTCGATACCGCTGAGCCTGAACTGCCCAAAGAAAATAAAAAAGTCCAGCCCAGAAAAAAGCGCACAACATCAAAAAATACCGAGATGTCAAGACTTGACAAGGGCAAGGTCAATCAGTTTTTAAACAACCTTATGGGCGCTAAGCACGAGCAGCCTATGACCAAGGAGGAATTAAAGCTGATACGGGAAACGGCTGAGAACGCAAAGACCAAGAACGCTTTTTACAACGCCCTGAGAAAAAAGCTCGGCAACGAAAAGGGCATAGAGCTTTACAACAGAGTGAAGGACGAATACAGCGAGATAGCTAAATTTATAAAAGAGATAAAGGGTTGATGATATGAATAAAAGGCTTGTTACCCTGATAGCAGGTGTGCTTATAGCACTGCTTATCGTGGTAGGTATAGTTGCAGTTATGATCTCTGGCATGAAAGGCAAGGAGGAGGGCATCTCCGTTTCGGCTGATGATATACAGGTGTCTATCATGACGACCACACAAGCCGAGGAGGAGCCGCCTGCTGTGGTGACTATCCCAGAAGAGGAGAAAACGACTGACGAGCCGGAGGAGGAGGTCATAAGCTATTTCTTCCGCACCGACAAGCAGTATGAGGAGCATTATCAGAAGCACGGCGCTGAATTCGGCGACATAACAAAGGAACAATACCTTGAAATGGCAAATGAGCTTATAGGCAGCTCATCTGAAACGGTACTACACAAGATAGAGCAGGAGGACGGCGACTACATCTACTACGACACGGAAAACAACGAGATACTGTTTTTATCAAAGGACGGCTACATCAGGACGTTCTTCAAGCCGACTGACGGGATAGATTACTTTAACAGGCAGTAAGGAGCATTATCATGAACGAGCTTAAAAAATGCGACTGCTGCGGTGCTTACACTGTCAGGGAGGAATTTGACATATGCGTATTCTGCGGCTGGGAGCAGGACAGATACCAGCGCAAAAGCCCCGATGAAACAGGCGCTAACAAGGTAACTCTCAGGCAGGCAAGGGAGAATTTCAAACGCTTCGGCAAAGCGGAAAGACCACCGCAGCTTAGTGAAAAAAGTATCTAATAGGTCGAATTAATGTTCGTTTTCCCCCGAAACAGCGCAGATAACAAAAGGTGTTCCACGTGGAACACCTTTTTTTCAGGTTCAGAGATACGAAAGTATATCCTTGTCAGACGGCGCACGCATAACGCTCAGACCCTCAAATCTGCGGCTGAGCTTGCTGACCATATAGTCTACAAAAATATACTCGGTATTAAAATGCCCGGCGTCAAACACCGTAAGCCCTGCATTATACGCATCAATGAAAACATCATGCTTTACATCGCCGGTGATAAAAGCATCGCAGTCGTTTGACAAAACATCTGAAAGCAGGCTGCCGCCGCTGCCTGAGCATACCGCCACACGCTCGATACTACCGCCCATATTGTTGTATCTTATGACACCGCAGCCGAGCTGTTCTTTTATATTCACAGCAATCTCCTCGGGTGAGGTCGGAGGTATCTCGCAGATATAGCCTATCGGAACACCGTCCTCGACCGCAAGACTGCGCACCGGTGTCAGCCCGAGTTTTTCGCAGAGAATGTCGTTAAGTCCGCCCTTTGCACTGTCGAAATTCGTATGCGCCGAAATGACAGATATGCCGTTCATTGCAAGTGCGCCTACGGGGGATTCGGTGTCTATCCTCTTTATCGCCCTGAACACAGGCGGATGATGCGTGACTATAAGCTCTGCATCTAAATTTATAGCGTCCTCAATTATATCGTTTGTGATGTCAAGTGCGACGAGGACGGTCTTTACGCCATAATAGGCGTTGCCTATTATAAGACCGCTGTTATCATACCCTGCCTGCATCGAAAAGGGCGCAAGCTCATCAATAAACTTATAAATATCCGATACGAGTATCATGCCTGTTCCTCCTTTGCGGTTCGGCGGCGCATGAGCCTTACAAGCTCATAGACTGTTGAGCCTGCCGAGAATAAAAGTGTCGGCAGGAACACAAGCGTCAGCGCTGATGAAAGCCGGTATTCGCTGACCGCTGCGAAATTCCTTGATACGAGCTTTCCGATGATGAAAACTATCACCGGGAAAAGCGAATAGCCTGTCCACCTGTCCCTTCCGCTGACTGACAGGTGCATATCGAGCTGCATATACAAAAAGGTATGAAAGGCAAGGACTGCGAGATAACCCGGTATCAGCCACGCCACGCCGTAAAAGCCGGAAAAGTTGAGCGGCGCCGTGACGCAGTAGAGGATAACACAGCCCATTATCATACCGATAATGCCTGAAATGAGTGAGATGATGAGCTTTTTCATAGTGCCACGTCCTTGGTTTAAAATTTTAATATTTCAGTCAGCTTGCTGACAATCTGCATTTGCTTCTCGCCCTGCTCACGGCTGTCAGGGCTTTCGATCATACCCTCGGCGGCAGAGCGCAGTTTACCAACTCTGTCGGCGGCGTAAGCGGAGCCTGTTTCATCGTCAAGGTCTATACGCCCGAAGTATCTGTACCGCTCATCATCATGGTACGAGGGCGCTTTGCCGATAAAATGCGCTTTGATGACAGAGTAGATAAATCTCCCCTCACGGACGCATTTTTCCTCTTCTATCTCAAAGCCTGCACTATACAGATACTCTCTTAATGCCCACGGTCTTGTCATGGGCTGCAATATGAGAGAGTACGCATTATCCACGGAAAAGAGCAGATCGCACTCGCTTATTATCTTTGATATAAGCTCGCCGCCCATGCCTGCAATGACTATATCACTGACTCCTGAAAGGTCTACCTCGTGAAGCCCGTCAGACAGCACCAGCGTGACCTTGTCTTCAAGAGCGTACTCCTTTACAGTGTTCCTCGCCTGTTCAAGCGGAAGCGGGTTTATGTCAGCAGCGATGCACCTGTCGCATATGTCATTAACGATCAGATGCGCCGGCAGAAATCCGTGGTCTGTCCCTATATCGGCAGCTGCTCTGCCGCCTACAAAAGAAGCACATAGCAACAACCGCTTATCGTTTAATATGTTCATATCCTAAGCTCTTCCTTAAAAAATCCCCCGAGCCTTTATGGGCGGTGCTTTTAGAGATACTTATATATCTACTGGGGGAAAACCATTTGAAAAAGGGTTATACCCC
>JAFUYP010000020.1 GCA_017470535.1 Ruminococcus sp. | reverse complement strand
CACGAGCGTGGGGGGCTTTATGCCCCTCACCGAGGGGGCTTTGCCCGGTCTGCGCCGGGAAAACGAAAATGTTGGAGGAGCGATATTTATGCTTGGTATTACCTGTGAGGGCGGTGCGAGCAGGACGGTATATTCCTGCGGAGTGCTTGACAGGCTGCTTGAAGAAAACATAATGTGCGATCATTTTATAGGGGTGTCGGCAGGCATCGCTTTCGGGGTGTCGTACATATCAAAACAGAAGGGGAGAAATCTCTCGCTTGCGTGTGATTTTATGCCCACGAAAAAGTACATGGGCGCACATCATTTACTTTCTCCGAAGAACAGGTGTTATTACAATTTGGACTATGCCTTTCACGACATACCGAACGAGTATCTGCCGTTTGATATGCAGGCGTTTGCGGATTTCAAGGGGAAAGTCGAGGCGGTGGTCACGAATGTTGACACGGGCAAGGCTGAATATCTTGAATGTCCGAGAGATGACAGGGATTTTATGCTCTTGCGTGCAAGCTGTGCTTTACCGCTGTTATTCCCGATGATCGAGATAGGAGGAAAGAGGTATCTTGACGGGGGACTGTCAGACTCTATCCCTTACAGGCACATGATAGAGGCAGGCAATGACAAAAACATCGTGATACTCACACGTCCGAGGGGGTACATAAAGAAGGACGAGCCGCTTATGAAGCTGATGGAGAAATACTATCGCCGTTATCCGGAGCTTGTAGAGGCGATGAGGACGAGGGCGGAGCGTTACAACGAATGTGTTGCAGAGCTTGACACGCTCAGAAAGCAGGGAAGGGTCTTTGTTTTCTCGCCGAAACACACCTTCGGTGTCAACAGGACGGAGAATGCAAGGGACAAGCTGATAAGGCTCTACAATTACGGATACAGGCACGCTGACAAGGAGATAGACAACTTAAAGCGTTATCTTGACAAATAGATTCGGAGGGTATTTTGGGTAACAGAAGATCTGCCATTGCTGCGGCTGCGTTCATCGGCTCGGCGTGGCTCTACATTCACGACAGGCAGCTTGAAACAAGGCGTGTCATCATGCGCCACCCTCGTCTGCCGGCAGGGTTTGACGGGGTGAAGATATTACATCTGAGTGACCTGCATCACAAGACGTTCGGGGAGATGAACGGTAATCTTATAAGCTCATGCGAGGCGTGCAAGCCTGATCTCATTTTCTTTACGGGAGATGTTATCTCACGAAACGAGAGCAGGGATTTCTTTGACGCCAAGCTGTTTTTATTTGAAAAGCTATGCGCTGTTGCGCCGGTATACTTCATAAAGGGAAATCACGAGCAGGACAACATCGTAAACGGTGAATACATTTGCAGGCACTTAAAGAAAATAGGTGTGACCGTACTTGAAAACGAAAGTGTTTTCATTGAGCGAAATGGTGACAAGGTCGTACTGACAGGACTTGTGCCGGACATTGAGTGCTATCACAAGGGTCACAGGTTCAATGACTTAAAACCGATAACAAGGAGCTATCTGGACGAGATACTGCCGCCGTGCAGGAGGGATATGTTCAACATCTTACTGGCGCACAATCCTCTCGGGTTCGAGGGGTACGAGGGCTGGGGCGCTGACCTCATTTTCTCGGGGCACGTTCACGGGGGCATCATAAGGCTGCCGTTATTAGGCGGCATTCTTTCGCCGGAGAGGAGGTTCTTCCCGAAATACTCAAAGGGGACTTACTTCTCAGGGGAAGCTAAAATGCAGGTCACGTCAGGGCTTGGGAAGCTAAGGATAAACAACCGCTCGGAGATAGTTCTCTGCACGCTGAGAAGAAAATAGGATAAAATGATCCCCCCCTGCAAGCGGTATGAAGGCTTGCAGGGGGGGATCTATGGGCTTTCGCCCGGGTGGAGAAAAGATATTGTCACTGTGTTATATCCTCGACGGACTGTATCTCGCCGTCAACGAGTCTGACGAGCTTTGTGCCGTACTTTGCGGCAGACTCGGAGTGCGTTACCTGCACTATCGTTTTATTATACTTGTTGTTTATCTCACGGAAAAGCTCCATTATGCCTGTGCCGGTCTTGGTGTCGAGGTTGCCTATCGGCTCATCAAGGAAAAGTATCTTCGGGTCAAATACAAGCGAGCGTGCAATAGCTACTCTCTGCTGCTGACCTCCCGAAAGCTCACGGGGGGTCAGCTTTCTTTTGTCCTCCATGCCTATTATCCTCAGGCACTCATCGAGCTTATCACTGTACGAGGAACGCTTTTTGCCGGCTATCATCAGCGGCAGGGCGATATTATCCTCAACGGTCAGGTTGGGAACAAGGTTATAAAACTGGAACACAAATCCCACGTCCTCATTTCTCATTTTGCAAAGTGCCTTGTCTTTGAGTGAGCTAAGGTCGGTGCCGTTTATCTTTACAGACCCTGATGTGGGCATATCAAGTCCGCCGAGCAGATAGAGAAGTGTTGACTTTCCGCCGCCGGAGGGCCCCATTATCGAGATGAACTCACCCTCCTCTACATTTAAGTTTATATCCTTTAAAACGTGTGCTTCTTCTTTTCCGTTTTGGAATTTCCTGTTTACATTTGTTACTTCTATAACGTTCATAATGATCTCCTCCTGTATTTGTGGTATCATCGCTTTATTCGTATTTGAGCTCTTCGACGACCTTCAGTCTGCCGATGTTCTTCATCGAGCCAATGGATGCCAGGAATATCACGAATGCTATGACCGCAAGGTATATCGGGTACTGCGACCAGCTGAACCTGATATCCATGCCGCCCAGACCCACCTGTTCGAGCAGCTTCTGTGCAAGGACACATAAAAGCATGGTATACGGGATCGATGCGGCGGCGCTCCAGATAACGCCCGTGATGCTCTCTGCAAATATCATCAGTCTGCGCTTTGCGGCGTTCATGCCGACTGACGCCATTACCGCAAAGTCCTTTTTGCGCTGTGCAAAGCTTATCGAGATATTATTGAATATACCGATAGATGCGATGATAAGCGCTAAGTATGTGAATATCGAAAGAATGTCGATTATCATAGCATTGCTCTCTACGTTATCATCTACCATTTCCTGCTTTGTCACAAAGAATGCGCCGAGGTCGCTTATTGCGGCTTTGAGATCCTTTTCGACCTTTTCCTTGTCAGCGCCGTCCCTGAGGAAGAATGTGATCTGGTCGGATTCCTTCATCTTATATATATCCCGTATCTTGTTTTCATTCATCAGTATGAGCATACCGCCGTTTAGCTGTCCGCCGTCAAACTCACCTATGATATGGAAGCTCTCCTTGATACCGTTTATATCTATTCCTATATCGTCGCCTGTCTTTTTATTTATATCTTTGAGCACCGTCTTTGAAACCATTACGTCATTGTCTGTGGAGGCGGTGTATTCTTTATACTGCTCGCCGGTCTTGCCCTCGTGGAGTTTAAGATACTCGCCCCACTCTGCAAATCTTTCGGGGTCCGATGCCATGACTAATGCGTTATAGTTCCCGATCGTTGCCCACGCATCTGTCTCGGTGCAGATACGCCCACTGTCTATGCCGTCTATGGCGGAGATCTTGTCTACGAGCTTTTCTGTGGTGGTGACGTCGGTATTGCTGGGGATAGGGTTTGACACAAGATAGTCGTAATTAAGCTCCTCATATGCGCCGACTATATAATCCGTCATGCTCTGACCTATTGATGCTATGAGCATTACTGATGAGAGCGTCAGCACTAAAAGTGTTATATTGCCACGAAGCAGCTTTGAGGTCTTTATCGCATTGAGTGACAGGAACGCCGTAGTATGCCCCCTGAAAGCCTTTGCGATAACGCCCGATACCACCTTGATGAATTTTCTTGACATCATCAGCATTCCTATTATCGCAAATGCAAGGCAAAGTCCTGACAGAGCGTCCACGCTCTCGTTATTTATCAAAGCGCCCACAAGTGCGAGCAGGAGCAGCAGGCAGCCGATGATAAATCTTACAGCGCCCTTTTTATGAGTAGTTTCAAGGCGGTTTAAGATTACGTCCTTGACCTGCATTTTTCTTATGCTTCTTACAGGTATGAGCGCCGATATGAATGACAGGCAGCAGGCAAATATGATACCTATGAGTATATGTGTGCCGTTTATCCTCAGCGGCATATAGATGTCATACTCTGCGAGCGGTGAGAGCATTCGTGTAAGAAGTGCAAGTCCGCCGATACCTAAGCCGACACCGAATGCCGAACCCAGCACACCGTAGAGAAGTGCCTCGACAAGCAGGATATGCTCTATCTTTTTCTTGGTAGCGCCCTGGCTCATGAATGTTCCTATAACGGTCGTGCGCTCGGTGATTATCAGCTTGAATGCGCCGTATATTATGATGACACAGACAACACACACGATAGAGAGCATAACATTGAGCCCCAGCGTGATAGACTCAGAGCCTTCCTTACTGTCGTTTACGAGCGCCTCTGCGCCGACACGGTCGTTTTGATCATTGAAGTCCTTTATGATGTCTTTGATAGCGTCGTAGCTCTTATCCTCCGAATCGACCTTGGCGCTCATAATGTTATATTTGCCATTTGCGCCGAGCAGGTCGTTAAAGTAATCATACGGGACAATAACGTTAAAGCTCTTTTTCGTATCCCGGTAGAACCCTCCTGCACTGGCGGCGATACCCTTTATCTCGAAATCGGTCTTTTCGCCGTTTACTGCTATCGTCAGCTTATCGCCGAGTTTAAGGCTATGATCCTTTGCAGTTCTGTCGGAGATGATACAGGTCTTTTCGTTTTTATTCTCAAAGCTGCCCTCTGTTATACTGCCGTCATAGCTCTTTGAGCCCTGCATCCTTACATATATTATCTCGTCGTCCTTATTATAAACGCCTGTGATATTGATAGAACCTGTAAGGTCTGACACATTGCCCTTGACGTCGTTCTCGTCAAAAAACTGATCTTCTGTTATGGAGTGGATACTGATGTCCTGCCCCTCTGCCTGCTCTCTATCAGGCTGCGTGAAGCTGTCAAGCAGCACATCAACGAGCCCTAAGCTCATTATCAGCAGTGCCGTACAGCACATGATCGAAAAGATGAGCAGGAACAGACGCCCTTTCTTTTCGAGCATATTCTTTGAAATGTACTTTAAAAATACTCCCACTATAAACTCCCCTTTCTTTTACAATGCACAATTCACAATGCACAATGCACAATGCACAATTATGGTATCGTCCTTTGGGCGATGTTAGGGGGGTGAGACCTCACCCCTGCCATATCGGGCAAGCCGCCTTTGGCGGCTAATTATCAATGCTGCTAATATGAATAAAAGT
>JAFUYP010000061.1 GCA_017470535.1 Ruminococcus sp. | reverse complement strand
TTTATTTTTTCATAAAGGGCATATATGCCCTTTATGAAAAAATGGGTCAAAAGTTTTAGGAAGGGGGTCTGGGGGATAACCCTTTTTCAAAAGGGTTTCCCCCAGTAGAACATATAAGTATCTCTATAAGCACCACCCATACAGGGGAGGAGGTGAGTGAAGAGAACTCTGCCGACGGTGTTGCCTTTTACTTGCAGTAGCACTCGATATACCTGTCCATACACGACTGTACTATCTCAACAGCCTCCTGCTCGCCCTTGACGTCATCTATCACGGTATCCTTGCCCTCAAGCTGCTTATACACTGTAAAGAAATGGCTCATCTCTTCAAATATATGCTTTGGCAGCTGGGAAATATCCGTATACATATTATAGGTCGGGTCGTTTACCGGTATAGCGATTATCTTTTCATCAGCCGCACCGTTATCGAGCATGGAGATAACACCTATCGGGCAGCATTCCACCAGCGACATCGGTGCCAACGTTTCAGAGCAAAGCACCAGCACATCGAGAGGGTCGCCGTCCTCGGCATATGTACGGGGGATAAAGCCGTAATTCGCCGGATAATGGGTAGAGGTATATAGTATCCTGTCCATTTTGAGAAGCCCCGTCGTCTTGTCAAGCTCGTACTTTACCTTTGAGCCTTTGGGTATCTCGATGACAGCTGTAAACTGTCTTTTGGTTATCGCCTTTGGTGATATATCATGCCATATGTTCATATTGCTTCCGACCTTTCTATATAATTCTGATATGCTGTGCATCAGCTGTTATCCGCCTTATACATTCCCTCACCTCTGAGGTTTTCGACTATGTCGGCGGTAGTTTCTCCGTTAAGCTCGACTCTCATACATATCCCGGGGGCATCCTCGGATATGTTATCCCACAGTGTCACAAGAGAGTCTGTTCTTTCAAGCCCTGCCTTTTCAAGCACCTTTGCAGCGGCGGTATTTCCCGGGCAGTAGATGTCTGCCATCTGATAGTCGGTGAAATACACTTCCTCCTCCGTCGTATGCGAGCCGAACCCGAACCTTGTAATACCGTCCTGCGTCAGCAGCTCGCCGTAGCGTTCAAGTATCGCCTGTGCGACAGGAAGTGTGCAGTTATCAAGGTAGTACACACCGTACTCCCCGTCCTCCTCGTCATCGCTTTCAGGCAGCTCCAAAAAGAAAAACACAGGCTCATCAAGAAGCCCCACCAGCTCCTTTGCTGCCGGC
This sequence comes from Ruminococcus sp., assembly GCA_017470535.1. GTDB lineage: Bacteria > Bacillota > Clostridia > Oscillospirales > Ruminococcaceae > NK3A76. The sequence goes on along the minus strand of JAFUYP010000061.1, from coordinate 9,695 downwards.
AGCAGCTTTTCGGCGCTCATTACCGCCCTGTATCCGCCCTCTGTCGTAGTATAAGCAGACCTGACACCCGTTATGTCGGCATCAACGCCCTGCGTGAGTATGAATCCTTCCTCGCTCATGTTTTCACCTCTTCAAATAAAGGCAGTCATTAAGGCAACACCGCACGACCACCGGCTCACGCCTTTGTGTGCCATCTGCTTGCCGGATTTCCGTCATAATACCCAATTTTACCTTGTCTTACGTCAGTAAAACTGCGGCAAAAATGGGCATTCTGACGAAAATTCGGCGTGTTCAGCAAAGCTGAACAACTGCATACTGACACACAATGGTCATGCGGTGTTACCTTAAAACAAAGGTCTGCCGCACAACGCCCGCAGACCTTTTGCCGATATATTATCCTAACAGCTTTTTGAGCCTTTCATCGACTGCTTTAAGGAAATCCTCTGTATTTACCTTTGTCTTGTTCGGCAGCTTTGAGAGCAGGTAAAGGTCGCCCGTCATAACGCCGTCCTCTATCGTCTGTATAGTTGCCTGTTCGAGCTTTCCTGCAAAGTCAACAAGCTCGGGCAGCTCGTCGAGCTCGCCCCTCTTGCGCAATGCGCCTGTCCATGCAAACAGCGTAGCTACGGAGTTTGTCGATGTTTCCTCGCCCTTTAAGTGCTTGTAGTAATGGCGCTGTACAGTGCCGTGTGCAGCCTCATACTCATACACGCCGTCAGGTGAAACAAGCACCGATGTCATCATAGCGAGCGAGCCGTAGGCTGTTGCCACCATATCCGACATAACGTCGCCGTCGTAGTTCTTGCAAGCCCAGATATAGCCGCCCTCGGAGCGAACGACTCTTGCGACTGCGTCATCTATGAGCGTATAGAAATACTCAATGCCTGCTGCCTCGAATTTTTCCTTATACTCATTTTCAAATATCTCTGCGAATATATCCTTGAAGGTATGGTCGTACTTTTTGGAGATAGTATCCTTTGTAGCGAACCACACGTCCTGCTTTGTATCAAGTGCGAAGTTAAAGCAGGCTCTTGCGAATGAACCTATCGAATCCTCTCTGTTATGAAGACCCTGTATAATGCCTGCTGTGTCCTTGAAATCGAATATCTGCTCCCTGGAAACATTGCCGTTCTCATCGGTCAGCACAAGCTCTGCCTTTGAGCCCTTGGGACACTTCATCTCGACATTCTTGTACACATCGCCGTAAGCATGACGTGCGATAGTTATAGGCTTTGTCCATGTAGGTATATAGGGTGTGATGCCCTTTACTAAAATAGGCGTTCTGAAAACAGTACCGTCAAGCATAGCCCTGATAGTGCCGTTAGGTGACTTCCACATCTCCTTTAAGTTATACTCGGGCATTCTTGCAGCGTTAGGTGTGATAGTCGCACACTTTACAGCCACGCCGTACTTTTTTGTAGCGTTTGCCGAGTCGATAGTCACCTGGTCGTCTGTTTCGTTCCTGTTTACAAGACCAAGATCATAGTACTCAGTTTTCAGGTCGATATACGGGGTGAGAAGAATATCCTTTATCTCCTGCCAGATTATTCTGGTCATCTCATCTCCGTCCATCTCAACGAGCGGTGTTTTCATCTGGATCTTTGCCATTTATTTTTCCTCCGTTCAATTAATAAAAATTTTTTCAAAATTAGTTATCAGCAGTATCAGCACAGTGCCTAAAAGCGCCAAAGACACAAAGCTGAATATATTATCGAGCTTTTGGAGCTTTTTGAGCCCCTCTTCCTCGCCGTGCTTGTTTATAAGATACTTTTTCACATACTTATACAAAAACGCTCCGCCGACTATCGGTCCTGCTATGAGCAGCACAAAAAATACCGTGTCAATATCCCTAAACTCGGCAGGCGGCTTGAAAAACAGCTTTCTGAGCGCCCCTGTAAAATACAGCACTATCCACACTATCATAAGGCAGCTGCCTGTGAAGCCCCCGCCCTTGGCAGGTTTGCTTCTGTGATGTCTTTTTGACAGAACACTGTGACTGCTGTGAAGAGCAGACATAAATATCACCCCTGTTTCATATCACCAGAAGCCTTGACCGCTTACCTTATAGCGAATAAACAGCACCAGCATAGCAAGTGCGAAGATAAGCAGACCCCAGCCGTCGGAAACGAACCTGACCTTGTTCAGGTTTGAGTTTTTCTTTTTAAGCCTTCGGTATATAAATACACAGTGCAGCACTATCCCGAGGATAAAGCCTGCTGCCCCGAGAATAAACGGCAGATAGATATGCCCTGCCCTATGCAGCTTTACAAGCTCGGGGAAGTAAAGTGCCGTAACCGCAAGCCCCGTAGGAACGCCCGGCAGATGCCGGTCTTTTATTTCCTCCTGAGTGTTAGTGTAGTCACGAATGTACATATAGTTTAACCTTTTAAACTCTCTCTTGTGTAATCAAGCAAGCCGCCTGCAAGGATAATATCCTTTGTTCTGCCGGTAAGCTCGCACAGTACCGGAATATCTATGCCCTTGCTCACATCCTTGAGTGTAAGCTCGGTCTTGCCTGCTTCTATGTCGGCTCTTACGTTTTCAAGTTTCAGTTCATCGCCCTGGTCTATCTTATCATAGTCAGCTTCGTTTACGAATGTAAGCGGCAAGATGCCTGCATTTATAAGGTTTGCTCTGTGTATCCTCGCAAAGCTCTTGACAACTACCGCCTTGATGCCTAAGTAAAGAGGAGCAAGCGCTGCGTGCTCTCTTGATGAACCCTGTCCGTAGTTTGAGCCGCCGACTATTATCGACTTGCCCAGATTCTTAGCCCTTCTCGGGAATTCCTCGTCGCATACTGTAAAGCAGTGTTGCGAGATAGCCGGGATATTTGACCTCAGCGGCAGTATCTTGGCACCTGCCGGCATGATGTGATCTGTTGTTATATTGTCGCCCACCTTGAGAGATACCTTGCATTCGATATTCTCAACGAGCGGAGCAGTCTCCGGATAAGGCTTTATGTTGGGTCCACGGAGGACTTCAACGCTGTCCATTTCAGCTTCACTTGCAGGCGGCTCTACCATGTTGTCGTTTATAGTGAACTGCCTGGGCATCTCAAATACCGGCATATCGCCGAGCTCCCTCGGGTCTGTCAGGTAGCCTGTGAGTGCGGAGATAGCAGCCATTTCGGGAGATACAAGATATATCTGTCCGTCCTTAGTGCCCGATCTGCCCTCAAAGTTACGGTTGAAGGTCCTCAGCGACACACCGCCTGAGTTCGGTGACTGACCCATGCCTATGCACGGACCGCACGCAGATTCAAGGATCCTTGCTCCTGCATCTATCATAGTTGCAAGTGCGCCGTTTGAAGCGATCATGTTAAGCACCTGCTTTGAACCGGGAGCGATAGCGAGCGACACGCTCGGGTCAACAGTCTTGCCCTTTAAGATATATGCGACCTTCATCATATCCATAAATGAAGAGTTTGTGCATGAGCCGATACATACCTGGTCAACTTTGAGCTTGCCTATCTCCTCGACTGTCTTTACATTGTCGGGTGAGTGAGGGCAGGCAGCCATAGGCACGATAGCCGAGAGATCTATATTTATCTCTTCATCATATACAGCATCGTCGTCTGCTTTAAGCTCTGTCCACGCATCAGCTCTGTCCTGAGCCTTTAAAAATTCAAGTGTCGTTTCATCAGACGGGAATATAGAAGTCGTAGCGCCCAGCTCAGCGCCCATGTTCGTGATAGTGGCTCTCTCAGGAACGGTAAGTGTCTTTACGCCCTCGCCGCAGTATTCTATCACCTTGCCGACACCGCCCTTTACGGACATTCTCTTTAACACCTCAAGGATAACGTCCTTTGCAGCCACCCACGGTGAGAGCTTGCCTGTGAGGTTCACCTTGACTATCTTCGGATATGTGATATAGTAAGCGCCGCCGCCCATTGCAACTGCAACGTCCAGACCGCCTGCGCCTATGGCTATCATACCGATACCGCCGCCTGTGGGGGTATGGCTGTCAGAGCCTATGAAGCGGTGGTCGTCAGCATTCTCAAAGCCCGACTGTAAAGTGTTGTGGTCTATGTAAGCGACCGATCGCTCAGTCCTGACTCTCGGAACACCTATCGCCTCGAATTCGAGGTATGCCATAGTGCCGGTAGCGTCCTGAGTAAGCGTCTGGTCGATCCTTATGCCTATCTCGTTTCCCTTTTTGAACTCGCCGTCAACGACGTGGTTTTTAAGAATTTTCTCGGTAAGAGTAAGTCCCATTGTTAAACATTCCTTCCATTAATCAGATATAGTTTTATTATATATTATTAAAGGGGATTTGTCAAGTAGAGGCAAGATGACCAGGAGGCAAGAAGGCAAGATGACCAAGAGGCAAGAAAGAAACAGGTAGGACGATACCTGCACTTTTAAAAAATTCACGAAAAAGTATTGTTTTTTTGCTTAATGTATAGTATAATAGTATGTGTATGTATCAAAAGGAACGATAGAATGGAACGTAATGAAAGCTTTCTTAAAAAAGAATACAGAAAAAATTTAGTGCCTATAATGCTTTCTGTGCTTGGCGGTACTATAAATTCACTGATAGACGGGATATTTGTTTCAAGGGCTATGGGTGCTGATGCGCTCGCCGCAGTTAATCTGAGTATGCCGGTGTATCTTTTCATATGTGTGCTGGGAGCGCTCGTGTCCTTCGGTGCGGCGGCTCTGGCAGCAGGTGAGATAGCCAAGGGCAAGGTGAAAAAAGCGCAGAAGTGCTTTAAATGCGGCATTTTGCTTTGTATCATCGTATCGGTCATCATCGCAGTGCCCGGCGTGATGCTGTGCAAAGTCATTGCAAACGCTCTTGCAAACGGCGGCTCCTTGTCGGGTGAGGTATACAAATACTGCGTGGTGCTTTTCGCAGGCGCTCTGCCGACGATACTTATGTATCTTTTCGTGGCGTTTTTACAGATAGACGGCAAGCTGCGTGCAATATCCATAATGATTCTTATAAACGTCGCAGCAGATATAGTCTTTGATGTGTTTTTCATAGTCATTATCGACATGGGGCTGTACGGCGCTGTGACGGCGAGCATCGTCGCATCGACGCTTTCGTGCATATTCGGCTGCATAGCGCTTTTGTCTGATGTCACGAATTTCCGGCTGGGGCTCAGCGTCCCGGACAAAAAAACGCTCAAAGGCATATTAAGGCTCGGCTCTACACCGGCTCTCGGCAATCTCTTTGATGCCATGAAGCTCGTGTCCATAAATTCGATAGTGCTCGTAGAGCTTGGCGAACGTCAGGCAGCTGTGTGGGCGGCTATAAATGTTTTGAGCGAGATCTCGATGATAATTATTTTAGGTGTGCCGAGGGCGGCATTTGCGATGCTGCGTGCCTACTACATATCAAAAGAAAACAGCGGTGTCAGGATAATGATGAGGCTACAAGCCATTGACGGCGCTGCGCTTTGTGCGATATTCGGGGCGGTCATAATATTTTTCAGCTCCCCTGTCGGGGCGTTGTTCGATATTGATGAGAGTATGCTTTTCCCCTGCATATGTATCGCACTGTATACTCTCTTTATGACCTTGGGCAGCATTATGGAGCAGTTTTTCAACTGCTCGGGCAGAGTGGGGATCTCAAATGTCCTTTCGGGGCTTGACAGGTTTTTCCTGCCGGCGGCGGCGGCTCTGGTGATGTCGGAGTACGGCACGAGAATGTGGCTGTTTATGCCGGTGTCGGCACTGCTTAGCTTCCCGGCGATACTGCTTCTGACATATCCGCCGTACAGAAACGCCAAAAACTCCGGCCGTCCGCTTTCAAGGCTTTTGCTGCTTGATGACAAGCTCGAGCGTGAAAACAAGATCATAGACTTTTCCATTAAGGGCGACGATGAGAGCGTGTGCAGCGCCTGCGAGCAGATACAGGATTTCTGTACTGCCAACGATATGACTACCGGGCAGACGATGAAGCTCGGTCTTGCAATGGAAGAGCTTATCACGGTGATGACAGGCAAGCTCGGCAAAGAGGACGATATTGATATGCGTGCATTTGCACACGCCGGGATGTTCGGTCTGAGGATACGGATCTCGGGCAAGAGGTACGATCCCTTCTCAGACAGGGACGAGGAAGGCGATTCGCTCATGGGCGTCGAGATGATAAAGAAAATGTCAGAGGTCTGCGAGCATAATTATACATTCGGAATGAACATCATAAACATAGTATTTCAGATGGAGGATCATTAATGACAAATACCAGCGCTGTTGATCCTGTCCTTGCGCAGAGATGCAAAAGGGCGGACAGTATAAACCTTGAAAATCTTAACAAGATCCTCTCTGACAACAAGGATACTCTTTTTGGCAGAGAACACGGCTTAGCAGATATAAAGAGCGCCGATGAATACCGCAGGCGTGTATGTATATACGAGTACGGGGGGTTAGAGCATTACATCAGGCGTATGCGAAACGGTGAGGATAATATACTCACCTCCTACAATGTGGTGAGCTACTGTATGTCATCCGGCACGACGGGTGATGTAAAGTATATCCCCGTGACCGACGAAACGCTCATACGCCATACTGGGTGCTATGAAAACTACAAGAACAGCGTGCTGAGAGTGCCGGGGACAAAGCGGCTTATGGTAAATTCCTTCCGCACGGATCTTGAAAAGCCTATTGAACAGGAGCTGCTTTTTACCGAGATATATTACAGACATCTCTATGAGAACGGCTATATAAATACAGACGAATACATCGGCGGCAAAACGGTGATGTTCATAACAGAAAACGAGAATGTCATGTTTGCAAAGCTGTGGGAGGCGCTGCTCAATGAGAACGTCATCTCCATAGAGTCGGTGTTCCTGTATGAGCATCTGGTGCTTCTGTCGATGCTCGAAAGCAGCTGGGAAACTATAACAGGATCTATCAGGAGCAGGAGCTTTCCTGATGATATACAGCTCTCTCAGAGGATAAAGGACTATCTTCTGAGCCTTCCTGTCGATGAGCAAAGGCTGAGATACGTCGAGAGCGAATGTAAAAAGGGCTTTGACAATATAGTCGGCAGACTGTGGAAGAAAATGAAGCTTATGAGCGGCATAAGCAACCGCAGCTATCTTACCGAGGAGGAGGCACTCAAACGCTACGCCCCCGATATACCACGGCACTTTATGATATACGGCTCGTCTGAATGTCATATCGCCGCCCCCGTCAGACTTAACGAATACGGCTATGTGCTGTTTCCGCAGCTTGCGTTTTTTGAGTTTCTGCCGATAGGGGCAAAGGACGATGAAACGGTGCTGCCGCATGAGGTGAAGGTAGGCGAGCTTTATGAGCCTATATTTACTAATTTCACCGGTCTTTACAGATACAGGCTGCGTGATGTGGTAAGGATAACTGGATTTGTCGATAAAAGCCCCGTCATGGAGTTTGTAAGAAGGCTCGGTCAGGCGATAAATATAGCAGGCGAGAAATTCGACCAGACACAGCTTGAAAACGGCGTGTACAAGCTCAAAGAGAACGGTATCCACATAGAGAACTACTGCTTCGGGGCGTGCATGGAGACCATGCCGGGAAAATACGCCGCAGCAGTACAGCTCTCCTCTGACAGCAGGAAGATAACGGATAATGAGCTTGCAAGGCTCCTTGATGAAAAGCTCATGCAGGTCAATAACGACTACAAGGACCTTCGTGGTCTGGGTGAGATAGATATGCCTTTCGTAATACAGCTCGATAAAGCTAAGTATGCGGATTTTACCGAAAGAATGGGGCTTAGTCACAAAAACGGGCATAACAAAGCAAAACATATCTATTATGGGGAGGTAATATTAGAAAAATGGCATTAAAACGTGAAAAGAAACAGCTTGTGATAACCTCCGGCAGACAGTTCGGATTAAGACCCAAGCTCATCATCGGTATCATACTCATAATCATGCTGGTAACGGCGCTCACTGTTATCATCGGTGTGCAGCTCAACCTTAAAAACACAAGGAAGCATTACGACGATCTGGGCTATAAGGTCGCACATACGGTGGAGTCTGTCCTTGACAAGGACGCACTTAAAAAGTACGCAGAAACGGCAATGGGCTTTTCCAAAGGCGAAAAGACAGAGGACGAGGTCAAGGCGATAACGCAAGACCCGCAGTATATTGCTTTCAAGGAGCAGCTCGAGAATATACGTCTTAACATGGACGCAAATGACATATATATTGCTATGATAAATATGGACGTCTACTCAAACTACGACGAGAAAGCCTTTGAAGCAGGTGAGTGGAAGCCTATGGTGTATATCTTTGACAGCTACTACAAGACTGACGAGGAATATCCTCTGGGCTCTACGAGCAAGATGAACCCCACATACCGTGAGGTCATAAGCAAGAGCTACGAAACAGGTGTCAGGACTGACACACTGCTGCTCTCCGAGTGGGAGGGCGACCCGACTATGACGGCGTTCTACCCGGTAAAGGACGGCGGCGTGGTGATCGCAGCGATAGGCGTTGAGATACCTATGCGTACCGTAAACGCTGACATCAACGCCTACATAAGAAGCGTTATCATAGCAGCTGTCATCGCTATGGCAGTGCTGCTCGCCGTGGGCGTATATACATCTATAAAAACGATAATCAACCCTATCAGCATTGTTTCCGAGGAAGCAAAGAGATTCGTTGAGAACAACACAGAGGTATCTGACAAGCTCGCAGATATACATACAAGGGACGAGATAGAAGACCTGAGCATGAGCCTGTTAAAGCTCGAGATAGATACAAGAGAGTATATCCAGAACATCACACGCATCACCGCCGAGAAGGAGCGTATCAGTGCGGAGCTTGATGTCGCAACGCAGATACAGGCAGATATGCTGCCCACGATCTTCCCGCCGTTCCCCAACAGGAACGAGATCGAGCTTTTCGCATCAATGACCCCTGCAAAGCAGGTCGGCGGCGACTTCTACGATTTCTTCCTGGTAGATGACAGCCACCTGGGTCTTGTTATCGCAGACGTATCCGGCAAGGGCGTTCCGGCGGCGCTGTTCATGGTCATCGCAAAGACGCTTATCAAAAACGCCACACAGCAGGGCAGCCTTACTCCGGCGCAGATACTCTCTCAGGTGAACGAGCAGCTGTGCGAGGGCAACAAGGCAGAGCTTTTCGTAACTGTATGGCTTGCGATAATAGACCTTGACACAGGCAAGGGCATAGCGGCGAACGCCGGTCATGAGCATCCTGCGCTCAGAAAGAGCGGCGGCAAATTCGAGCTGATAAAATACAAGCACTCCCCTGCCGTTGCCACTATGGAGGGCATGAGGTTCAGAGAGCATGAGTTTGAAATGGCTCCCGGAGATACGCTGTTCGTGTACACAGACGGTGTCCCGGAGGCTACAAATGAGGATAACGTCCTCTTCGGCGAGGAGAGAATGATAGAGGCACTCAACTCTGTCCCCGACGCATCGCCCGAGCAGGTGCTGACAAACGTTCATGAGGCAGTCAACGAGTTCGTTGACGAAGCACCTCAGTTTGACGACCTGACGATGCTCTGTTTCAGATACAAGGGCAAAAAAGACAGCAAATAATAAAGCTAAACTCCCCTGTGCTGCATTCAAGCAGCACAGGGGAGCTTTTATTGTTTAGGCAACACCGCACGACCATTGTGTGTCAGATGCGCCGTCCGAATTTTCGTCAGAATGCCCATTTTTGCCGCAGTTTTACTGGCGTAAGACAAGGTAAAATTGGGTATTATGACGGAAATCCGGCAAGCAGATGGCACACA
>JAFUYP010000060.1 GCA_017470535.1 Ruminococcus sp. | reverse complement strand
CGGCATACGCCTTTGTATGCCATCTACTTGCATATTTTCCGTCATATCGCCCAAATTTACCTTGAAATACGACAGTATTCCTGCGGTAAATTTAGGCAATCTGACGAAAAATCTGACTGCGTATCTGGCATACAATGGCCCTGCGGTGTTGCCTAAAAAGACCGCCCCGTCGTGCGGAGCGGTCAGCTATTACTTTGTATTCGAGAGATTCCACCTGAAAGGCGAGATCCTCTGCGCCTTTGTGTTGTCGTAATTCCAGTTCATAAATGTGTTGCCCGGGTCAAAGTACCTGTAATCGGTCTTTGCCTTGCCCTTCGAGATAGTAAAGCCCATGTTGGGGCTTCTCTGAACGACCGCACCTATCCTTCTGTGCTCACGCTCGTAGTCAACTATCTCCTTGGCAGTAGTCAGCCTGGTGTCGCATATGTTGTATATGCCCTCATACCTGCCCTGCGGACCTGCGATTATAGCATTTATGAAATCCACCACATTGAAAACGCAGCAGAACTTGAACCCGTAGTCGCCCTCATTGAATATGAAAGCCACATCGTCCTTGGGGTCATATACACGGTCAACAAGGTTCTGTGTGTACTCAGATGTGTAAACAGGTGCTATCCTCATTATAACAGGGGTCGTGTCACCCTTCTTGAATTCCTTCTGCATCAGCTTTTCGCTGAGCAATTTAAGGTCGCTGTAATTTGAGTTGCCCTTTTCAGAGGTAGTTTCCCTGATAGGCTCTCTTCCCTTCTGTAAGCCGTAAACGACCGTGCTGCTTGCGAGAATGAAATCCTTTACCCCCGCATCTCTTGCCGCAGCATAAATGAACTTGTCGGTAGCCTTTGCCCTTTTAAGCTCAATATCCGTGATATACTGGTCAAGATCATTGTCAACGGTATTTGCAAGATGAACGACACAGTCTATCTGGTTTCCCTTTAATATATCTACGATAGTATCCTTGTCAGTTATCTCGCACTGTGTGAATGTGTAATTAGGGTCTGTGCCTATAAATTCGTTAGACTTGCTGTCAACTGCGAATACTTTATGTTTCTTTTTAAGCAGCGCCGATGTCAGGTACATTGCCATCATTCCGCTCGCACCGGTAACTAATACTGATGACAAGTTGCTCACTTCCTCTCCCAAATATTCATATCTTGATATAGTGCTGCCCTCTCCGTAAATTTACAGACTATATCCGATTATTTACTATTATAACATATTACTCGGCATTTGCAAATACTTTTATAGATGTTTTCAAAAAATTTTGACTTTATTTATAAAAATGCTTGCTTATCTTTGTGAAGTGTGATAAAATATTTATATATAAAAGTTCAAAATAGCCGGATTTGGTAAAATGTATTTACCATTTCCTCTATATAATACAAAGGAGCAGCAAAGTTGGTTTATACAGATCTGTTTTTTCTGCTGGCATTATTGCCATTATCTGTCATCTTCTCGTTCTTTGACGAGAGTGCAGAATATAAAAATCTTATCTCGGTCATCGCCGGTGCTATATTCGTAGCATGGGGCAGACCGCTGTGGGTGCTTTTGATATTTCTGTCATTCATATTTGACTGGGGCATGGGGCTTTTAGTCGGTAAGTTCAGACAGAGCAATAAGGCGGCATCTGTCATTTTCCTTATGCTCGATATGCTCTGGAATGCGGCGATATTCATATTGTATACAAGGGGCGGTGCAGTTCACCTCCCCGATAAGCTGACGCTCAGAGAGAGCCTTATACCTCTTGCCATGGGCTACTATGTGCTGCGGGCTTTCTCGTATGTATTCGATGTGTATAAGGGCGAAAAGGCAGAGAAAAACCCCCTGTACCTGCTCACCTATATGCTCTCCTTCCACTTTATGATGACAGGTCCGGTAATAAGATATAAGGATATATCCGCACAGCTCAGAGAGCGCCGTACTACCGGTAAAATGATAAGCGACGGGCTTGATAATATAGTTTTCGGGCTCGGCAAGGTCGTCATACTCGCACACGCCTTTGACCTGTTAAAGCAGTCAGGTCTTGAAGGTGGCGATGTAACGTTTTTCGGCTGCTGGCTCGGTATGCTCGCATTTTTCGCATCTGCGTACTTCACACTTTCAGGTCTTTGCCAGATGAGTATGGGCATGGGTCTGCTCACAGGCTTTACCTATAAGAAAAACTTCGACGACCCTGACAGCAAGCTGCTTTTCACAGGTCTTGTAAAGGGCTATAACACGTCCGTCACCGACCTTTTTGATGAGATGATAGTGTCACGCTTCCGCTATAAGACAGTCCCGTGTGCGATAGCGGCATTTGTCTGCTGTATGGCAGTTGCCGGGTGGTATAGCTTTTCAAAGCCTGCTTTTTTAGTCGGTGCGATAGTCGGCGCAGTGATCGTGCTCGAAAAGCTCGTCTGGGGCAAAAAGCTCCGTGCGATGCCGGGTCTTGTAAGGGTGATATACCTTGTAGTGCTGACATTTCTCATATTCTCGGTGCTGTATTTCGGCAGCACCTACGGCTGGCGTAAATGGGCGCTGGGTCTTGTGGGTGTCGGCGATAAGGGGCTCATTTCCCATCAGATGAAGACCGTGCTGCTAAGCTACCTGTTTGCCTATATCATCGGCGTGATATGCTACCTGCCGTGGCTTAAAGACCAAGTGATAAGAAGCGTCAATAAGCTCTCAAAGAAAACAAAGGAGCTTTATACTTTTGTAAATACCTCAAAAACGATACTGAAAGCATTGCTGCTTATCATGTGTGTAGCAGCGATCATCACAAGAAAGATGTAAGGGGGCGCAGACAATGGCTTTCAAATATTACTATGAATACCTGCAGCCCGAAAATGCCCCCGAGATGCCCGAGGATAAAAGGGGCGACGAGGAGCTTGACGAGATAACGCAGGACGAACAGCGCTCACGGGCGCAGTTTGTCAATATCGCCGTGCTGACCCTCACCCTCGTGCTTTGTGCAATGATAGTGTTCGTGCTGAGAAAAAACGACTATTCCCGTGTAACGGACGAAAAAACGCTCGATAAGGACAGCTTTGTGTCCGGCGAGTTCTTCGGCTCTCTCGAAGACGACGTCGTGTCGCACTTAGCCCTCTCCGACCAGATAGTAAGGACTGATGATCTGATGAGCTATTTCTGCGGTATCGGCAATAAGCTCATGAAGTCAGAGGAGGAGGATATATCCTCTCAGACCGGCGGCGCATTCCGTGACAGACAGGAAAACTCCCTCCCCGGCAGACAGGAGCATAACGAGGGCGGCGAGCATAAGGTCGTCACAAGAGTAAGCTCCGACGAGGATGACACCAAGCAGACCAAAAAGACTAAAAAGACCAAAGCCACCACGACCTCCGTCACAAAGTCGGTCAAGGAGATGACCAGTACAACAACGCAGTATGGCTACTATACCACCACTACCACCAAAGAGACCGAGGAAACAACGACTACAAAGGCTACGAACCATAATGCGCCTTCTGTCACCACAAAGGTAACGACAGCACCGACGACTACTACAACAAAGCCCGCACCGCCGCCGGCAGCAAATACTTCAATGGAGGATGCAGCTACTGTGACAAAGACCCAGTCTCAGACTAAGACACAAACACAGACACAAACACAGACACAAACGCAGACACAGACAAAAACACAGACCCAGACTCAGACCCAGACAAAGTCTGAAACTCAGCCGCCGGCTGATACAGATGCTGTCAGCGTGACCGGCGAGAGTACCCCTGACGCACCCTCCCCGACAGAGCAGGACGAGCCGCAGGAGCCGCAGGGATAATGGATAATAAAAAGCTCTCCCCCTTTAAATACAGCGATGATAATAAAAGGTACCAGACCTATAACTATTACCTTAAACACCGCTTCGGCACAAAGGTCTATAAAGTACCGCTCAACCTTTCACTCAGCTGCCCCAACCGTGACGGCAGTAAGGGCACAGGCGGCTGTAAATTCTGCTCATCAGCACTCAGCGGCGAGTTTGCGGGCGACCCTGCACAGGATATAAAAACGCAGTATGAAAATATCCGTGCGGTAATGGAGAAAAAATGGCAGGGCGGCTTGTGTATACCGTATTTTCAGTCGGGGTCAAATACCTATACAGACATAGGCACTCTTGAAAAAATGCTCAGTACCGCAGCCGCACTTGAAAACGCCGTCGGTATCAGTATAGCCACAAGAGCCGACTGCCTTGACGAGGAAAAATGCGCCCTTATGGGCGAGTACGCAAAAAGAATGTATTTTGTCTGTGAGCTCGGCTTGCAGACGGTACACGATAAGACCGCACAGGCTCTTGACCGCTGCCATACCTATGCCGACTTTCTTAAAGGCTGTGAAATGCTCAGAAAGTACGGTATAAACATCTGTGTCCATATAATAGACGGGCTTCCCGGCGAGGATCACGATATGATGCTCCGTACAGCAAGAGAGATAGCTTCACTTGATCTGCATATGGTAAAGATACACCTTTTGCATATACTAAAAAACACACCGCTTGAAAAGATGTACAAAGACGGTGAGTTCAGAGCATTGGAGCTTGATGAGTATGTAAATATAGTCGCAGACCAGATAGAGCTTATGCCGGAGAACTTTGTCATCGGGCGTATAACCGGCGACGGCGCAAAAAGCGACGTTGTCGCCCCGCTGTGGAGCCTTGATAAATTCAGAGTGATCAACAGCATAGACCGTGAACTCTGCCGCCGCGGCACATGGCAGGGATATATGAACGATTGACAAATCATACGACTCATGCTATAATACAAGTAGGCGTTTGCATAAAGCGTAGGCGGAATATGTACCTCCCATAAAAAGGGAGGTGAGCAGACATGAGCGTGATTGAAGTTTTAACTTTGCTATTACTTATAGTAACTATTATAGACGTAGTTGTCAACATCTGCAATAAAAACAAATAACCGCCTCACTCTCACATAAGGCGGTTATTTATAATTAGATAACTAAAAATCTGGGAGACACCGCTTACCGCAGGCGCCTCTTTGTTACCTATATTATACCACATATCCCGGTATTTGTCAACATCTGAAAGGAAGAATAAATAATGAAAAGATCAATGACCCTGACTTATGAGGTCGGCAGCGGACTGTACCTTAATATCACAAATAAATGCCCCTGTAACTGTACATTCTGTATAAGGAACAACGGCGACGGCGCATACGGCTCCGATCCGCTGTGGCTTGAACACCAGCCGGGCGCTGATGAGATAATAGACGATATAAAAAAGCGTGACCTGTCAAAATATACCGAGGTCGTGTTCTGCGGCTACGGCGAGCCTACCTGTGAGCTTGATAATATATTAAAGATAGCAGACTATTTAAAAGCCCGGGGTGTCAAAACAAGACTCAATACCAACGGTCTTGGCAATGTCATCAACGGCAGGAGCATAGAAGCCGATATGCAGGGCAGGTTCGACGTGGTGTCAGTAAGCCTGAACGCCCCGACAAAGGAAGAATACGACGCAGTGACACGCCCGTCATTTAAGGACACCGACTGCTTTGCAGCTATGTTTGACTTTGCAAGGAACGTCAGCCGCTATGTGCCGGAGGTGATGTTCACAGTCGTGGATATCATAGGCGAAGAAAAGATAGCCCTTTCAAAACAGCTTGCCGATAAGGCAGGAATAAAGCTAAGAGTGCGTGAGTATATCAGCGAATAACGACGATAACAAATATATCCGCCCTTAGCATCTGCGCAAAAAGACACTTTTGCTGTATCTGTACGGCAGAAGTGTCTTTTTGTTACTATTCGCTTTGCGGAGGGCTTTTTTATGCACTTTGCAAAAATTATCACAACATTTTCTTAAACCGCCCTTTACAATCATATAAGAATATGATATAATATCAGAGTATTGCACAGCTTTTTCATACTTTTCCCCAAAAAATGCCTGCTGAAATTTGTGAGATGTTATTACATTCCACCAAATATTATAAAATTCAAAATATTGTATTGACAAATAATATTATATGTCGTATAATATTATCAACGACACAGGACAGTTCCAATTCACAATGCACAATGCACAATGCACAATTATGGTATCGTCCTTTGGGCGATGTTAGGGGGGTGAGACCTCACCCCTGCCATATCGGGCAAGCCGCCTTTGGCGGCTAATTATCAATGCTGCTAATATGAATAAAAGT
>JAFUYP010000059.1 GCA_017470535.1 Ruminococcus sp. | reverse complement strand
TGCCTTTGATATTGTCACCTTTTTGGGGTTAATCTTGAACACCTTTGTGAGCGTGCCGGAATACTTGCCCTTGCCCTTGATGATGACTGACGCAAGACCGACCTTTTTGTTATTCTTATAGGAAAGAGTATAGTCTGTGCCTTTTTTGAGTGTCTTGCCGTCAAACTTAACAGTCGGGGTGGGCTTTACTGCCTTGCCGGTGTAGGACTGAGCCTTTAAGCCTGTGACAGTTGCAAGAGCGACTGTTTTGTCGTAGCGGACGTTGATGTCGTTTGCTTTTGCGTATTTATCGGCTGCTGAGTTTTTGGTGGTGATGATAGTCAGGTCATCTGTGCTTCCGTTTGTGCCTGTAAAGGCATTTTCGCCTATTGTCTTTACAGATGCAGGGATAGTAGCTGTTTTAAGCTCATTATAATGGAATGCTTCATCGTCGATAGTCTTTACTGTGCCGGGGATAACAACATCTGTAAGCTGGTTGCTGAAAAATGCTTCAAAGCCGATGTATTCAAGTCCGTCGGGGAGAGTGACCTTTTTAAGCCCGACGCCCCAGAAAGCGGCTGCATCTATTTTTTTCAGGTTCTTAGGAAGAACGAAAGTGGAGGAAATCTGTGTCACAGCCAAAGGACCTGCTGCCAATGCGTTTTCGCCGATCACTTCAACAGAATCGGGCAGCTTGAAGCCCTTTTCAAGTGTTGCATTATAGAATGCCTCCTTTTCGATAGTCGTCACGCCGTCAGGGATGACCGTATCCTTTGTAAGCGTGCAGAACATAAACGCAAATTCGCCTATCGTCTTTAAGGTGTTGGGGAGAGAGTATTTTTTCTTGTCTGTCGGGGCAGCATAGATCACAGTCTTGTCCTTATTATAGAGCATACCGTTTTTAGCTACAAAGTTTTTGTTGTTCTTGTCTACCGACACAACGCCCCTTGCAAGGCTTATGCGTGCAGTATCCACATATCTCGGCAGCTTGACGGCTGTGATGTTGGGAGCGTCGATAAGATACTGCTTTACGAGCGAGACATATGTAACCTTTTTGCCCTTTATCTTTTCGGGGACAGAGAGGGTCTTTGCCTTGCCGGTGTAGTCATAGATACCTACTGTACCGTCGGTGAATGTATAGTAGCTGAAATCACCGTCGCCCATGACATTATCCTTGAACTCATGGTCGCCGAGCTTGATGTCACCGCCGCCGCCTGCTGATGCGGTAATAGCTGTATCGGAAATGATACTGCTCTGAGGCAGCGCAGCTGCACCGCCGAACACCAGTGAGAGTGCGAGAACTGATGAAATGATCTTCTTTTTCATGATAATACCTCCAATGTTTTTAAATTTACATTACAATTATATCACAATTTATTTATAAATGCAATATTTTTTTCAAAAAAGTATTGGCTTTAAGAACGGTACACATAAAGAATCTTTACGCCATAGTATTTCTGATGTAAGGTCAGAAGTACTATGGCGTTTCTATTGACAGTACAGAGATGATGTGCTATAATTGTTACTGACAAAAATCGGAATTTGCGGAGATGATTTATTTGAACTATAAAATAATTGACAAAGAAACATACTATCGAAAAGGAGTGTTCCGTCACTTTTCGGAGGACTGCAAGTGTTCAACTTCCATGACTGCGAGAATAGATGTCACTGCTCTTGTACGCTATTCCAAAGAGACGAGGACAAAATTCTATATCAATTTTCTATATATCCTGTCAAAGGTTCTTAATTCCCGTGAAGATTACAGAATGGGTTATCTTTGGCAGACTGATGAATTGATATGCTACGATGTGATAAATCCAACACAGTATATTTTTCATGAAGATACTGAAACTTGCACACCCGTTTATACCGAGTATTTCGAGGATTATGACACGTTCTATGCAAATGCATACAGCGACATTGAACGTGCAAAGAAAACAAGAGAGTATGGATTGGATATGATAAATCATCCAAACTGGTTCGATGCCTCCTACATCTCATGGCTTTCCTATGATTCTCTGAATATTGAGCTACCTGATGGTCACTTGTTTTTTGCACCAATTATCAATTGGGGAAAATATAGAGTAGAAAACGACAGATTTGTTATGCCCGTAAGTGTTCGTTTGAATCACGCAATTGCAGACGGTTATTTAATTGCAAATGTATTTCGTCTATTGCAACAGGAAATAGACACATTCAGTCAAAGATAGATTCTGATTTAGCTTAGCAACATAAATATGCACAATGCCCCTGAGTGCTTTGTAACACTCAGGGGCAAAACTTTTATATAGGTATCTGTTTTACAGGAACGGTGTTTTCTTGACAAAGAGCTTATAATATGGTATAATAATCTGTAAATCATATGTTCATAAGAAAGGACGATCAAAATGGAAAAGGAACAGTATTTGGAAGTATACAGACACTCGCTCGCACACATTTTAGCGAAGGCTGTTATAGAGCTTTACGGCAAAGAGGTGCAGTATGCGATAGGGCCGCAGATAGCTGACGGGTTTTACTATGATTTCACTTTCCCGGAGGGCGTGACTGTCACATCTGATGACTTTGCAAAGATAGAAAACAAAATGCACGAGATAATCAAAAGGCGTGAGGACTGGAGAAGAGAGGAGATCTCAAAGGCTGATGCTGCGAAGATGTTCTCGGCGCAGAAGTTCAAGGCTGAGATCATAGATGAGCTTGCCGATGATGAAACTATAACTATATACTACACGGGCGACGATTATGTGGATCTGTGCCGTGGACCGCACGTTGACAACTCGCAGGAGCTTATGGGTGCGGCATTTGAGATAAGGAGCGTTTCCGGTGCGTACTGGAGGGGCGATGAGAACAAGGACAGTCTGACCCGTATCTATGCGTATGCGTTCCCCGACAAGGCAGCGCTCAAGGCGCACAAGCAGCTTATAAAGGAAGCTCTTGAAAGAGATCACAAAAAGCTCGGGCGTGAGCTTGACCTGTTTATGTTTGACCACACTGCACCCGGTATGCCGTACTGGCTGCCGAGGGGCTGGAAGCTCTTCAACTCCCTGCTCTCCTACTGGAGAGAGGTACATGAAAGACACGGATACACGGAAATATCTGCACCTGTCATCTCCAAGAGAGAGCTGTGGGTGACATCAGGTCACTGGGATCATTACAAGGACGGTATGTTCGTTATCCCCGGCGAGAACGAGGAGGACAGCGACACCTACTGTGTAAAGCCTATGAACTGCCCGACAGCTATCAAGGT
This sequence comes from Ruminococcus sp., assembly GCA_017470535.1. Lineage (GTDB taxonomy): Bacteria > Bacillota > Clostridia > Oscillospirales > Ruminococcaceae > NK3A76. The sequence continues at coordinate 9,162 of JAFUYP010000059.1, read as the reverse complement.
ATACATGAACAAGCAGCGCTCATACAAGGAGCTGCCTATAAGGATAAACCAGGTGGACACTATCCACAGAAAGGAAAAATCCGGCGAGCTCAACGGTCTTTTCAGAGTGCAGCTTTTCAGGCAGGACGATGCACATATACTTGTGACCGAGGAGCAGATAGGCGACGAGATACTCGATATCATGTCGATAGCGACGGAGCTTTATAATACCTTCGGGCTGACATATGTGGCTGAGCTTTCCACACGCCCTGATGACTACATGGGCGACATCAATGTATGGAACAAGGCAGAGGCTGATCTTAAAGCCATACTTGAAAAGGTATACGGCGAGGGCGGCTATGAGCTCAATGAGGGCGACGGCGCATTCTACGGTCCTAAGATAGACCTTAAAATGAAGGACGCACTCGGCAGAGAATGGCAGATGGGCACTATACAGCTTGACTTTCAGCTGCCGCTCAACTTCGGTATGAAGTATATCGCAGCAGACGGCTCGGAGAAGCAGCCTGTTATGATACACAGAGCGATATTCGGCTCATTTGAGAGATTTATAGGTATCATCACCGAGAACTTCAAGGGGCTGTTCCCGTTCTGGCTCAATCCTTATCAGGTGGGCATCGTTCCGATAAGAACAGAGCATAATGAGTATGCAAAGAAGGTCTACGAGCTGCTTGTTAAAAATCATATCCGTGCAGAGGTGGATTACACCGACGACAATATGAAAAACAAGATAAAGAGATTCAAGAATTACAAAGACCCCTACATCATAGTTTTAGGTGACAGCGAGGCGGAGAACGAAACTGTTTCGATAAACATAAGGGGCAACAAGAAGTTAAACAACGTGCCGCTTGACAAGTTTATCGAGCTGTGCGTGAAGATGAACGAGGAAAGACCGCTTGAAGTGATAGATACGCTTGACGGTTAAGGTATGCGCCGCTGCGGCACCTTATTTTCCGGGGGTATCAGGGCGTATGATCGGTATAAAGGAAATTGTTGTAAAGGAGAGATATTATGGCTAAGCAATACAGCATAAGCGCTGCAAAGGCAGCACGGCTTTTAAACGGCGGCAAGGCGCTTGATGAACAGCAGGTAGCAGGCTTTGAGGAAAAGCTGGGGGTGAAGTTCCCCGGGGCGCTCAGGGAGATGTATCTTGCTTGCGGCGGCTTTGATATAGGTGCAAAGAGCAGAGTGTTCGCTCCGTCATACATATCGCTTCTTGACGGCGAGGACAAGGCTTTCCTGATAGGCACGAGCGGCGACAGGCTGGCGTGCATATTCGGGCGTGATATCGCAGATGCTGACCCTGATGTGTACTTAGGCACGCTCAGCGGAAGGTCGCTTGATTTTTCTAAGAATCAGAAGCTCTCAGAGTTTCTTGACTGGGTGATATTTGAAGCCGTTACCGAGATAAAGGGCGAGGTCATAGGCGTTGATGACAAGGGTGAGATAAGCGAGCTTGCTGACAAGATGCAGCTTGACCTGAAAAAGCTATCCGACGGCAGGTCGGGCAGCTGCGTGATAAGCCTTGATGATGAAACGGGCGAGCTTGTTTTCACAAACACCGATGCTGATGCAAATGTCGCAGTAATGGTAGTAGTTGGCACAGGGCAGGACGGCTGATATGGGCAGTATACTTTTTATAAACGCTGCCGCAAGAAAAGAGTCACGCACGTTAAGGCTTGCAAAACACCTGCTTGAAAAGCTGGGCAGCTATGATGAGATAAGACTTTATGAAGCTGACTTTCCAAAGACCGATGAAAAGTTTCTGTCAATACGTGACAAGGCATTTGAAAACGGCTACAAAGACTCTGTGTTTGACATGGCAAGGCAGTTTTGTGACGCTGAAACTATTGTGATAGCAGCGCCTTACTGGGATCTATCCTTCCCGGCAGTGTTAAAGCAGTATTTAGAGCATATAAATGTCGTCGGGCTGACCTTCGGCTACGAAAACGGTATGCCTAAAAGCCTTTGCAGTGTCAGGCGTGTTTACTATGTTCAGACGGCAGGCGGAATGGTGGTCAGTGACGAGTACGGTTTCGGATATGTAAAAAAATTCTTTGAGCTTTTCTATCAGGTCGGCGAGTTTGAGCTTATAAAAGCCCAGGGGCTGGATATAATAGGTAATGACCCTGAGAAAATACTTGAAGATGCTATGGCACAGATAGATAATATAATAACATGATCTTATCCGGGGGATAATACTCCCGGATATCTTTGTAAAAAAGAAAAATCACAAAAAATCGGTGGCAAATAATTACAACTAAATTTTAGAAATAAAGGCGAACAAAAATAATCAAAAAAATGAATTTTTGTGTAAAATATTCAAAATATGAAATTTTACTAATCTTTTTGCTATTTACAAAACGCCGTATCTATGGTATAATTAACCAAAGAGCGTGTTGACAAAAATCAATGATGAATGCTCTTGAAACGAAAAATAAATCCTTACAGGAAGGGGGCTTTACTATGAACATCAACAAGGAATTGGCAAAGAGAGAGTTCGTGCAGCGTGAGTTTGGTAAGTTACATTCGCCGTATGAAAAAGAACTGGAATTTTACTCTGCTGTAAGCGCAGGCGACATCGAAAGAGTCAAAGCACTTTACACACCCCTTGCGGTAGAAGGTTATGGAAAGCTCAGCGAGGATAAGATAAGAAATATCAAGTACCATCTTATAATAACCATAGCTCTTATCGCAAGATTCTGCATAGAAGCAGGAATGAGCATGGAGACCTCTTACACTATCAGTGACATTTTTATAAACAGGCTCGATGTTAGCACTACTGAAGAGGAATTGTCGCAGATACACAAAGAAGTATTTCTTGAATACGCAAAGCGTATGCAGGCGGTGAATTCGGGCAATGCTTATTCAAAGCATATACTGATGTGTCTTGATCTTATCTATGACAATATTTACAGCGGTATCCGTGTGCAGGAGCTTGCAGACAAGCTCGGGCTGTCGGCGCAGTATCTCTCGAAGCTGTTTCGGCAGGAGGTCGGTGTGACTATCTCGGAATACATCATGTCAAGGCGCATACAGGCGGCTGAGAATATGCTCAAATACAGTGACTACTCTTCTATCGACATTGGCAATTATCTTAATTTCAGCTCACACAGTCATTTTATTTCGGCGTTCCGCAAGCACACAGGGCTTACGCCAAAGCAGTACAGGGAGGAATACTTTCGTGCAAAGTGGACAAGCGACCATGAGCTGGGGTAACGAGCGGCGAATACGAAAAGTAAATAATTATGAAGAAAGGACCGGCACAGCAAACAAAGCCGTTCTTTCTTCTTTTTTTAGCAGAAAATTGTCAACCTGTTCATAAATGGCGGTTGACAAATGTGAGCTGATGTGATATAATCGTTATTGTGACAGAAGTATTTGCAGTCTTAAAGGAGAGAGATCATGGAAACAGCAAAAAAACAAACATTTATCACACCGCAGAGGACGGCGTTTGTGGCGTTATTTGCAGCGCTGATATGCGTATGCTCGTGGATAGCAGTACCAAATCCGTTCTCGGCAGGGGTGAATTTCACATTGCAGACCTTTGCAGTCATACTGGCAGGGCTTATACTTGAACCTGCCGAGGCTTTGCTTGTAGGAGCGGTATATTTACTGCTCGGGCTTGTAGGGCTGCCGGTGATGTCGGGGTTTGCGACCTTATATGCAAGGTTCCCTACTGCCGCAGGGGGGTACATAATAGGCTTTTACATCACACCTGTGATAATATCGCTGATAAAGACAGCGGTATTCTCATTTACTGACAAAAAGGAAATGTCCGGCTCAGCTAAAAACAGCGTACATTTTGTGACATATCTGATACTGGCGATAGTCGTAGGCATTCTTGCAGTAGATATACCCGGCATGATACAGGGAATGTACATCACAAAGATGAGCTTCAAGGCGGCGCTCACACCGTTTGCGCTATCCTTCCTGCCGACGGATATTATAAAATGCGTTGCCGCTGCTTTTGCGGCGTCGGCTCTTGAAAAGCCGTTGAAGATGATAAGGAGAAAATAGGAAATATCCGCAGTCAGAGTGCTGCGGATATTTTTATTATCCCACTTGAAAAAAACGGAGGATTATAGTATAATAGTATCAAACATGACTTTTCGGAGGAATAATATGTCTACTATATGTGCTATATCCACTCCGCTTGCGGTGGGTGGTATCTCTGTTATAAGGATAAGCGGTGAGCGTGCTGTCGATGTGGCGGCGAGGGTGTTCTTTCCGTTTAGCAGCAGGAGCGTATATGATATGCCCGGCTACACCTGCGCCTACGGTGAGGTAAGGGACAAGGACGGGGGAGTTATCGACGATGCAGTGCTGACGGTGTTCCGCACGCCTAAGTCCTACACGGGAGAGGACGTAGCTGAGATCTCGTGCCATGGAGGGATATTCGTAACCAGAAAGGTGCTGCGTGTATGTCTTGATGCAGGTGCTGTCCCGGCGCTTCCGGGTGAGTTTACAAAGAGGGCGTTTTTAAACGGCAAGCTGTCACTGACGCAGGCGGAGGCAGTCAGCGACACGCTCAGCGCAGAGGGCGACCATGCACTGCGTTCGGCGGCACTTATGAGAAAGGGCAGGCTGTTCAAAAGCATAAGCGAGGTCCGTGACACGCTTGTAAAGCGCTTAGGTGAGTTAGCGGCGTGGGTCGATTACCCGGACGAGGATATTCCCGAGGTGGACGAGAGCGAGCTGCTTGCTTCTCTTGATGAGTGCAAGGCAAGGCTTGAAAAGCTGCTGCGTGACTTTGACAGCGGTATGCTGATAAAAAACGGCATCGACACGGTGATAGCAGGAAAGCCAAATGTCGGCAAGTCTACGCTTATGAATCTTTTGCTGGGGTTTGACCGCTCGATAGTTACCGACATAGCAGGCACTACGAGAGATGTTATAGAAGAAACTGCACGGTTAGGGGCTCTGACGCTCAAAATATCCGACACTGCCGGGATACACTCGACTGACGACAGGGTGGAGAAAATGGGCGTCCGGCTTGCACGGGAGCGGCTGAAAGAGTGCGCTCTGATAATCGCTGTATTTGACATATCAGAGCCGGCAGATGACGAAGACAGAGAGCTTCTGGAGTTTATAAATGGGCTGCACAAAAAGGTAGTCATCGTACTCAACAAGACAGACAAGGCAGCTGCTGACAGGACGGCGTTTGAAAAATATTCTGACCACATTATCGCTATCAGTGCGGCGTCAGGCGAGGGGCGTGAGCAGCTGACAGAGGTGATAGAGAAGATGTTCACGCCGCAGGATTACAATGCTGACACGACGATATTTGCAAACGATCGGCAGAAGCTGTGTGCAGAATCAGCACTCGGGTGCATAGATGATGCGTTGGCGGCGTTAAAGAGCGGACTTACGCTTGACGCTGTTACGGTAATGGTAGACCGGGCGGCAGAGCATTTATTTGAGCTGACCGGCGAAAAGGCAAGCGAAGCGGTAGTGAATGAGGTGTTTGCGAAGTTCTGTGTCGGGAAGTGAGCGATACACGATATATAAGGAGAAGGAAATGTCAAAGCTGTACATAGTCGGAACGCCGATAGGCAACCTCGGCGACATTACATACAGAGCGGTGCAGACGCTTGGGGAAGTTGACTTTATCTGCGCTGAGGATATGCGTGTGACACGCAAGCTGATGAATCATTTTGAGATAAAAAAGCCGCTCATATCTTACCACGAGCATAACGAGGACACAGTCGGGGATATGATATGCGACAGGATAGAAGCAGGCGAGAATGCGGCGATAGTGACCGATGCAGGTATGCCGTGTATCTCTGACCCCGGGGAGAGGCTCGTAAAGCGCTGCTATGAGCGTGGCATAGAAGTAACGGTCGTGCCGGGACCTGTGGCGTGTGCATCTGCTCTTGCTATAAGTGGGCTTGATACGTCAAGGTTCTCATTTGAGGGGTTTTTGTCTGTCACCAACAAACAAAGGCTGCCGCACCTTGCAGCTGCCGCAAGGCAGGAGAACACGCTCATATTCTACGAAGCGCCGCACAAGCTGCAAAGGACACTTGAGGATATGCTTGAATATTTCGGCGACAGGAGAATATCTGTATGCCGTGAGCTTACAAAGATACATGAGCAGGTGCTGCGCACGACCATATCGGGGGCGATAGAGTATTTTAAGGAAAACAAGCCCCGTGGTGAATTCGTACTGATAATCGAGGGCGCTAAGCCGCAGGAGCAGGAACAGGAACAGACGTTAGAGTCTGTCTACGAGCAGGTGAAAGGTCTTATAGACGGCGGTATGCGTGCTGCCGATGCGTGCAAGGAGATAGCAAAGGTCACTCGTTTTTCAAAGAGCGAGCTTTACTCACACCACTTAAAGGAGAGCAAATGAACATTACGATAACAGCCGCTGAAAAGTCTGACTGCAAAGCACTTGCTGACTTATCGGCAAGGACATTCTCCCAGCCGATGAGCGAGCAGGAGTTTGCAAGAGAGCTTGATGTTAAATTCTCACACACGCTTACAGCACTTGCCGATGATGAGCCTGTGGGGTTTATAAACATATGGATAGTAAGCGGCAATGCAGATCTTAACAACATCGCAGTTTCTGAGGGTTTTAGGCACAAGGGTATCGGGCAGCAGCTTTTGGATGCATCACTTTTGCTTTGCAAGGGGTGTAAAACTATGACCTTGGAGGTAAGGGAGTCAAACAGCCCTGCCATAGCTTTTTACCGCAAAAACAGCTTCAAGCAGGCAGGCAGGCGGAAGGGCTTCTATTCATACCCGACAGAGGATGCACTGATATATACACTTGACATTCAGGAGAAAAAGATGAATGACATCACATCAGAAAAGCTCGGCAGCGAGATAGAGATATTCATAAACTCCGAACACCGCTTCGGAACGGACGCATTTTTATTGTCAGACTTTGCAGGGGGCAGGCACAAGGATATGGTCTGCGACTTCTGCACGGGCAGCGGCATAGTCGCACTGCTGACATACAAAAATTTTGCGCCCATGCACATAGATGCAGTCGAGATACAGCCGCAGGCGCACGAGCTTTTAAAAATGACAGTAGACAAAAACAGCATCGGCAGCATAACGCCGATACTTTGTGATCTCAAAGAATACCGCTCAACAAAGGAGCTTGATCTTATCACCTGCAATCCGCCCTACAAGATAAGCGGAACGGGGGCTAAGAACGACAACAGATCGGTGAGCATTGCCCGTCACGAGGTATTATGCACGATAGAGGACGTATGCAAGGCAGCGGCAAGAAATCTGAAATTCGGCGGACGGCTTTGCATATGTCAGCGCCCTGAGCGCTTAGCGGACATATTCTCACAGATGAGGGCGGCAGGGCTTGAACCCAAACGCCTTCGCACAGTACACAAAAACCCCGACGGCGCACCCTGGCTCGTGTTAGTTGAGGGGAAGAAGGGCGCAAAGCCGTTTCTTAACATAGAAAAGCCCCTGTACGTCTGCGGTGAGGGCAGTGAGCCTTCGCAGGAGATGCAGAGGATATACGGATTTATCTGAGGCAACACCGCACGACCACCGGCGGATACCTTTGTGTGGTGTTGCCCTGAAAGTCTTTTGACGGCTTAAAACACAAACGCCGGACAGCACCTATGCTGCCCGGCTTCTTTCATAATTCTATAACTCTGCAAGCAGATCGCACACAAAGCCGTCAGGCGGTCTTTGTGAGGTGTTGCCATTAAGTTTACTGACCGCCTGAAAGCTCGGTCTCCCAGTCGTCGAAGCGTTTCATGACTTCGTCGTATGTTTGTCTGGTGATGTCAGGCATATCGTCAAGGCTGTCCATGCCAAGTGCCTTTGCCGCTCCGCCGAAGCCCTTGATAACTGAATCTTTAAGGGTAGCGAGCTTACTTGGATCATTACCCGCAAGCAGCTTTGCCATGTCCATTATCCTTGTTGCTACGCTGTCAACAGACCAGTATCCGCCGTCCTCGATAGACGCCTTAGCCGAGTCAATGTCCTCCTGTGTGATGTCGGACAGAGAAAGCGTCTTGTTCGGACCGAAATATTTAAGACCTGCTGCCTTAGCCTGCTCGCCTAACATATCCTGTATCATAGACTGCATAGCCGCCGCACGCTGCTCCTCCATCTGCTCGACAGTTTTCTGGATAGTTTCTTTGCTGTAAATACCTGTGTCTTCACTTACCTGTTCTTCGCTCTTGGTATAGGTATCCTGCTTGACTGCCGTGGAGGATGAGTCCTTATCTTCTACGCTTTCCTCATACTTCTTGTAATTTGCCATTGCCTCGCCCGTCTTCATGACAGTTGATGCGCTCGTGCTGTAAAATACTCCGCCAACCTCCATTAATTTCACCTCCCTGTAAAATTAGTTTTTATAGATAAAAAATATCTTTTTATTTTATCACATCAGCGATGCTATAGACTGTGCCATTTCCTCTTCGGGTGTAGGCTCACGGTCATCGGCGGTGTTCATACGGCTCTTTGCCTGTTCGAGCAGCTGCTGCGCCGCCTTATAGGACGCTTCATCGACCTCTGCGCCCTGTGCCTTGCCGCTGTCACACTCCCTGATGTCCGACTGTATAAGTGCTATCACCGAGCGTATCTGGCTTTTTGTCTTTGCTGCCGCAAGCATTCTTGCGAGCTTTCCTGAGTTTATACCCATGCTTGTGCCGACTTTTTCAGACTCTGTCTCTTCCTGCTGTTCTGTCTGCTCGCCGGCTGTTTCTATCTGCATAGCACTGACTTCATCAGTCGTTTGCTGCTCTCCTGAAACTTCCGATATACTTTCCCGGTAGCGCTCCATGCCCTCGGGGGAAATATCAACTTTGTCTTTGATGTCGGGCATTTGTGTGTCTGATGTGTCAGCTGATATTTTTTCAGCTGTTTGTCCGTGTGTTCGCATTATCGGCTGAAAGCCGCTTATCCCACCCGTTTTCATTGACCCACCTCCCTGCAAGATCAATGCTTTATAGCTTACATAATATGTATCGGCAGTTTGAGATCAAATTAAATACCCTTACAAAAAAATCTGCGCCTATGGGTAGGGTTTACAAAAAATGCTTATGTATTTTATCGGGGGAAACCTTTCTGAAGAAAGGTTCTCCCCCGAACCCCTTTCCAAAGACTTTCAATTTATTTTTTCATAAAGGGCATATATGCCCTTTATGAAAAAATGGGTCAAAAGTTTTAGGAAGGGGGTCT
>JAFUYP010000006.1 GCA_017470535.1 Ruminococcus sp. | reverse complement strand
GCCGTCCGGATTTTCGTCAGAATGCCCATTTTTGCCGCAGTTTTACTGGCGTAAGACAAGGTAAAATTGGGTATTATGACGGAAATCCGGCAAGCAGATGGCACACAAAGGCGTGAGCCGGTGGTCGTGCGGTGTTGCCTATACAGATATGCCTATAAAAATATTAAAAAGGGCTTGCAAATCAATATGTTATATGGTATAATATAGACATAGTATTTTTATAATGGGGAGAAGTTTTATGAACAATAAATATTACAGAGCGTCCGACAGGTTCTCGCCGGTCGGGCTTATCCTGATGATACTGTGTACGACTTTGGTCGGCATAGGGCTTTCATGGGTGTATCTGAAAATAAACGCAGTATGCCCGGTAGCATATCTGTGTATACTCTTAGCCGCCGTTTACGGTGCGGCAATGGGCGGCGTGGCTTACTTCTTTATCAAGACCTTCAAGCTCAGGAGCCCTAAGGTAGTCATAATATCGCTGTGCGTGTCGCTCGTATTCACCACCTACTTCAAGTGGGCGCTGTATGACTACATAGACAGGCAGAAGCAGTTCGATGCGTATGATGAATACTTCACCGAGATGATAGACGATGCAAACTCTCAGATAAAGTCTTCCGGCATGAACCTCGATCTCAACAAGCCTGTGCTGACTGTGCTCGACGATTTCTATTCATCCTTCGGAGCTTTGCTCGGCAGTGAAAGTATGCCTGACGGTGTCACATTCTCCTCCCAGATAAAGAGCGAGGAAACTATAAACGGTCTTATAAGCGCATATAAGACGCTTTCCGACACCCCCGGCTCCGACTATAAGAAGATGCTTGGGTCCTCACTGTCCGGTCAGGGCGGCTCGTCACCGCTCGGCGGCGATTCGGGTCTTGGTATGATGGGCGGCATGGCAAGCTCTCTCACAGGCGGCACAAGCGGCTACACCGAATGGGTCGATCAGTACCTTGAAGATCACCCCGATGCAAGTATGTGGGAGGCAATGGGTCTTGCAGCTATCCTCGGCAGCGATGAGGACGAGATAAAGGAATCAATAAACAAACTGGGCGAGCTGAATATAAAGGAATTCCTGCTCGACTACCGTGGCGAATACCTCGGCGACTTTATGGGCTTCCCGAGCAAAAAGCCGCTCGGCAAGATACTCTCTCAGCCGGGTCAGCTGTTCAGGGACATCAAGAACGTCAATAAAGACGGGCGCTGGGGCATAAGCTCCAGAAGAAGCTACTCCTCTACCGCCGAAGGCAAGACTCCCGACAATGTAAAGGGCTTCATGCTGTGGCTGGTGTGGATAGGCGAGCTTCTTATGATAAATATACCTGCATTCGCAGTATCTATACCTAAGTGTCAGGAGCCGTTCATAGAAACTGACAACGACTGGGCGCAGAAGTACCCGACGCAGTTCAAGTTCGGCGCTGTGAACGCCGCATCGCTCAAATCCTCAATGGAGATAGACCCTCTGTCGCTTTTCAATAATCAGGCTCTTATCACAGCAGGCGGCAGGACTAACTACTTTACGGTAACACTTTACCATTCAAGGTCGTTTATGGAGAATTACATTCTCGTAGACAACACCACCTACGACAGCAGAAGAAAGACCTATAACCATAAGTCATTTATCAAGTATATGATAGTCGATACCGAGTTTGTAGGTACTCTCTTTACGATATTCGGTCTTAATCCTCCGGTAGGCTGCCACCCCAGCCCGATGTATTCGTCCGCAGCAGACGGCAACTATGTTCCCAACGCCGGCTATTCATCAGGCACTACGACCTCCTACGGCGCACCCGTGCAGGGCGCTCCCCGGGCAGCTCAGCCGCAGACGGCACAGCCGATGCAGCAGCCCGGTCAGCCGAGTCCCTTTGCAAATCCCGCAACAGCCCAGCCGGCAGCACAGAGCAGCCTGCTTTCGGGCGGCTCGCTTATGGGCGGTCAGCCGCAGCAGCCTGCACCGTCAGTGATACCGCAGCCTGCTATGAACGTTGATGCAGACGCTATCTTCGGTCAGCAGAATATAATCGCCCCCAAGGAAGACCCGAACGCTTCCGGCGGTATAAACCTGCTTACAGGCAAGCCCAAGGAAGAGGATCGTCCTCTCGTAGCCGACCCGTCCGGCACCAGCGGATTTATGGACGCACTTGATACGTCTAATCTTGACCTTGATAATCTTAAATAATACTATCAAGCCCCCTGTGGAACGCTCACAGGGGGTTGTCATGTCTGTAAAGAAAAGCATTTACCCAAAAAACCGGGGCGTCGCCTGCGGCGATACCCCGGTAATTTTTATATGCTCTTATTGAACCCGTCTATCACAACACGAGAATGCTCTAAGCATTCAAGCGAGATCCTCGCCATAGTATCATGAGATATGCTGTACTTCTCTCTGAAGCTGTCCACCGTTTCCCATTCGCCCTTGTCGTAGGCTATTACTGCTCTTAAAACATTGCCTGCCAGCGTGTCCTCGAGCATCAGCCCCTGCTTGATAGTATCAGATAAAGGCAGCACCTCGATAACGCTCTCAGAGCCTGTGAACTGATAATCTATCACTATCGACATAAGACCGCAAAGGTAAAGCTCCTCGTAGACCTGCGTGTCATTGCTTATCTCCCGTGCGAGCTGCCAGCAGAAATCCGCACGGTAGAAGCCGGTCTTTATAAGCTCGTCCACGCCGTTCTCATTGAGCTGTGAAAGCCCGTTGAAGTAGATAAATTCCTTTGTCTTGTTGATCCCTGCCATAAGCACCGCCTGATGAACGCTGCTTATCTTGTCCATCCAGTCAAAGCGTATGTAGTTGACCAGCCGCAAAAACCTAAGCGTCATGCCTGCATCTGTCTGTATTATCTCGGATACGTCTTTAAGCGACGTTTTCGGGTCGTTGAGCTTTGCGGCAAGACGCATGAACGTCGTCTGCATCGGCGTGAGATTGTTAGACGACACCACTATCGGGCGTGAGTAGTAATACCCCTGGAAGAACACCGCACCTAAGCTCTTTGCGTACTCTATCTCCTCTTTCGTTTCCACCTTCTCGGCGAGAATGAATATCTTCCTCTTGCGGCATATAGCAGCCGTGCGCTCAATGTCCTCCTTTGACATACGGAAGTCTATCTTCACCATGTAGGCGTAATTCAAAAATTCGGAGTTCTCATCAGTCACGACATAATCATCAAGCGCTATCTTGTATCCCGAGCGGTAAAGGTTCTCTAAGCTCTCAAGCACCTTTGCAGTCGGGCGCACGTCCTCTAACACCTCTATAACGATATTGTCAACAGGCAGAAGATACGCTATGCCGTTGCATATAAGACGCTCGGTGAAATTTATATACAGCTTCTTTCCGCCGAAGATGACCTTGGGGTCGCCGCCGAAAAGAGCCGTGTTTATAACGCTTGCAGACGCAAGATCGCCGTTGAAAAAGCTGTACGACGTAGATTCCAGCGAGTCACGGTATAAAAGCTCGTAGGCGATAGCTTCATCAGCAAGATTGAATATAGGCTGTCGTGCGTAGTATGAATACATAAATAAAACTCCCCAAATAATATTCCCATTATAATATTAAAGTTATTATACAATATTAAACAGTATAAATCAATAGTAATTTTTGAACAATTCCGTAAGATATATAGCACTTGTGCGGCAGCCGATAATAATATTTTCACATAAGCTATCACTCCTGCGTAAGCACGAAAATATACGTTTCAGGCGATGCGCCGTTTTGCACCATTATCGTCTTTTCAAAATTTTTGGTCTTAGCATTTCTGACCCATTCCTTCTGGCTTCTTATCTTCAAGCCCTTGCCCTCAGCCCATGAGCGTACAAAGGCATTGCCCTGAGTCTTAGCAAAACCTAAGCCCTGCGCTTCAAAGCTGCCGTCGGGCGATATGTTGGTACAGGGCATAAGCTCGCTCTCCTGCCCGGGTGCCGCCCCTAACTTCTGCTTTACCGAGATGTTGAAAGTCATTATAAACTCCTCCTTGTACTTATTATTGCCTTTTATCAATTGTACCATACCCCACCCCTTTTGTCAACCGTGACCGCATACCGACCTTACCTCTTTTCTTACCTTTTACCACTTACCTCTCGCTTCAAATTGTTATCGTTTACAAAAAGCTAAAATACTTATAGAAGAATAAAACAAATTTACAAACAATTTACTCTGAAATAGTAAAAAACTATGATAGTTTATAATTTTACTATTGCAATTGCAAAGAAAATGGATTAAAATAATAAGAGCAGCTGCAACCGCAGCCGTTACCAAAAATTAGTCGAAAATTAAAATCTTTTTGTTAAGGAGGAATATAAAATGAAATTTGCTGACGGTTTCTGGCTCAATCAGAAGGGCTATGAGGTAAACTATGCAAACCAGGCTTTCGAGATCGAGCCTATCGAGAACGGCTTTTTGGTCGTTGCAACACCGTTTGTAGTGTTCAACAGGGCTATGATGCTGGGCTCTGCGAACCTTGAGATCGCCTACACATCCACTCAGGAGAACTGTATCAAGGTAAACATCACCCACTATAAGGGCACAGTTGACAACGGTCCGCACTTTGTACTCAATGAAGGCAATTTCAAGCCGGAGGTAACTATCACCGATAAGGAAGCAGTCCTTGTTTCCGGCGACACCAAGCTGGTAGTTTCAAAGGAGAACTGGAGCTTTACATATTACTATAAGGACAAAAAGCTCACAAGCGGCGGCTGGAGATCGACAGGCGTTGTGTTCGAGAGCGAGTTCAAGCGCCGTGCTATCGAGCAGGAGCAGGCTGATGATACATTCTGGAGCTATCCGCACAGCGATAAAAAGACCTATATCCGTGAGCAGATAGATACATCTGTCGGCGAGTATTTCTACGGCTTCGGCGAAAAGTTCACTACACTTGCCAAAAACGGTCAGACTGTCGAGATATGGAACGCTGACGGCGGCACCTGCTCAGACCAGTCGTATAAATCAGTACCGTTCTTCGTATCATCAAGGGGCTACGGTATTTTTGTAAACAGCTCCGATATGGTGTCCTATGAGGTATGCTCCGATACCGTTTCAAAGGTGTCCATGACAGTCCCGGGCGAGAGCCTTGAATACTTCCTTTTCGGCGGCGAGAATATCAAGGACGCTCTTGCAGGCTATACCACACTTACCGGCAAGCCGGCACTTCCGCCTGCATTCTCATTCGGTCTGTGGCTGACTACTTCGTTTACCACATCATATGATGAAGAAACCATCACCTCCTTCATAGACGGTATGGCAGAGCGTAATATCCCTCTCCAGGTGTTCCACTTTGACTGCTTCTGGATGAAGGGCTTTGAGTGGTGTAACTTCGAGTGGGACAAGAGCCAGTTCCCCGAGCCGGAGGCTATGCTCAAGCGCCTGCACGAAAACAAGAACCTGCACACCTGCGTGTGGATAAACTCCTATATCGGTCAGCGCTCCAGACTCTTTGACGAGGGCGTTAAGGGCGGCTACTTCATCAAGAACAAGGACGGCAGCGTGTTCCAGTGCGATACATGGCAGCCGGGTATGGCAATAGTTGACTTCACAAACCCCGAAGCAAGAGAATGGTATGCTTCCTACCTCAGAAAGCTCTGTGAAATGGGCGTTGATACCTTCAAGACCGACTTCGGCGAGAGGATACCTACAAGAGATGTCGTATACTACGACGGCTCCGACCCGGTAAAGATGCACAACTACTATACCTACCTATATAATGAGACTGTATTCAATGTTTTAAAAGACTACTACGGCGAGAATAAGGCTTGCCTGTTCGCAAGGTCGGCTACCGCCGGCGGTCAGAAATTCCCTGTACACTGGGGCGGCGACTGCTCGGGCAACTATAACTCAATGGCTGAGGTCGTAAGGGGCTGCCTGTCACTTTGTATCTCGGGCTTTGGCTATACATCACACGATATGGCAGGCTTTGAGGCTACTGCTCCTGCTGACATCTATAAGAGATGGGCAGCGTTCGGAATGTTCTCATCACACAGCCGTCTGCACGGCAATCAGTCATACAGAGTGCCGTGGCTGTTCGATGACGATTCCGATGCAGAGGACAGCTGCTCAAACGTTCTCCGCCACTTTGTAAACATCAAGGGTCAGCTGATGCCCTATATCTGGTCGCAGGCTATTAAGACTCACGAAACAGGTGTGCCTGTGATGAGAGCTATGGTAATAGACTACGCTGACGACCCGACCTGCCTGACACTTGACAGACAGTATATGTTCGGTGACAATATACTTGTAGCACCTATCCTCAATGACGAGGGCATGGCTGAATACTACCTCCCCGAGGGCAGGTGGACAGACATCATCACCGGCAAGGTATCAGAGGGCGGCAAGTGGTACAGACATAAGTGCTCATACTTCGAGATACCTGCACTTGCAAGGCCTGACAGCATAATCGCATACGGCAGGTTCGATAAGGATATAGAGTATGATTATTTAGAGGGCACGACCTTCAGGATCTATGAGCTTTCCGAGGGCAAAACAGCAACAGCTAAGGTTTACGACACCGAAGCTAACAAGGTATTCGAGCTTACTGCCACAAGAAACGGCGACAATATAGAGTGCGAGTATACCGACACCAGTGCGAGCTTCACTATCGAAGTAGCAAACACCGACAAGAGAGTAGACGTATCCCCCAACTTCGGCGGAAAGGTAATAATCTCCTTAAAGTGATAAAGACATAAGCTAAGCCATAGTACCGATCATGGTACTATGGCTTATTCTGTCGATAAAGCATGATTTTTCAAAAAATGCACCCCCGAAGGGGTTCGGGGGCGACCGGAAAGTCCCCGAGATAGAGCGTGAACCTGTTTTCATACCCTCATATCACTTTATGCGTTTTACAAAACCAAATCTTTTGCAACAAGCTAAGCCATAGTATCCACACGGATACTATGGCTTTTTGTTTGTCATATTTCAAATGCACTATACAGCAGCTCTCCGCCGAAAGCACATTGGTCCCTTCAAGAGTTCATATCTAAGATATGCTTGTAGAATTCCGAGTAATCGGTCTTTCTTGCCTCACTGTAAGCGATAGCCTCTCTCGGGTGCTGATTGAACTGCCCTGTTATCATGTACGGTATGCCGTAGCCCCACAGAACGCCGTCCTCTCTTAGCTTGTTCATGTGCTTTTCTATAAACTTTATCACCGGGAACAGCTTGTACTTCGGGTTTTTCAGGAACCCGAGCAGCAGCTCCATAGCGTAGTTTCCTGCACCTCTGCCCATGCCGTCGTATGTAGCGTCGATAAGGTTCACACCCTCGGAGATAGCCTCTATCGTGTTTGCAAACGCGAGCTGCTGATTGTTGTGAGCGTGAATGCCTATCTGCTTGCCGTATTTGTCAGCGCAGTCAAGGTACTTGTTTGAGATACGCTTGATCTGCTCCGGGCATAACGAGCCGAAGCTGTCAACTATGTAAATGCCGCCTACACTTGACTTGCCCAGCATATCGAGCGCTATGTCTATGTCAGACTCCTGAGCGTTTGAGATAGCCATGATGTTGCAGGTAGTCTCATAGCCTTTCTTTGTAGCGTCCTCTATCATATCTATCGCCGCCGGCATCGTGGTAACGTAGGTCGCCACCCTTACTATGTCTATCGCACTGTTTGAGCGGTCTATTATGTCGTTTTTGTAGTCGCACCTGCCCACGTCTGCCATTATGGATATTTTAAGATCGGTGTCGTTGTCGCCGACGATGTCTCTTATGTCGTCCTCACCACAGAATTTCCACTTGCCGAAATCCTTCTCATCAAACATCGTCTTGTCAGCCTTGTAGCCGAACTCCATCACATCAACGCCTGCTTTGATGTTTGTCTTGTAAAGATCCCTTACGAACTCATCTGTAAAGCGGAAGCTGTTTACCAGTCCGCCGTCACGCAGCGTTGCATCAAGCACCTTTATCTCACTTCTGAACCCGAGCAGCTGTTCGGGGGTTAGCTTATCATTTCTCATTATTATATCTTCCTTTCAAGATCAGATTCTGTTGTACATAAATGTAAGATCAAATATCTTCTTTGCAAGCTCATCTGTGAAAACGCCCTCTTTTGCTCTCCACTGCCAGTTGCCGCCGAGCGTCGAGGGGATATTCATTCTCGCATCACTGCCAAGCTCTAAAAAGTCCTGCATCTGGGCTATCGCCGTGTCACTGACACTTGACCACGCCAAACGTATCATAGCCCACGGGATATCCTTGTTCCTCGTGACACCTATGTATTCACGGAAGAACTTCGCTTCCTTGCGCTTTAAGCTGCCCACCCAGCCGACAAGCGTTTCATTGTCGTGCGTACCGGTGTAGCAGATGTTGTTGCCATTTTTAAAGTTGTGCGGCAGATAACCGCTCTTGTACTCCGGGTCGTAGGCAAACTCCAGCACCTTCATGCCGGGATAGCCGCATTTTCTGAGCATAGTGTTTACCTTCGGTGTCAGGAACCCTAAGTCCTCGGCGATGATGTCGAGCTTGCCGAGCTGTTTTTTTACCTCTTTGAAAAGCTCCACGTCAGGACCCTTTCGCCACTCGCCGACTATCGCATCTTCTCTGCCGAACGGCACACAGTAATAGCTCTCAAACCCTCTGAAATGGTCTATCCTCACCACATCATAGGTGTTTGACGCCGCCCTTATGCGCTCTATCCACCACCTGTAATTTTCCTTTTTCATAACGTCCCAGCGGTAGAGGGGGTTGCCCCACAGCTGCCCCTTAGCCGAGAAAACGTCCGGCGGACAGCCTGCGACATCTATCGGCTTTTTGTCCTCATCGAGCAGGAAATACTCAGGGCTTGCCCACACATCAGCGCTGTCATACGCTACATAAATAGGAATGTCCCCTATTATCTTTATGCCAAGCCCGTTGACATACTCTTTGAGCTTATACCACTGTTTAAAATACTCATACTGCAAGAATTTATAAAACCCTATGTCGTGTGAATATTTCTTTTTAGCATCACTTACTGCCTTTTTGTCAAACTGTCTGAGCTTTTCCTCCCAATGCTCCCAAGCCTTGCCGCCGTGAGCGTCTTTGAGCGCCATAAAAAGCGCATAATTATCAAGCCAGCCGTTTTGAGAAACAAACTCCTCATACTCCTTATCAGGCTTAAATCTTGCATACGCTTTTCTCAGCACCCTGAACACCGTCTTATAAAGCTGACCGAAATCCGCACACTCAGGGTCGTGACCGAAGTTTACCCTGTTATACTCATTCGCCTTTAACAGCCCCTCACCTTTAAGCGTATCAAAGTCTATAAAATACGGGTTGCCGGCATATATCGAAAAGCTCTGATAGGGCGAATCGCCGTAGCTTGTCGGAGATATAGGAAGTATCTGCCAGTATCGCTGCCCCGCCTTTTTCAGAAAATCCGCAAACTCGTAAGCCTCTTTGCCGAGTTTACCTATACCGTACTTGTTCGGAAGACTGGATATGTGCATAAGTATCCCGCTCGCTCTCATCAGATCACACCCTTCTTTTTCAATGCACAATGCACAATGCACAATTAGTTTGTTGCGCTGTCATGTTTCACGCCGCCATTACGGAGGAGGTCTTTTCTTACCTGTTACCTCTTACCTCTAATGGCTTGCCTCTGATTACATTTTCGCTTTAAAGCGCTACAACACTTTATTATTATACTACATTCTTTTGCATTTTGCAAGTGTTTTATAAAAAATTCAAAAAATAACGTGTGCACCGCAAGCCGCTCTCCCCTGCCCGAGAAAAAATGTCCAATAGACAGAATAAACGTTCGTATTTTCCCGAAACAGCGCCCTATGCAAAAAGCCCCCGGCATTAAAAATGCACAGGGGCAGTTTTTATTAGTCTGAAAACACAAAGCACCTATCGTTCACATCATGCGAACGGGTTCTCTGTCGGGTAGAGCATACCCTTTGGCTGGTTGAAGCTGACATTCTCGACACCTAAATATGTAAGCACGCTGTGTATAGCCTTGCCTGCGTGCGAGAAAGCAACTGCGCCGTGGTGCGGATAGTTGTCCTTTATAAGAACGTGCCTGTAAAAACGTCCCATCTCGCTTATCGCAAATATACCGATAGAGCCGAATGACCTTGTAGCTACCGGCAGTACCTCGCCCTCGGCGACGTATGCTTTGAGCTTTGCGTCAGCCGTTGACTGTAAACGGAAAAACGTTATCTCGCCCGGCAGAATATCGCCTTCAAGCGTACCTCTTGTGATGTCAGGCTCAACGTCCGGTTCAAGACCACGGTGCATGATGAGCTGGTATTTCATGGTAGGCTTGTTTATCTTGCAGGAAGCAGTATTTCCGCAGTGGAATCCCATAAATGTATCCTTCTGGGTGTAGGGGAACCTGCCCTCGATGTCCTCCTTGAAAATATCACCGGGAACGGTGTTGTTGATATCAAGCAGAGTAACAGCGTCCTCGGTCACACAGGTGCCGATATACTCACTCAGTGCGCCGTAAATATCCACCTCGCAGGCAACAGGTATGCCCTGTGCGGTCAGACGGCTGTTGACATAGCAAGGCACGAAGCCGAACTGCGTCTGGAATGCCGGCCAGCACTTGTTGGCAAGGGCTACAAACTCACGCTCGCCCTTATGCTCCTCTATCCAGTCAAGGAGAGTTATCTCATACTGTGCGAGCTTAGGAAGTATGCCTGCCATTTTATTGCCGTCGCCAAGCTCACGCTCCATATCCTTTATAACGCCCTCTATCCTCGGGTCGTCCCCATGCTTGTTGTATGCTTCAAACAGGTCAAGCTCGGAGTTTTCCTCTATCTCGACGCCTAAATTATAAAGCTGTTTTATAGGCGCATTGCACGCCAAGAAATCCTGCGGACGAGGACCGAAGGTTATTATTTTGAGCCTTGAAAGCCCTATGACCGCTCTTGCGACAGGCACAAACTCAGCTATCATATCAGCGACCTCATCAGCAGTACCTACGGGGTATTCGGGGATATATGCTTTAAGCCCCCTGAGTGCTAAGTTATAGCTTGCATTGAGCATACCGCAGTATGCGTCGCCCCTTGAATCGCAAAGCGACGAGCCGCATTCGTCCTCAGCAGCAGCGACATACATAACAGGGCCGTCGAAATACTTGCAAAGCAGAGTTTCGCTCGTTTCGGGTCCGAAGTTGCCAAGGTAAACTACCAGTGCATTACAGCCGGCAGCATTCACCTCATCAAGAGCCTTTCTCATATCAAGCTCATTCTCAACGACTGTGGGAGCTTCAAAGATGTCGCCGTACTTAGCCTTGTAGCTCTCTGCACATTTTTTCCTTCTTGACTCTGACAGCGACATCGGGAAGCAATCTCTCGAAACCGCCACAAGTCCTAATCTGATGACCGGGATATTCTTCATTTTAAAACCTCCAATAAACATTAAACACGATACACCTAACAGCCGGCATATCAGGTAACAGGCGGAGTATCAGGTAACCCAAATAGCCTGTAACTTTTATTATACCATATTTATGCGTGGATTTCAATGTGCTTTTATGCCTTTCAGGTGGCAAAAAGAGCTTTTTGGAGATAAATTGTTGATAATATACAAGGCACTTTTAAAACTTATGTGCAAAACGCCAAAATGTAAAACTTTCCGAAAAACCTCTTGACAAATCGGGGAAAAGGTAGTATAATATTTTATGTTGTGAAACGCAAAACACTACAACAGCTAATGGGAGCATAGCTCAGCTGGGAGAGCATCTGCCTTACAAGCAGAGGGTCATAGGTTCGAGCCCTATTGTTCCCACCAAAAATCCCTTTTCAGGGATTTTTTTAACGGGTATCTTTTCACGGCTATCCGTTACTGGCCGGGTAGTTCAGTTGGTTAGAACGCCAGCCTGTCACGCTGGAGGTCGTGGGTTCGAGCCCCATTCCGGTCGCCAATGCTTCTGTAGCTCAGTAGGTAGAGCAGGGGACTGAAAATCCCCGTGTCGATGGTTCGATTCCGTCCGGAAGCACCAAATATGCGGATTTAGCTCATCTGGTAGAGCGCCACCTTGCCAAGGTGGAGGTAGCGAGTTCGAGCCTCGTAATCCGCTCCATATTTTATAAGCTGCGATGACCTCGCAGCTTTATTTTTTGCATTTTACAAAAGCGTTCCCGAAGATCGAGAACGCTTTTTAGATCTATACATTTATAAAATTAATATATGTGAGCCATGCGATGCCAAGAAACATTACTGCACCTACCTCCGGGTCTGGCTTTTTCTCAGCTTTGTCATGTCTGTGTATTTGCTGATGTTGTATTTTATCTTTTTCTGTGTAATATCGGCATACTCTATCGCTTCAAAGGGGCAGTTTGATATACACGCCATACAGTGAGCGCACGGAGCTTTCCATACGGGGCGCTTTTTATACATCTCTATGTTGTTTACAGGACACAGCCTGCTGCATTTGCCGCAGCCGACACATTTATCGGTCGTGTAAAAATCCTTGGACGGCTGCTTATATCTTATCCAGTAATATCCAACCGGAACGGCTATCGCCTTTTCAAAAAGGAAGATATGCCTTGCACGCAGCCTGCCATGCTGCCTTATCGTGTCAGCTATCTCTGCTGCTTTGGCAGTACAGTCCTTTATGCGCTTTAAACATTCTTCAGGCTCGGTGTCGGGGTAGGCGTTGCTTACTATGTTATTGCTCGGCATTTTAAGCTCTGCGTGACCTTTATATATCATATTCTTTCGCTTTGTGAGCTTTTTGGCGCTCCAGCCCGAGATGCCCGCATAGCCGCCGCTCGTGAAAACATAATACACTTCCCTGCTGCCACGAAACGGCAGCTTTTTTATATAGTTTCTGATAAAAAACGGCATATCGCAAACATACACCGGCGTGCATATCACAAAAGGCTTTTTTGAATATATTCTTGTAAAGTCGCTCTTTTTTATGCGGTCAAGGAGATCTATACATTCATCGCCGAGCGTTTTTGCAAGCGTGCGTGCGACATATTCGGTATTGCCGGACGCCGAGTAGAAAAGTATCATAGCCGGTCTCCTTCCATTATTATTATAATAATATTATTATATCACAGCTCATAATATTAGTCAATCTATGTCGAAGTGAGAATTTGTTTTCCAATTTAAACAGTTTCAAACTTTTTTCCAAATTATTCATTTACAAATATTTGAAAATATGCTATAATAGTATATAGATAATTACAAAGCTATGAACGTGCATTGAGAAGAGGTGATATGTTGACAAAGATATATTCGTGGATAAACGGCTTTGTATGCCTGTTTGTGCTATTTATCATCGTTATCACTTTCAGCTTTTCCATGCCGGACGGAAACAAATACCGTTCAAATTATGAGCTTGACACAGGCTGGACGTATGAGGACGGTTCGGCGGTCGATCTTCTTGATATAAGGACGGGCAGTGACAGCATAAGCATCTCAAGGGCTCTTACCTCAGATGAATCCTCGGGTGCGGGGCTTTGCTTCCAGACGAGCAATCTTTATTTTGACATATACCTTGATGATGAGGTCATTTTCTCGTTCCGCCCAAAGCTGAGCCGGCTGGAGGGTAAGTATTACGGCGATTTGATACATTTTGTGAATATCCCCTCATTTGAAGGGGTAAGGCAGCTGAGCATCAACTACACTCCCCTGATAGACACAGGGTATACGAATTTCAGGAACATGAAGCTGCAAAGTCCACGAGAATACGAATATGACATACTAAAAGAGAATCTGCCTAAATTCTTAGTCAGTGTCATAGTCGTGATATTCGGTGTGTTCCTGGTGCTGTTCGGCATTATTTTCGACAAGGACGTTATTCACAGGGCTGAATCCACATCGCTCGGTGCGTTTGCGATAATCATGGGTGTGTGGACGAATGCAGGCTCTATGGTCATACAGTCCCTGACGGACGACTCGGCGTTTGCAAGGCTGCTCGATTACACAGCACTCATGCTGCTTCCTGTGCCGGTGCTGATATTCATGGCGGCGTTCACAAGAAGTATGTCAAGCAGGCTGTTCAAGGGCGCTCTCGCTCTGACGCTGTTTAATTTTGTGTTTATCTATGTGACCGTTCTGACAGGGCTTTGGGATTATCATGATGTTTTGTTCTTAGTCCACGCTATGCTGGTAGTAGGTGTGGCGGTGTCGGTAATACTCCTGATAAGGGGCATAAAGCGGCACGGCAAAAAGCTCAACAAGGAGCTTATCGTGGCGTTCATACTGCTGTTTGCGGCAGGTGCGATAGATCTTTGCAGGTATTACTTCCTGCACAGTCTTGATGTGGCTAAGTTCTCACGCATCGGCATATCGCTGTTCATACTGGTATTTGCGGTATATGAGCTAAGGCAGCTTTTCGATCTGACGAGAAAGGGCATGGAGCTTGAGGTCATGGAGAAGATCGCCCACACCGACGGTCTTACAGGGCTTTACAACAGAAACGCCCTCGAAGAGCTTGAGACCGAGATAAAGCAGCAGGAGAGCGGAAGATACATCTTCGTACAGCTCGACATAAACGGGCTGAAAGCTATAAACGATACCTTCGGGCATTCGGCAGGAGATACGCACATCATGGCGGCGGCTGAGATACTGGTAGAGAGCTTCGGCAAGGACGCTAAGTGTTTCAGAATGGGCGGCGATGAGTTCTTAGTCGTTCTTGACGGCGACAACTGCAATGACAAGTACGCAAACGGGATAAAGCGCTTTACCGAGCTTGAGGACGAATACAACAAGACGGTAGACGAGGATCACAAGCTGGTGACGGCGTTCGGGTATGCTGAGTATGAATGCACTTCTCACGACCCTGAAAGTGCCGAGCGTGTGGCTGACATGAGAATGTACGAATGCAAAGCCAGACAGAAGGCAGCCACTGTATAAATAATCAAAAGACACCTGTACCACAGCGGTACGGGTGTTTTTTGCTGTCAGAGCCGGATAAAAACTACAATTACGCTGCTATATGTAGCCAAAGCTACACTTTGAAACTGCCGTGTCGTTTTAGCTACAAAACCACGAGATATTGAATATTGTATTTTCCTGCAAAGCATGGTATTATATAATCACAGCAAGGGAACAAACCCAAAAACAAAAATCAAAAAGGAGTAGTTAAAAATGAAAAACACAAACACAAATCACAGGACAGTAAAGGCGATCACAGCAGCAACAATATCAGTTATGGCACTCGCAGCTGCATCTATCTTCGCAGCGTCGGCTGAGTCGGAGAACATAAAGACTGCGACAGTTTATCAGCAGCAGAATGCAGTCGCAGCTTCGATACAGGCAAGGCTCACAGGCGACAGAGTCGAGGGCGCAGTAAGCGAGAACGCAAAGCACCCCGGGATCGCTTACATAGGTGCACAGAAAGCTGAAAAGGCAGCTGACGAGGTCGCAGCGGTTATAAAGAAGTCTTACGCAGCTGAGAAAGAAAAGGCTGACGAAGAGGTAAATGAAAACGGCAAGCACCCGGGCGAGAGCGGCTACCAGTACTACGAGAACGAGCAGGCTGCTAAGGACGCTCAGGCTGACGAAGAGGTAAACGAGAACGGCAAGCACCCCGGTGAAAGCGGCTACCAGTACTACGAGAACGAGCAGGCTGCTGCTGAGGAGGAGCCCTGTGTTGACGGAAAG
>JAFUYP010000019.1 GCA_017470535.1 Ruminococcus sp. | reverse complement strand
TTGTGTGCCATCTGCTTGCCGGATTTCCGTCATAATACCCAATTTTACCTTGTCTTACGCCAGTAAAACGGCGGCAAAAATGGGCATTCTGACGAAAATCCGGACGGCGCATCTGACACACAATGGTCGTGCGGTGTTGCCCTTGTTATTCTATTCGTTCAGAAGTCCGTCTAAGCCCTCTTCCTCGAAGACCTTTTTATAATGCTCAAGCTGCTCTGAGATAAGATCATCTATCACCTGCATACCCAAAAGCTCAACGGGGGCTTTATCATCGGTGAGGATATTGCCGCCGCTCTCATAGCGCTCCAAGTCCTGCTGCACAGACTGCATATGCTCTTTAAGCGGTTCATCGGAAAGGGTCTGCGTGTTCTGATAGAAGCGTTTTAGCATATCGTCATCATCTGATGCGAAAAGCTCTCTGTTGGTAGAGCCTGTTACCGGCACGGAGTAGACGTTTTTGAACACCTCGCTTATCGTGTCGCTGAGGCAGTGGTTGATGCTGCCCTTTTTGTCGGAGTGCATATTCATATTGACTACCATGACGCCGCCGGGCTTCAGGCAGTCTCTGACGAGTGTGAAAAACTCAACGGACGACATCTGGAAGGGGATAGTTATATCCTGGTAGGCATCGACCATTATAACGTCATATTTTGTCGTGAGGTCGGTGTCCCTGCCCTGCATGGCTTTAAGGGAATTGAGATACGCCCTGCCGTCGTAGGTGGTGATGCTGACCGACTTGTCAAGTTCAAACTCGCTGTATGCAAGGTCGGCTATCGCCTGATCTATCTCCACACCCTCTATATGAGAATCCGGGTAGTAGACGGAGCATTGCTTGGCGAAAGTTCCCGTACCCATTCCGAGGACGAGAATGTCGCTCTTTTCGCCCGACTGCGCCATAAGCGGCGCTGCCATAGCTGTGTCATAATATAGCCCTGTAAGCCCCGGCTGTTTCATATATACCGACTGTATGCCGAAAAGCACGTTTGTTGAGAGTATCTTGCGCTGATCGTCCTCTTTGACCTGCAGATAGTTATATATGCTCTCGCCCTCGTAGGCGACACCCTTTTGCCAGAATGCAAAGCTGAGCCTTGTGCTGACTACACACATAACGATGAACAGCACTGATGAAATGGCGACGAGAGGCTTTTTCCTGCCGGCTGAGATAAAATACACAAGCCCGATAACGAGAAGAATGCCCGAGAATATCAGAAACGTCACCGCAGTACCTACTGCCGGTATGGTGATAAAGGTCGGTGCGAAGGTGCCGATTATGCTGCCGATAGTATTGAAAGCACCGAGCGTGCCGACTATCCTGCCGTTGTCATCTAAGCTGTCGGTGGTGTATTTTACAAGCGACGGGGTGACAGTACCGAGCAGGAACAAGGGGAACACGAACACTGCCATACATGATATGAATGCCGCCCATATAAGGAAGTTAGTGTTTATGGAGATCACCAGCAGGGCTGTCACGCCGAGTATGACTATTTTGCCGAAAAAGGGTATCGCCGCTGTCCACAGGGCTGATATGATGATACGCTTATAGAGCTTATCGGGATCGGGGTCTTTGTCTGCCCACTTGCCGCCGAAATAGTTGCCGAGCGCCATAGCTATCATTATAGTGCCGATGATAATAGTCCACACTATCTGCGATGAGCTGAAATACGGAGCTAAAAGTCTGCTCGCTCCAAGCTCGACCGCCATGACGGACATTCCCGAGAAAAACTCGGTCAGGTAGAGATAGTATCTGTTGTTAAGTATTTTAGCTTTGGTTTGCTGTTCCATTCAGTTGCCTCGATTCGTTTTGGTGTATTTGTTGTATGTTTCAAAGTATTCCTTAAAGCGTGCCTTGTCGCACCTGTCGGGAAGTGTGTCGATAAAGCCCGACCCTGCGATCCTGAGCGCTGTGTCTGCGCTGTGCTGCTTCTGGTCTTCTGTGCGGTAGTCATTATCAAATGTAAAGCCTTGCTGTGTTTCGCCGTCTTTTTGGTAGTATATATACTCTTTGCCGTCATGCTTGCACACCCATATAAAGCTTTCGTCATCTGTTTTATATGAGCGGTAGTCAAGCGGCACAGTGCTTTCACCCCAGCCGTTTACACGGAAGGTGACAGTACCGCCGTGAGGGTCTTTAAGCTCGCAGAAGGTCTTTGCGAGAAAGTCGGGGTCGTCGGTGTATTCTTTTACGCTGATAACAGTGCCGTCTGATGCGGTAAAGCTGCCCTCGTAGTCTGTCCTGCTGTGTACCGGCGAAAACAAGGACAAGGAATACATGATAAAGAAAACTGCCGCTGCTGCTATACAGCCTGATATGATAAGTACAGCAGCTATTATCTTTTTTACAGACGCTCCGGGTTTTCCGGCAGGATCCGGACTGGATGTTTCCATAAGACTGCCCCCTTTTTATGGTATTATAACACATTTAAGTATACAAAGTCAAATTATTATAATAAAGCATTGACAAAATGGCGTGTTTTTGATATAATATTTAATAGGTGTTTGTTTGTAAACGCTTATTAGTACATAATATCGTATATTAATAATTGGAGGATATATCTATGTGTGGAATAGTTGGTTTCAGCGGTGTGCAGCAGGCAGCGCCCATACTTCTTGACGGGCTTGCAAAGCTCGAATACAGGGGCTATGATTCGGCAGGTATCGCAGTACGCAACGGCGAGAGCGATGTCAAGGTCGTAAAGGCCAAGGGCAAATTGCAGGTGCTTGCGGAAAAGACTGATTTCGGCAAGGCTGTAAAGGGCTCAAACGGTATAGGTCATACAAGGTGGGCTACCCATGGAGAACCGAGCGAGATAAACGCTCACCCTCATATGAGCGATGACGGAAATGTTACCGCTGTACATAACGGTATCATAGAAAACTATCAGGAGCTTAAAGAAAAGCTGTTAAGGCATGATTATACTTTCTATTCGCAGACCGATACAGAGGTAGTCACAAAGCTCATAGACTACTACTACAAGAAATACGGCATGGGTCCTGTTGATGCGATAGCGAAGACTATGGTGAGAGTAAGAGGCTCATATGCGCTTGCTATAATGTTTAAGGACTACCCCGGTGAGGTATGGGTCGCAAGAAAAGACAGTCCGATGATAATTGGCGTTGCAGAGGGCGAGAGCTATGTGGCATCTGACGTTCCGGCTATACTTAAATACACAAGAAACGTCTACTACATAGGCGACATGGAAATGGCAAGGCTCAAAGGCGGCGAGGTGACGTTCTTCAACCTTGACGGCGATGAGATAACAAAGGAGCAGTCCGAGATAACATGGGACGCTGAGTCGGCTGAAAAGGGCGGCTATGAGCATTTCATGATGAAGGAGATACACGAGCAGCCGAAGGCTATCGCTGATACTCTTAATTCTGTTATCAAGGACGGCAGTATAGACCTGTCTGATGTGGGTCTTACAGAGGACGAGATAAAGAGCATCTCGCAGATATATATTGTTGCGTGCGGTTCTGCTTATCATACCGGCGTGGCTGCACAGTATGTGATCGAGGATCTTGCGAAGATACCGGTAAGGGTGGAGCTTGCGTCCGAGTTCCGTTACAGAAAGCCGCTGCTTGACAAAAACGGGCTTGTGATAATAGTTTCACAGTCGGGTGAAACGGCAGACAGCAAGGCAGCACTCAATCTTGCGAAGGAAATGGGCATAAAGACGCTCGGTATAGTAAATGTAGTCGGCAGCTTTATCGCACGAGAGGCTGACTCATGCTTCTACACGCTCGCTGGTCCCGAGATAGCAGTTGCTACCACAAAGGCATACAGCTGCCAGCTTATCGCAGGGTACTGCCTGGCGATACAGTTTGCAAAGGTAAGGGGCACTATAAGCGATGAGAAGTATTCGGAGCTTATCGAGGAGCTTAAAACTATCCCCGGCAAGATAGAGAGGATACTTGACGAGAAGGAAAGGTTACAGTGGTTCGCTTCCAAGTATGCAAATGCCAAGGACGTGTTCTTTATCGGAAGAGGTATCGACTATGCTGTCAGCATGGAGGGGAGCTTAAAGCTCAAGGAGATCTCATATATCCACAGTGAGGCTTACGCTGCCGGCGAGCTTAAACACGGCACTATCTCGCTTATCGAGGACGGTACTCTCGTGATAGGTGTGCTTACTCAGTCTGAGCTTTATGAAAAGACAGTTTCCAATATGGTAGAGTGCAAGAGCCGTGGCGCTTATCTGTGCGGTCTGACATTCTACGGAAAATACGAGATAGAGGATTCATGCAATTTCGTGACATATGTACCGAAGGTAGACGAGCATTTTGCGGCAAGTCTTGCGGTGATACCGCTCCAGCTTTTAGGATACTATGTATCTGTGGCAAGAGGTCTTGACGTTGACAAGCCAAGAAACCTCGCTAAATCCGTAACGGTCGAATAATACACTGCTCCCTGCGTAATGCAGGGAGTTTGTTTATATAAGAATTATAAAAAATTACAGGAATATATTTGTAAATTTGTAAATTGTTTTCACGCAAAAAAGGTTGACTAAATCCATTTTATAATGTATAATTAAATAGAATGGAATAATTGTTTATCTATTTACTTTTATTGCTCGTAAGGGTGGTGAGGTCATGAAAAAAAGAATTATCGGCGTGTGCTTTTCCGGCACGGGCGAGGAGTATCAGTTAAAGATCGTCAAAGCTCTTGGCGAGTATGTGTCGGGGTTTGACATACATCTTCTCTATTACGCCTGCCTTGACAACAAGTACGGCAGCAAGGCTCACGATGACGGTGAATACAGTGTTTTCAGCCTTATCGACTATGACCTTATCGATGGGCTTATAATAATCAGTGAGAGCATCAAGAATCTCACGGTGCGCAAAAAGATAATTCAGGGCGCTAATGAAAAGAACGTCCCGGTCGTGTGCTTTGATTCTCCTGATGACGGTGCTGACTGCAACGTAGTGTTTGATGACTGCGGGGCTATCGAGTCTATCACCGAGCATCTTATAAAAGTGCATGGGTGCAGGAGCATCAATTTCATGGCAGGTCAGCACGGACAGCTCGTATCTGACAGGCGTGTACAGTCGTACAAGGACGCACTTGACAAAAATGGCATTCCCTACGAGCCTGAAAGGGTCGGCGAGGGCGGCTGGTGGGCGCTGCGCACAAAGCAGGTCGTTGACAAGTGGTTAGAGGACGGTATGGTGTTCGATGCGCTGGTGTGCGCTAATGACAACATGGCAATGGCGGCGGCTGACGAGCTTTACAACCACGGGCTGAGAGTGCCGGAGGATGTAAGGGTCACGGGCATTGATGATCTGTATGCGTCAAGCTGCTTTATCCCGAGGATAGCAACTGCAAGGTTCAAGCATGAAGAGGGCATACGCACGGCTGTTGATGTACTGAGGGATATCTGGGCAGGCAAGGCTGTGGATAAGACTATCGTGCTTGGAAATGACCTTAAATTCGCTGAGAGCTGCGGCTGCGTCGGCAATGAGGATATTAAGAGGGTCAACGGCTATGCGTTTGACCTGTCATATAAAAATGAGCTTATAAAGATATTTGACAAGCATATGATACGCTTTACAAACAACGTCACGACAAAGCAGACGTTTGAGGAGGCGGTCGATCTGATAGCGCATTACTGCAAGCGTGCATGGACAAGAGAAATGTGGCTTTGCGTAAATGACGGCTTCTTTGACGGCGAGGTGTATCAGGGGGAGTTTGCAGATGTTATGCAGCTGCTTATCAAGAAAGACCCTTATGACAGCGCAAGGACGGATATGAAGTTTATGCGCCAGCAGACGCTGCCGGGCATTGAGGAGGCGCTTGAAGACAACAAGAGCATACTGCTCATGCCGCTTCATATAAGAGAAAACACGACAGGGTACATAGCAAGGGAGTTCACCTCTACCGAGGCACTTGATGAGTGGTACATATTCAGCATGAACCTGTGCGGTATGCTCGATGTGATAAAGACACACAGGCAGCTTAGAAATGTCAACAAGCGTCTTGAAAATATGTATGTACATGATTCGATGACAGGGCTTTTCAACAGGCGTGGGTTTTTCAAGGAGCTTTCGGAGAGGTTCTCGGGGCGTGAAGCTCCGGAGCTGCTCGTAGTGTCGGCAGACCTTGACGGGCTGAAAGATATAAATGATCTGTACGGTCATTCTGAGGGCGACAGGGCGATAGAAACGATAGCTCTTGCACTCAGGTATGCAGGCGGCGATGACTTTGTGTGTGCAAGGTTCGGGGGAGATGAATTTATTTCTGCCGGCAGCTTCACGCAGGGCGCTGCGGTGAGCTTTGAGGAAAGATTCGATGATTATCTTGAAAGGTTCAACGAAAGCTCAGGGCTGCCGTACAGGATAGAGGCAAGCATAGGCATTGTCGGCGACAGGTGCAGGCTTGAAAATATCGACAGCATCATAAGCATCGCTGACGAGCGTATGTATCTTAGAAAGAATGAAAGAAAACAATATAAACGGCAAAAGCCGAGATAACAAAGACAGGAGATAGTAAATATGCAGATCAAAAAACTTCTATCATCAGCAGTGGCTGCACTTGTGGCAGTCAGTTTGACAGTACCGATGACGGCACTTGCTGTTCCGATAGCGACAGAGAGTCAGGCGCAGGCAGATGACCCTGCTCAGACTGAGGATAATATCACCGATGTAGAGCCGGAAGAACCGGACGATACTGAGGATCCGGCGGAAACTGATGACCCCGAGGAGCCTGCCCAAACAGAAGATGTAACAACTGAGAAACAGACCAAGAAGACCACCAAGGAAACAGAAAAAAAGACTACCACTGAGGAAACTACTACAAAAAAGACAACGACCAAACAGACCACGACTACTAAAAAGACGACCAGGAAAAAGACTACCACGACTGAGGCGACAACTCAGGAAACTGAGCCTGTCACTACCACGCAAGAGGAAACTACTACCACGACCGAGGAAGAGGGCGAGGACAAGGAGTCCTTTTACAGTGCGAATGTCGATGTGACGACCACCGGCTTTGATGATGACGGCGAGATAGACGTAAAGCTCAAGATAGATTCCGATTCAAAGATAGCCGGGGCTAAGATATTCCTTGATTTTGATGAGGCTGTTTTTGAATACAAAAAGAGCAAGTCGAATGATGACAATATAGGCGGTATAGTTACTGACAGCTGCGAGGACGGCAGATACAGATTTGAGTATCTCAATACAAGCGGCACTGAGTATGACGGCACATTCGTGACGGTGACTTTCAAGCTCAAAAAGAGAGTTACGGTAGATCAGACCTCTGTTATGGCAGTAGTGGATTCACTCAATGATGAAGAGCTAAACGATATTACGAATGTTACTGTTTCTAACGCTATCATCACGGTAGAGCAGCCTGATGACAGCGATGACGAGGATAAGGAAAAGGTAGCTCCCGACAATGAGCGTACATACCAGCCGATAAACCTTACACTTGCTGACAAGGACGGCGTGACGCTTGACAGCCTTGGCATAAAGGATTATGAGTCGATAGATGTTCATGATGAATCTATCGCAGTCGTAGAGGACGGCATGATAAAGGTGCTCACTGACGGCGTTACCGAAATGGACGTTACCTACAAGGACGGCACAAAGGGATATTACAGGATAAATGTCATGGACAACGGCGATGAAGTAAGCTCGCTCGAGGACAGCAGCGAAGCTGCCGGTACGCTCAGCAGTGACGAAAAGAACAACGATACTGCAAAGCTGACGTTTATCATCGTTATCGTGTGCGTACTGCTGGTGGCTCTTATAATCGCATATTTCGTGCTTGTTGTAAAGAGAAAGAAGAAGGAAAAAGAAGAGCAGAGGAAGAAGCAGTCAAGGAGAGAGAAGTATTACAATCCCAAGACACCTTCATTTACCGACAGGGATAATGATTTTGAGGATTTCAGCTTCGATGATGACTCGGATATGAAGCAGTTTGACATCCCGGCTGCACCTGTTATAAATGAGCCTGAGGACAACGACGAGGGATATCAGGACGAATATTCTGACGACGGCTATCAGGACGATAACGGCGACGACGCATACGACGAGCAGGAGGAATACTCATACAAAGAGCCTGCAAACAACGCAGCAGTCAATGACTTTGAAAACTTCCTTGACCGTGACGGGGACGAGGATATTAAGTTTACTGCTCCGGGCAAGCAGAAAGCAAGACCCTCTGTAAAGAATGACATAGAGGACTTTAAGCTCTCGCAGGGCGGAGTTAATAAGAGATAAATGTTTGTATATAATAAACTGCTGTGAAATGCACACAGCAGTTTATTTTGTATCAAACGCCAAAAAAATGAAAACCCATTGAAAAAAGCCGAGTAAAGTAGTATAATATAAGTATATTCACCGAAAGGACTATACAGTAATGATACATAAAAAAACAGACAGACCTCTATTTTCACTGGAGGTATTTCCGCCGAAAAAGACGGCAACGATAGATACGATATATCAGACGCTTGATGAGCTTAGCGATGTAAAGCCTGATTTTATATCAGTGACGTTCGGCGCAGGAGGGTCGGTGAGCAATTCTACATCTATAAGCATCGCATCGACTATAAAGGAAAAATACGGCATCGAGAGCGTTGCACATATGCCGTGCATATACATGACAAAGCAGGACGCTGCGAATATGCTCGACGAGCTTGAAAAAAACGGTATCGACAATATCCTCGCACTAAGGGGTGATATCAACCCTGATATTGAGCCGGTATATGATTTCAGGCACGCAAGCGATCTGGTGACGTTTATAAACGAAAAGGGCGGCTTTAATGTGATAGGCGCCTGCTACCCCGAAACTCACCTTGAAGCGGCATCTCCTGCTGAGGATATCAAAAACCTGAAATACAAGGTAGAGTGCGGCTGCAATGAGCTTATCTCACAGCTGTTCTTTGATAACAACCATTTTTATTCCTTCCTTGAAAGGTGTGACATCGCAGGCATAAGCGTCCCTGTCGAGGCGGGTATAATGCCTGTGACGAACAAGCGTCAGATAGAGCGCATGACAAAGATGTGCGGCGCATCGCTGCCGGAGAAGTTCAGGCGTATACTTGACAGGTATGAATTCAACGACAATGCGCTTCGTGATGCAGGTATCGCCTATGCGATAGACCAGATGACCGATCTTATCGCTCACGGGGTTGACGGGATACATCTTTACACTATGAACGACCCATATGTCGCCAAGAGGATATACTCAGCGATAGAAAACATATTAAACGCTTGATAAAAACAAAAGCTGTCCGAAATACCGGACAGCTTTTTTTGCTATTCATCATCTTCATTGTGTGCTTTGTGTGAAGGCTGTTTTCTTACATATTTATGTTGCAGGGCATATATGAACCAGCCTGAATATCCTACGAAAAGAAGGATAATAAACGCCACGCACAGCTTGAACTGAGGTGAGTGGAAAAATGCTTTTGCTATTTTTAATCGTGATGAATTGGTATCACGTTCAAGAGAGGTCGCCGCTACAAGATCGACTGATGTGAGCTTTTCGCCCTTATAGTATAGTGACAATGTACCCAGCGCATCGCCCTTATTGACAGGGGCAACGATGTTTTCTTTAAGGTCTATCTTCTGTTCTATCTCTTTCATCTCAATGTTGTCGGGCCATTCACGCTTGAAGCCCTCGGCAGGGCGTAGGTTTACAGTGTCCGACTTGTCGGAGAATTCGACCTTGACATCAACTATCTCGGAGTTTGTATTTATAAAATCAGTGCTTACCATATGATAGAACGCCCACTGGTAAAGGTGCTTATGGTCTATCATATTGTACATGACAGCCTCCGGTTCGTTTTGGTCTGTTCCCTCCTCGGTCTCGGCGTACATACCGTCTACTGTCATTTCCTCTGTGTATTCATTTGTGCCGTCATCGGTGTATCCCTGCTGCTCGGTGTACTCGTCTGTGTATTCTTCAGTATAGCCTGTGGTATCGTCATACTGCTCTGTCTGTTCTGTGGTGCCGTCAGCTGACTGCCCGGCATTCTCGGCTTTTTCTTCCTCCTCTTTTGCCTTGGCTTCTTCCTCTTCCTTTTTTTGCTTTTCTATCTCTTCCTTTTCTTCGTCAAGTCTGTAAAGCGGAGCGCCCATTGAAACTATCATATAATTCTTGCCGTCAAGAGATGCACAGCTTACAAGGCATCTTCCTGCTTCGTCGGTAGTGCCGGTCTTTATCCCCTTGACAGGGCTGTAATAGTATTCGGACGTTTCGTCGAGCATTTCGTTTGTATTGATTATCAGAGTCCCGTCAGGGTGTTCCTCGGTAGCGTCAAGGTTATAGGTAGGCATCGCAACTATCTCCCTGAATACCGGGAAGGTATCATATGCGTACTTTGCCAGCTTATACATATCCTTGCAGGTGGTGTAGTTCTGGTTAGTGAACAGACCGTGTGAGTTTGAAAAATGGCTGTTTTCCATACCGAGTATCTCGGCTTCCTTGTTCATAAGCTCTACAAAGCCGTCAAGCGACTTGCCGATGTTCATGGCTATGATGTTGCCTGCCTCACACGCAGACGGTATCATCAATGCACACAGAAGGTCGTAATAGGAAACCACCTCGTCCGGGCGAATGTCCGCCGTAGATGCGCCTGTACCGTAAAGCTCATCGAACGCTTCGCTGCCGGCGGATACCTTATCTGTTTTAAGAGCGTCGGGGTCGTCCTTGTACTTTTCAAGCAGCACCACCGCCGTCATTATCTTTGTAAGCGACGCAGGGACTCTCTGCTCGTCGGCATTGATATCTACAAGCACATCGCCTGTATCGGTGTTTACCATATACACCGCTTCGGAGTAGAGCTTTATCGGTGTAGTGCCGCCCTCGCCGTCAGAGGTGTAGGGCGTAAAGCTATACGCCGCCGCACTCATCGTAAGAGTATTTATCATAAGAAGCGCTGCGCTTAAAAATGCACAGAGCAGTCTTTTTATCCTCATCAAACATTATCCTTTCGATCATCTGAGACTGTGTATATATTTTCACGTCCTCTTTTGCCGGTCTTTTTTGTTACTCCGATGCTGCACAGGACGTTGAGTGTGGTCGCTGCAAGCTCTCTTTTTATCCCGGCGGCTTTTGCAAAGTCCTTTGATGTAAACTCACCCTCAAGCTCATACGGGACGAGCATCATATAATCTTCTTCGCATTCAAAGCGGTATTCCTCAAAAATATCGGTAGGCACCCGGTCTATTTTTGTAGCGCCTTTTTTCTTGTTTGCAGAGTAGCCGTCAAGAAGCCTTATATCCTCAGCCTCTATCAGCACCGCCACAAATGAAAAGCGTGGGTTTTGCAAAGCGTATTTTATCTTTACAAGTTCTGAAAAGGCATCATATATGCTGCACTGTTTTGGAGAGCGCCGCCTTTTGGAAAGCTCGCCTGTTTCGGGGTCAGCCCAGCGGACGTATTTTACTTTCGGTATGGGGTAGACGACAGTTACATGGGTGTACTCCAGAAAGCAGTCGAGCTTTTTTATGAGCCGATGAAATGCCCTTGTCTGTATCTCGATAATGCCGTTCTCGCCTGCGATGTCGGCTACAAAAGAGCCTATCTTTACTTCCTGAGCGTCGTTTTCAGGCTCGAAGTATTTTTTTAAAACTGCGTGTACGCTGCCTTCACTCAAAGTGCCTATCCCGTCACGCTTATAATCGCCGCAGCCGACCTGTGATACAGCCGACAAAAACCGCTCTCTATCCAAGCAACCATGCTCCTTTACACATAGGCAACACCGCCGAGCCACCGGCATACGCCTTTGTATGCCATCTACTTGCATATTTTCCGTCATATCGCCCAAATTTACCTTGAAATACGACAGTATTCCTGCGGTAAATTCAGGCAATCTGACGTAAAATCTGACTGCGTATCTGGCATACAATGGCCCGGCGGTGTTACCATACCTATTATATATTATACCAAGTTTTCAGGTCACTGTCAATAAATTTTAAACGGGGGTTTTTAGAAAAACAGCACGCCTTTTAAAGAATTTTGTATAGTTTGCCGCAAAAAAGACTGCTGCGGGGTGCAGCAGTCAGGTAAGGTTATTTTTCTTTTGTGTTCATGCCTTTCATATACACCTTGCAGGATAAAAAGTAGGAGCCTATGAAAGCCGCCGATGCTATAAACGGTGTAAGGTGCTTTATGGTCTTTATCAGATCGTGCAGCTCGCCGCCGAACAGCAGCTTGCGTGCCTGTGTTATGAATTCTTGTCTTGCTTCATCGCTCAGCACAGTGCAGAAAATTACGACAAACGCCGTTGCTGCGAGAATCATGACTGTGTTCTTGATAACGCTGCCTTTTTTTGGGCCGAATCTGAGTATCAAAGGTATATCTATCGCTGAGAGCAGCAGCAATACAAAGAATATCAGTATGAGATTTTCTGTCATGATCTGATTTTTTTCGCCGAATGCCGAAAGCCTTATCACATACAGCGCTCCCTCAATGATAAACGAACATAGTAGGAATACTGCTGATGCTGCGAGATACATTTCATACTTGCCAAGCATATATCCCTTTACTCGCTTTGGTGTAGATGCCACAAAGTACGCCCACTGTTTTTTATCATCGCCCTGAAGGATATTTGTGAGTGTATTGCTTGCAATAAAGAAACTCAACAGGTGAAATACTATCCTGTATTTTCCGATACAGGAGTTTATTATGCCGCTTACATCGGGTTTTTCTTTTGAAATTATTTCGGCAAGGGCGAAAAGCCCTGTCAGCCCGAAGCAGAATACGGGTATTATCATAGTAAATATAAGCGTTGCCTTGTTTAATATAAGCTCCTTATACATAAAGCCCTTGATGTGGCTGCGGTGATCATTTATGACATTTACAGATGCTGTGCCGGTGTCTTTCTCTGAACGTATCGGTGTGACTGAGCAGCCGCTTGTGAGAACAGCTTTCAGCACATAAAAATATACGACCCAAAGCAGAATAACAACAGGTATCCAGAACACCAGTGAACGGGTGGAGAATATCTTTATAACATTTATCATACCGCCGGAGCTTATGTCGGTCTGTGTGATATAGTTAAAATCAATATCATCTATATTGATGACAATAAATAATATCACGGCTATCAACGGGTACATGATCCATGCCATTTTCTTTTTGTTTTCTTTCAGCTCGGCGACGGTTCTTGACTTTTCTATAAATGCGTCCCTTATTATCATTATTACCAGTGCCATTGCAATGATGAAAGCACAGATCGCAAAAAAATCAGGTTTAAAGCGGATGTCTTTTGCCTTGCACAAAAAGAATATATCAATAAACATTATCATCTCTGACAGGAGCATCGACAGAGAATGCCTGAGCACTCTGACCGCTGCACGCTGGGTGGGCGTTATAGGAAGAGTAAATGAATAAAGCTGCCAGCCGCATTCTATCCTTCCCTTAGTTGAATCGTCAAATACAAATAATGACGGTATCATGATAAGTGACATAGCCGAAGTTACGATAAACTCTTTGACGGATTCGTCATCCTGGCCGTATATTACCGGCAGCCATATAAACATGGCATATGAGATCCCGAATATCAGCATTATGATATACTGCTTTTTAGCAGCCCTTATCTCGCTGTAAAGAAGTGACTTGAACGGTGTCATCAGCTCCACCCCGTTTCGTTTTTGTGTACATAGTAAAGCATGATGTCATCAAGTGTCGCAGGGTCGCACACCAGGTCGGGGTACGCCTGCATAACGGCGGCTCTGTCATTTACCATTATCTCAGCGCCGAAGCTGTTGAGCCTGGTGCTGACAGCTGCCGATGAGTCGATGCTCTTTGCATTTTCACGGCTCGTTTTAAGTATGCCGTGGCTTTCAAGCAGCTCGTCCTTAAGACCTGTTAAGAGTATTTTACCGTTATCTATGAATGCGACGCAATCAGCTATCTTTTCAAGGTCGGAGGTTATATGAGAAGACATAAGTATGCTCCTCTCGCCCGATCGCAGATACTCCATAAAGATATGCAGTATCTCATCTCTCACCACCGGGTCAAGACCGGTAGTCGCCTCGTCCATAACGAGCAGCTCGGCGTTATGCGACAGCGCACAGGCTATCTGCAATTTCATTTTCATGCCCTTTGAGAACTGACCTATCTTCTTTTTGGCAGGCAGACCAAAGCGGTCCAAATACTCTGCAAACAGCGCATTGTCCCACTCGGGGTACAGCCCCTCGAATATCCTCGCCATGTTTTTGGCGTTAAAGCTCTCATGGAAAGGCAGCTCGTCAAACACCACGGCAAGGCGGCGCTTTATATCTATTTCGTCCTTTTTGTGGTCAAGCCCCAAAAGTCTTATCTCGCCGCTGTCTATACTTGTGATGTTTAAAAGACTTCTTATCGTCGTGGTCTTGCCGGCACCGTTTTGCCCGATAAAGCCCATGATACTGCCCTTTGGCACACAGAAGCTGATATTATCGAGCTTAAAGCCGTCATACGTCTTTGTGACGTTTTTTATCTCTATCGCATTTTCATAGTTTCCCATTACTATTCCCCCTCATTGACAAGGTCGAGCATCTCGTGCAGCTCGTCTACGCTGACACCTGCGCTCTTTGCCTTGTCGGTTGCCTGTGTTAGCAGCGACTCTATCTGTCTTAGCTGTTCCTCCCTGAAAAGCTCGATATTCTGCGCCTTTACAAAGGACCCTTTGCCTGTGTAGGATTCGATGAACCCCTCACGTTCAAGCTCCTCATACGCACGCTTGGTCGTCATAAAGCTGATCCTCAGCTCTAATGCTAAGTTTCTCATAGAGGGGAGCATTTCGCCCTCTTTGAGCGTGCCGTCAAGTATCAGAGCCTTGACCTGACCCACTATCTGCAAATAGATAGGCTCGCCGCTTGCGTTGCTTATGTTGATGTTCATATTAAGTGTACACTCCTTGATGATCCTTACCGCCGCTTTCCGGACAGCTGTGCGGTATAAATTGTATAACTACTATGTATACAATTATAACACCTGTTATACACTTTGTCAAGGGGGTGCGGGAAATTTTTTTCAATACTTTGGAAAAAAATAAAGCTGTCCATAAAACAGGACAGCTTAGTCTTTACTTTTCGTCTTCTTTTATAAGATACCTTATCGCCCCGATAACGCATTTGATACATCTTGTATGGTCAAACGAGAAATCGTCCGGCGTGTCGCTTTTGGCGTGCTCCATGTTCCAGAGGGCTGTAAGCACAGCGCCTGCTCTGACACCGTGGGTCTGGCTGACTGCATAAAGTGCAGCACACTCCATTTCGGAGGCAAGGCAGCCTGCTTTTATGTAGCTTTGCCAGCGTGCATTGAGTTTATAGCTGACAGGGGAGTTATCAGGCTCGAGCTGACCGTAGAAGCTGTCCTTTGACTGGACAACGCCTATATGATAGCGTCTGCCGTCCTTATCCTCAAAAATATCCTGTGCTGAACGTCTTAGCGCATCGGTGACATAAAAATCCGACACGGACGGGTAGCCCTCGGGGAGGT
The DNA here is from genome assembly GCA_017470535.1 of Ruminococcus sp. Taxonomy (GTDB): domain Bacteria; phylum Bacillota; class Clostridia; order Oscillospirales; family Ruminococcaceae; genus NK3A76. The sequence continues at coordinate 17,765 of JAFUYP010000019.1, read as the reverse complement.
ATTCATATGATGTACCCTCTGCCCTCATAGCGGCGTTTGCGATTATAAGGTCGCCGCCGTGGACCTTGTCGTTCATACCGCCGCAGGTGCCGAGGCGCAGGAAAGTATCCGCACCGCACTTTATAAGCTCCTCGACTGCTATCGCTGTGGACGGACCGCCGATACCTGTTGAGCATACCGTGACAGGCACGCCGTCAAGCAGACCTGTGTAGATGTTATACTCACGGTTGTGAGCGACCTCCTTAGCGTCATCAAGGTACATAGCTATAAGCTCGACCCTGCCCGGGTCGCCGGGAAGGATACAGTATCTGCCGACCTCGCCCGGCATCGTCTGTATATGAAACTGTCTGCTGGTATCAATAATTGTTTTCATACATATTTGCCTCCTGTGTACGCATCTTGATCTTAGGTGCTATGAAAAGCAGTATTACCATCATAAGACCGCCGAAGATAAGCATACAGCCTGCTGCTATCGAGCCTGCTTTCATTGAAGATGAATTATCCTTTGTGAAATTCACCGCAGGCTCATTCGGGTCGTAGTGTACTGTTATCTTATCACCGATATTGTGTGTTTGCTTGCTGCTGCCGTACTGCTCGGTGTCGTTATATTTTACGCCGTCTACCTCGTAGTCATACACGTTGTAATATGATGTTTTGGTGGTGCGGCGCTTGCCTGTCTTGCTTGTAGTCCTCTTTGTCTTAACATCTATGACGATGCCCTCGGTAGTTGCGGTGCAGGCTTTATACTGCTTTTCGAGTCTGTCTGCGTTTGCGATCCCTGAGATCATCAGGAATATCCCGGCGGCTATAAGGATAAAGCCGAATACTATCATCATTTTCCGCCCTGCCGGGCTTAAAGGTCTTCTTATGCGAGCCAACTGTTCTCACTCCTTTTTGTTTTGATACCGATACCCAAAAATACTGCACCTATGATAAAGAACAAGCCGCTTAGACCGCCGAGAACGAGCTCTACTATCCATAGAAAATCGTCATCCGGTTCATAGAAATTCTCAGGGTCATCGGGCTGGTATTTAAGCTTTGCTTCATCGCCTATATCGTATCTGGCAGGTCTTGATGAATAGCTGCTTTTTTCCTCATAGGTCTTGCCGTTTTTTGCGGTGTATCTGAAAAGCGGCGCATAGGTGTCATCTTCAAGGATATTGTCTACCACTATCGCCGTTGTTGTCTCGGTGCATTTCTCACGGCTCTTCTCAACGAAATGCACGACCAGAAAGCATATGAGCGCCAGTATCAGACAAGCTGCTAAAAATACACCGCCTATCAGCATGAACACGGTCGATTCCCTGAATGACGTATTCGCATTATTGACATTATGCAGCGGTGTGGGTGAGCCTGCGTACCCTCTTAGCCTGTCAGCCTGTTTTTGTTCCTGTTCGTATTCCTTTTGCAGATCAAAATCTTTCCCCATAGCTTCTCCCTTATTTCTTATTTCTTACATCTTACTTCTAAAAAGGGCAGAACTTTTTACAGATCCGCCCAGGTTTTTATTTATCTATCTTCATTGAGATGTCAAACGCCTTTACCGAGTGTGTCAGCGCACCGAGAGAGATGATGTCTACGCCTGTTTCTGCGATAGCTCTGATGTTCTCGGCGGTGACATTGCCGGACGCTTCAAGCAAAGCCCTGCCTGCTGTTATCTCCACAGCCTTGCTCATATCTTCGTTTGACATATTGTCAAGCATTATGACCTCAACGCCCAAGCTGAGCGCTTCTTCAAGCTCTGTGAGGTCTGCGACCTCGACTTCTATTTTTACTGTATGCCCCATTTTTTCTCTTAATGCCTTAACAGCGTTTGTCATGCTGCCGTAAGCGTCAAGGTGGGTGTCTTTGAGCATGGCGCAGTCAGAAAGGTTATATCTGTGGTTCCTGCCGCCGCCGACTGTTACGGCGTATTTCTGTATCCGGCGAAGCCCGGGGAGCGTCTTTCTCGTGTCGGCGATAGATGTCTTTGTGCCCTTTACAAGGTCAACACACTCCCTTGTCATCGTAGCGATGCCTGACATATGCTGAACGATATTGAGCGCCGTTCGCTCGCCCTTTAAAAGCTCTCTTGTATGGCAGGTGATGCGTGCGATGATGTCGCCTTTTTTCACTCTTTCGCCGTCGTGTATAAGTATCTCGGCGGAAGATGTTTCATCAAGCAGCCTGAAAACCCTTATCGCTATGTCTATACCGCAAAGCACGCCGTCCGCCTTTGCCACATACCTTGCAGTAGATACGCTGTCAGCGTCTACAAGATAGTCGGTCGTAACGTCAACATAGTTTATGTCCTCGTTAAGAGCCATTTTTATAAGATCGTCAGTCTGAAACTGCATTAGTCCCATTTTCTGTACTCCTTTATTCGGTATATTCTGTATCGTTGTGCTTCATCGAAAGCTCCTGATATTCGTTGTACATATCCTCGCCCTCGCTGGTCGTCAGCTCGGCGTTCTCGGTAGCTATCTTCTTGGCCTCGGTGAGTATTATATATGCACAGGTGCAAAGCGAGCTGGCTTCGATATAGTCACGGTCTACCTTATAGTGACCGTTTTCAAGGCTTTCCCTGAGCTTGCATATCTCAGCGTAGCCTTTGAACACCTCCTCAACATCGGGGATAACAAAGTATGCCTTCTGCATTATCCTTCTTATCTTAGTTCTGATGCCGCTCGGGATATGTGAAGCGTTGTCGTTCGTTTCAAACCTCGCCTCGGTGTGATCCCTGGTGTGCGTCTTGTTCTTCTGCTCAATATCCTTAGCTGCCCGGCGTGAGAAAACGAGCGCTTCAAGAAGTGAGTTGCTTGCAAGGCGGTTATTGCCGTGAACGCCTGTATGAGAGCATTCGCCGCAGGCATAAAGCCCCTCTATCGTCGTGCGTGCGCAGGTATCGACGTCAATGCCGCCCATAAGATAATGATGACACGGATATATCGGGATAAGATCCTTTGTCATATCATACCCGGCATCGAGCAGGTTTTTATATATCATCGGGAATCGGTTTTTTATAAACTCGGGGTCCTTATAGGAAATATCAAGGAAGAACTCATCAGACCCTGTACGCTTGGATTCAAATATTATAGAGTGGGACACGACATCTCTCGGAGCAAGCTCGAGCCTTTTGTCGTATCTGTGCATAAATCTCTCATGGTGGCAGTTTTTAAGGTAAGCGCCCTCGCCCCTTACAGCCTCGGAGATAAGGAAGCACTCTCTCTTATCCCTGTTATTGAATGCAGTAGGGTGGAATTGTATATAGCTGAGATTTTTTATCTTAGCGCCCATTTTAAACGCCTGTGCGATACCGTCGCCGGTAGCGATAGCGGAGTTTGTGGTATACTCGTACACTCTGCCGATGCCGCCTGTTGCAAACACCGCAAAGTGGCTGTTTGCGACCTTAAATCCCTCATCTGTGAGGATATTGAAGGAAAAACCGGTGTCTGTCTTTTTACATTCGGCCATAGCGGCGTTTTCCCAGATAGTGACGTTTTTAAGAGTCTGAACATAGGCAAGGAGCTTAGTTTCTATCTCATATCCCGTTGAATCCTTATGGTGGAATATCCTGTGCCTGCCGTGACCGCCCTCAAGCGTTCTGTGATAGTCGCCGTCGGGCTTTTTGTCAAAATCAACGCCTAAGTTTATTATGCGGTCAATGTCTATCGCCGCTTCGTGAACGAGAACATCGGTGGACACAGGGTCATTCTCAAAGCCGCCTGCTATAAAGGTATCCTGCTTATGCAGCTCGGGGTCGTCATCGGGGCTTTTATAAACACCTGCGATACCGCCCTGCGCCAGTGCGGAGTTACAAAGAGTAAGCTCACGCTTTGACAAAACTAAAATATCCATATCCGCCGGCAGATTGATAGCCGTATAAAGCCCGGCAGCGCCGCAGCCTGCTATAATTACATCAAAGTTTTTCATATATATCACCGTTCAATACAATTAAATATACTTATTTTATTATAGCATATACTATTGTTTTTTTCAAGGATAATTTACCCTTTATAGATAAAAAGCAAGAAATGTTAATTATTTGGTAATAAAAAGGCGATGTATCGCTAAGATACACCGCTACCACGACTTTGAATAGAGTATCATATTAACAAAGATGATATTGCCGACACACTGGGCGATAAATGTTATTACTGCGAACCGGTCGCCTGTGCTGTCACGCTTTTTAGCAAGGTCGTGCCCACCGAGGATAAAGGGGAGCAGGCACACCTCAAAGCTGTAAATGATCGCAAACGATGCCGATGTGATACCGCCTAAAAGATTTGCCGTGTCCATAGTCATCTCAATGAGGAATGACCCCTTATTGACCATGAGCATGAGCATTATGACTGATCCGAGTATTGCAAGTGCAAGGTAGATAACTGCGTATGTGCAGATAAAAAGTCTGTCGTCGTCGCTCTTTGAGTCGAAGAACTTTTTGAGCGGAACGCAGCCTGCTGCACACACGACATAGACAAAAAGCTGCACTGCTGACGGTGCGGAATGGCTGCCTGTTGCCTTATACGCTATAAACCCCACGAGCAGGGGAGTGATAAACATTACTGCGTGAAGTATACCGGCAAATATCAAGCCGTTTTTAATAGCCTTATTCTTTAAAATGCCGATCAACACCTTTCAATGATCTACCAGTTTATTATAGCACTTATGCAGGATAATGTCAATAAAAAGCGCCCTGCGTTTTGCAGAGCGCTGTGTATTTTACTTGCCTGTATATTCTGTGCCGTAGTAGCAGGCCTTGTATATCTCTTTGAGCTCGCTTATCAGTGGGTATCTCGGGTTTGCGCCTGTACACTGGTCATCAAATGCGTCCTCGCTCATCTGGTCGAGCGTTGCAAGGAAGTCCTCCTCGCTGACGCCGTAGTCTGCGATAGTCTTTTTGCAGCCTACCTGCTCCTTGAGCTGCTCTATCTTGTCGATGAGCTTTTTGAACGTATCCTTGTTGTCCTTGCCGAAGATACCTAAATAGTTTGCGACCTCGCAGTATCTTTCAAGTGTATGAGGATACTGGTACTGTGAGAAGGTACCCATTTTAGCAGGCGCTTCGGAAGCGTTGAATTTCATTACATTGCTGATAACAAGTGCGCAGCAGATGCCGTGCGGCAGGTGGTGGTATGCGCCGAGCTTATGTGCAAGTGAGTGACCGATGCCTAAGAAAGCATTTGCAAATGCCATACCTGCCATAGTAGCGGCGTGAGCCATATTCTCTCTTGCCTTTACAGCAGTCTGACCGTTCTCGACGCACTCGGGGAGGTTCTCGAAGGTCATTTTAAGAGATCTGAGTGCTATGCCGTCTGTCATATCGGTAGCCATTACAGAAGCATAAGCCTCTAAGTCGTGTACCATGCAGTCAAGACCCGATGCGGCGGTAAGACCCTTCGGTGCGCTCATCATCATATCAGTATCTACTATCGCCATATCAGGCAGCAGCTCATAATCTGCGAGCGGATACTTGTGACCTGTCTTTTCGTCTGTGATGACTGCGAAAGGTGTTACCTCCGAGCCTGTGCCAGAAGAAGTGGGTATTGCTATGAAGTATGCCTTTTCGCCCATTTTCGGGAATGTGTATACTCTCTTTCTTATGTCGATAAAGCGCATAGCCATATCAAGGAAGTCAGCCTCAGGGTGTTCATACATCACCCACATGATCTTAGCAGCGTCCATAGCCGAGCCGCCGCCTATCGCTATGATAGTGTCAGGCTCAAAGTGGCTCATCAGCTTAGCGCCTGCAACAGCGCAGCTGAGTGACGGGTCAGGCTCAACATCGAAGAATGTGTCATACACGATACCCAGCTCATCGAGCTTATCTGTGACAGGCTTTGTAAAGCCGTTTTTGTAAAGGAAGTTATCAGTTACTATGAAGGCTCTCTTCTTGCCCATTACATTTCCAAGCTCATCAAGAGCGACAGGCAGGCAGCCTTTCTTGAAGTAGACCTTTTCAGGCGCTCTGAACCAAAGCATATTCTCTCTCCTTTCAGCAACGGTCTTGATATTGAGCAGGTGCTTTACGCCGACATTCTCGGAAACCGAGTTGCCGCCCCACGAGCCGCAGCCCAGTGTGAGCGAGGGTGCGAGCTTGAAGTTATAAAGATCACCTATGCCGCCGTGCGAGGAGGGGGTGTTTACAAGAATACGGCAGGTCTTCATCTTGCCTGCAAAGTAGTTTATCTTGTCCTGCTCGGCAGTTTCATCAAGGTAGATAGATGATGTATGACCGAAGCCGCCGTCCTTGACAAGTCTGTCTGCCTTTTCGCAGGCGTCCTCGAAATCATTTGCCTTGTACATCGCAAGAACAGGCGAGAGCTTTTCGTGAGCAAACTCTTCAGAAATATCTACGCTCGTGACCTCGCCTATGAGTATCTTGGTGCTCTCGGGGACCTTGACATCGGCAAGCTCAGCTATCCTGTGAGCTGACTGACCGACTATCTTTGCGTTGAGTGCGCCGTTTATGATGATAGTCTTTCTTACCTTTTCTGTTTCTTCTTTATTAAGGAAATAGCAGCCCCTTGCCTTGAATTCCTTCTTGACCTCGCTGTAAATGCTCTTGTCTACGATAACGCTCTGCTCGGAAGCGCATATCATACCGTTATCAAATGTCTTTGAATGTATGATAGAGTTTACAGCTATCTGTATATCTGCGCTTTTGTCTATAACAGCAGGAGTGTTTCCCGCACCTACGCCGAGCGCCGGCTTGCCGCTTGAATATGCAGCCTTTACCATTCCCGGACCGCCGGTCGCAAGAATGATGTCAGCCTCTTTCATGATAGTATTAGTAAGTTCAAGCGACGGGACATCTATCCAGCCGATAATGTTTTCCGGAGCGCCGACCTCTACTGCTGCGTCAAGAACCAGCTTAGCGGCAGCGATAGTGCTTTTCTTAGCCCTCGGGTGAGGGGAGAAGATAATGCCGTTTCTTGTTTTAAGGCATATCATAGCTTTGAATATAGCAGTCGATGTGGGGTTGGTGGTAGGTATTACTGCTGCCACAAGACCGATAGGCTCGAGTATCTTCTTTATGCCGAACGCCTTGTCTTCCTCTACTATGCCGCAGGTCTTTGTGTTTTTGTATGCGTTGTAGATATACTCGGCAGCGTAGTTGTTCTTGATGACCTTGTCCTCAACGACGCCCATGCCTGTTTCCTCGACTGCGAGCTTTGCAAGGCTGATCCTTGCCTTGTTCGCAGCGAGCGCTGCTGCTCTGAATATCCTGTCCACCTGCTCCTGAGAGTATTCGGCAAACTTCTGCTGTGCAGCTTTTACTTCCTTTATCTTTGCCTCTAAAGCCTCAACAGTATCAACCAGTGTAACACTTTCATTTTTAGCCATGATAAGCCCTCCGTTTGATATTATTTGTCATTTTTCATATTCAGGGTAGCTTTACCCTTCAATACTATTATAGCAGTATGTTAATTTTTTGTCAATTCCCATTCGTACAGCTTTTTGAGTTTTTTTGACCTCTTAATTATTGATAATACACAAATAATGAACACAGTATAAAACGGCGGTTATTTTTGTGTTTTGTTTAGTTTTCACATACGTCTGACGTGGTTTATATTCAAAGTACATAACAAAACTTTTAGACAGGTGTATAAAAAGCGATTTTATTATGAATAAAAGGTAAACAATAGTTATTTTGACGAAAAACGCTTGACTTTTGAGCGCAAATGTAGTAAAATATCAATAAGCTATTAAGACGAAACAGTGTAGTAATTTTCACTAAGCGGTTTTGTTGGGTATTTTATACGGAAAAAGGAGTATTTTTTATGGAGCTTAAAAAATTCATCGCTGAGGGCGATATTTACGATGTTTATGAAGATGATGACAGATCAATAAGAGTATACAAAAAGCCTGAGTATAAAGAGAAGTGTCTGTATGCCGCACTGACTCACGCAAGGTGTGAGACTACTATGATAAACACCAGCATCAAGGTGCCGACTTTGCATGAGGTATCTGTCGTTGACGGCAAGTGGGCTATCTCGCATGACTGGATAAAGGGCAAGACGCTCGCTCAGCTTATGAAAGAGAATCCTGACAAAATGGATACCTACATCAACCGTATGATAGATATCCAGATGGAGATACACGCACAGTTCATGCCGCTGCTCTCAAAGCTCAAGGACAAAATGGCAAGGCAGATAAAGACTATCGGTCAGATAGACGAGATAAAGAAGTACGAGCTGCTCACACGTCTTGATTCTATGCCCAAGCACATAAAGCTCTGTCACGGCAGCTTTGAGCCTAAGAATATAATCTTCAACGATGAAGGCACATATGTCATCAACTGGTCAAACGCTCGTCAGGGCAACGCATCAGCTGATGTTGCAAGGACCTATATGCTCCTTTGTCTGCATCACCCGGATATTGCCGACCAGTACCTTGACAAGTATTGTTTGAAGAGCGGTACTTCCAAGATGTATGTTCAGCAGTGGCTTCCGATAGTTGCGGCTGCACAGCTTATCAAGAACAAGCCCGAGGAGAAGGAGCTTCTTATGCGCTGGATAGATGTCGTAGACTATTCGTGATGCCTTGTTTGTTACATTGTTACATCTTTGTAACTTATATTTAGTCACAATTCACAAATATTAACTCGCCGGTCACTATGGTTTTTTAGTAATCGGCGATTTTTTGTTACAAAACTTTTGAAACTATTTACTTATCTGTCCCAAATATGATATAATGAAGCGTACTCAAAAATGAAGTATTATATTAAACTTGTAAATATAAATATGGATGTTTAAGAGAAAGGGATAAACAGGTATTATGAAAAAAGCGATCATCTCACTTGTACTTGCAGGCGTTATGATAGGTATGGTATCCTGCGGTAATAAAGAAAAAGAAGACGACATTTCAAAGATAGATCCACAGATAGACGCATCGGTGACAACTGATGCAGCACAGGAGGAAAAAGGCTCTTTCAAGGAGCTTCCTGATGAGGCTAACGGCGCATTCAATACAGTTATAAACGCTGCAAAGAATGCTTACCCCGTATCAGCCGGATTTGCAAGGCAGTACGGCTACAAGGGCACAGAGCAGGTGAACGGCGAGGACTGCTACCTGTTTTCTGTATATGATTTTGCGGACGATTCAAGGAGCATCAAGGTAGGCGAGTTCGCAAAGGCGGTAGGCAGCGAGTCAGTTTACTGCATGGCAGACGGCAGCAAGGATTTTGAACCGCTGACGCTTGCTGACAAGACTGTACCGCTCTCGTTCTCTGGCAACGCAGGCAATGATCTCAAAAGCGCAGTAAAGCTCGCAGCACAGACTTTACAGGAAAAGTAAATTTTAATAGTACATAAAAAAGGACTGCATATGCGCAGTCCTTTGTTTTTTATCCGGCTGTTATTACCGATGTGATGTAAAACGGTATATCATTATCCGGCTGCTCGTCCACCACTATTTCAAGTGTGTGGTGTGATGCGCTGTCGCTTTCAAAAAGCGTTGTCAGGCACAGAAGGTCGCCCCAGTCCTCGTCGAAATTCGCATCGAGCGTTATGGCGTTCTCGGTGTCGCCGTCGATAATAGCCTTTGCAATGGGTGCCGGGCGCCTGATCGTTCTTCGCCACTGTATGCAGATGACAGAGCATTCAAGTGAGAAGCATATCCTTGCACCGGCCTTTTCGGAGTACCAGCCGTTTTTAAAAATGTCCGTAATATCGGACTGTTTGGCTTCGTCTTTAATAAAGCCCTCGTATTCGGGGGTGGTGTTTCTGTTGTCAAATCTTTTGGCAGTGTCGTATCTTGCTTTTGTGAGAGGCTTGTCCGGGTAATCAAACTCGCCGTCGTCCTGTTCGTCTGCGATAGCGTCAATGGCGTTGTTTACAAGCATAGCGATTATCTCCATGCCCTTGTCGTTCGGGTGCAGGCCGTCGCCTGTGAGGTCGTCACGTTTAAGCTCGCCGCTCTGGAGTCTTGGCCAGTCGTAGTCACGCACGCTCACTGCCGGAACGCCGTAGTACGCCGCCGCTTCATTATGTATGCCCTGTGCGTTATCGCCGTTGTCGTAGAAAAGATTGTTTATCACCATTACCGCCGGAGCAGTCGGGGAGGTGAGAAGTCTTCTAAGACAGCTCTCGTATGTTTCCTTGAACATCTCGTTGCTGCCGTCGTCGTTTACCGAAAACTCCAAAAAAACTATATCGGGCGAAAACCTTAGTATATCATCTTCGAGCCTTGCTGCCCCGAACTGTGACGTTGTAGCGCCTATGCCGCCGTTTACAAGAGTAAACCGAGCCGCAGGATATTTTTCTTCAAGGTGAGAAACGCAACGGTTTGTGTATCTTTTCTCTATCTCTGTCGCATGGCAGCCCATAGTAATAGAGCCGCCTAAAAACGCCACCGTAAGGGAGCCGCCCTCTGCTGCGATGCTCAGTTTTTCCTTGAATCTGTGGTTGTTGCCTTTTACTGCAAATTCAGACATTTATAGTACCTCCTTGACGGTTTTTTTGTTTTGTAGTTTTGTTACATTCTTATGGGCTATAAAGCCAACTAAAAGTATCAGAATTGTGCCTATTGTTATGTACAGTTTTGCGTTTGATTGGTTGTTCATTAAAAAAACTCCCTAACGCTTCTATATTCATCAATATTCAATTGCATATCGATAAAACCAACTAATACGTTTTCCATGACCACAGACATCATTGTTCATCGAGTTGCTCTTCGACCAGCTCAAGCAAATATTCGCCCAGGTCATCTGCAAGTATCTCTATTTTTTTATACATCTGTCCATCAAACTCAGATAGTATCACCTTTGGCTCGCCGTTATCGTTGATGTCAGAGTGATCCAGGAACACCATTCCTCCATCATCATCAAATTTTAGTGCTACCCACTTATCAGAGATGCTCCCGGTTTTTCTTTCATTCAAAGTCCATTCTACCATACAGCCTTCATATTCGCCGTCATCTTCAAATTCTTCGTTAATAATACCATACAGTTCAACACCAAAAAATTCAATATAACCGAATTTAGTTAAATACTCGGTCTCCTGTTGCGAAAGAGAAAATCCCAGGAGCTGTTGCGCCCTCTCTACAACTTTTTTCGGCTTCTTTCCTCCACAACAATAATCATCACATTTTTTTACAAGCTTAATAGCCCTGTCAAAACTGGTTTTACTCATAAAAATCACTCCTTATCTTAATTAGTCTATATACGATTTTGCCCTATATTGCCAATTATGAATTCATCTATTATCGACTTGAATTCATCTGTTTTGAACATTATGGTGCTTTTTTATCTATTCAAACCTGAACGCCTTGAAGTCAAGATCGCTTCCCGGCAGGAATGTGAATGATACCTTCCCTTCGCCGCTTATGCCGCTTATGTCAAATGACCTTTCGGTGTATTCCTCCGATTTTTCAAATCCAAGCAGTATCAGCTCTGTTTTGTCTGTTGTGAATTTAAAATGTATACTGTTCATATCAAGCAGCGAGCGTCCTGTTATGATGAGCTTTGTCGGCTGCCTGTTTGTAAAGTCAAAGCTGCCGTACTCTATTACCACGTTATTGCCTATGTGGGTGATGTCGTCTGCGTTTACCTCAAAGCTGTCGCCGTAGATGTTTGCACAGCTCACAGCAGGTATCTCGGCAAACTCCTTGTCGGGCTTTTTGAACCTGAAGCCCTTTATCTCATACCCCTCCCTTGCGGCAAAGGATATGGTGTGTACGCCTGTCAGCGTCTTTGTGAGCCTGAACGGCTCGGGGTCGTTGTATGTCAGCCACGGTGAGGTCTTTAAATACTGATACTCGCCTATGACCTCGCCGTCCTCGGGCGTGCCGTCGTATATAGTCAGGTCCACCGGAGTGGTGCCGAGCATATACATTTGCAAAAATACCGTGTCGCTGCCAAAGCTGCCGAAATCAACATTGTCAAACGCCGCATAGCTTTCGTCATTTGAAAATCCCATGCCACGCTCGATGCCGGCGGAAACGTTCCTGCCCCTTGAAAACAGACCGCCTGCCACAAAGCTGTACGGGTCGAATGCCGCCTGCCCAAGACCCTCGGCGCTAAGCTCCTTTATGCTGATGAGGGAGGGCTTTTTCCTGCCGTTTTTGCAAAGCGCACGCAGATAGAATCCACCGTCGCCCTTGCATTTTACAGTCACACTGTCAGAGCTTTGCTCCACTATCTCGGCAAGTATCGAATCTATCCCCGAAACGGTCGTGAGCCTGTATGTGATGTCGTCTTTGTATGTTGCATTTTCGGGTCTGCATTTGACCTTGAATGTCAGTGTGTCGCAGTCCTTTGTAAACTTGTCGCTGTCCGATATTATCTCTATCTTTCGCACGGGTATCTCGGTAAGAGTCTGCTCGCTTTCGGCGGCAAGTGATGTGTTACGGGCAGCTGCGCTTATCCCGTCGTCTGTATCACAGCTTATCGTTTCAAGCGTCACCTCTGCGCCTTCAAGCCCGGCGGAAGCTGCCTTTACGGTGATATTTCCGGCGGTCTTTGTGGCTGCCACCATAGCAAGCAGCTTGCCTGAAAACAGCCGCCGTGATGAGCACTTGTACTGGTCGTAGTCGGTAGAGTCGCCGTTGTCAAGACCTATCAGTCTGCCCTCGCCGGTGACTTCGATGTTCACTCGGTTATTGGCGTTAAATACGGCAATACCGTTTTTGTCGGCTGCCGATATTTCGATAAAGAATATATCCTCGCCGTCGGCATTGCCCTTTGTCTTGTCGGGTGTCAGAACAAGTGCCGCCGCATCGTCAAAGGAGCATTTCTCGTCCCTTGCTATCTCGCTGCCGTTCTCATCATATGCTGCCGCAGTCAGAGTGCCTTTTAAGTATTTGTGCTGTACATCGAGGACTAAGCTGGTGCCCTTGTCGTGGTCTATCGACTTTTCGCCGATAAGCTCGCCGTTCAGGAAGAGCCTTATAAACGGTGCATTCGATACCACACGAATATCAATATCCTGCCCCTCGTTGTGATCCCAGTAGGGGAAGATATGTATAAACGGATCATTCTTGTAGCTTGTCCATTCGCCCTTGAACATATAGTAGCTGTCCTTCGGGAAGCCTGCCGTGTCTATCTGCCCGAAATAGCTGTTTTTGGTCGAATAGGGTGTAGGCTCGCCTATATAGTCAAAGCCTGTCCATACAAACTGCCCTGCACAGTAGGGCGCATCTCTGTCGGGGATGATGCAGGCGTAATGGTCGGGCGCTGCCCACGCAGGCGAGGAGTTGCCCAGTGCCGAGCATTGCTCGTCGTCGTCGCACAGTATCCTCTCAGACAGAGGGAAATGATATATACCTCTGCTCTGCACGACAGATGAGGTTTCTGAGCCGTATATCGCCCAGTCGGGGTGCCGTGCATGATCACGGCTGTAAAGCCTTTCGGCGTAGTTGTAGCCTGCGACTTTGAGTATGTCGGCGCATTTTCCCGCGTTCTCCCACTGCATATAGTTTGAGCCTATCGTGATAACGCCGTTGCCCCTCGGGTCGTGGAGCGACACAAGGCGCTTGAGAAGCGATGTTACCTCCTGCCCTCTGTCATCTGCGTGGGTGTCGTATATCTCATTGCCGATGCTCCAGCCGATAACGCATGGGTGGTTCCTGTCACGCCTTACCCATGAGCAGACATCACGCTCTATCCAGTCATCAAAGAACCTTGCATAGTCAAATTCGGTCTTGTGGCGCTCCCACATATCAAAGCCCTCATCAAGCACCAAAAAGCCCATTTCATCACAAAGCTGCAAAAGCTCGGGCGCCGGGGGATTGTGGCTCGTTCTTATGGCATTCACACCCATGCCGCTTAAAATACTGAGCTTTCTTTTTATCGCATATTTATTGACAGCCGCACCCAGAGCGCCTAAGTCGTGATGCTCGCAAACGCCATGGATCTTAACGTGCCTGCCGTTTAGGAAGAACCCCCTGTCGGGAGTGAACTCACACTTTCTGAAGCCGAAGTCGGAAGTTATGCAGTCAGTCTCCCTGTCGCCGTTATAGAGTCTGACAACAGCGGTGTACAGCTGCGGGTCATTTATATCCCACAGCTTTGGGGAGTCTATTTTAAGTGTAAAGTCATTCCTGGTGTATCTGCATTCGCTCTTTATAAGCGGCGAGGGGATAACGCTTTTGTCGGCAGCATTCGCCGGAGCTGATTTTTCAGCAAGCATCAAGCTGTCCGAAATTTCGCCCTTTTTAAATATCTGCACAGTTATCCTCATGTCATATGCTGACATTTCCTGCGGTCTTTCTGTCTCGGCTGTCAGGGTGATATTGCCCTTGTCATCGGCTGATATGTATATGCCGTCATTTAAAAAATGTATATCCTCATATTCATCAAGGTATACCTTCCTGTAAATGCCTGCGCCCGAATACCAGCGTGAATTGGGGCTTTGATGGTCAACTCTTACAGTGACCTCATTCTCGCCCTCATGAAGACAGCGGCTTATATCCACATCAAAGGAAGTGTAGCCGTATTTCCACTCAAATGCCTGAGTGCCGTTTATATATACCTTGCAGTCCATATACACGCCGTCAAAATGAAGACTATGCAAAAGACCGGTATTTTGTACTGTAAATCTCTTTCTGTACCAGCCTGTCGATGTCTTGTACAGGTCATTTGTATCATAGATCAGCCAGTCGTGTGGAATGTCCACGGGCGCAAAGCCCTCTGCCTTGTCTATATCTGTTCCAAAGCTGCACAAAGCGAACTCCCAGCCGTCACAGAATGTTATCCTTCTCCGCATATTAGTATACTCCTTATTAACCGTTATAGATAAAATCATTATAACATATTGTACCATTATTTGCAATATGATTTGTTTAGATACTATAAATATTTTAAACCCTACTTTACAACTTTTATAATTTGTGCTATAATGTTATCAAGCGTAGTTTCGCAATCTTTGAGAAGGAAGTATAATATATGAAAAAACTGCTGCCTGATGCAAAAAGAGTAAAATTCATCGGAAGGACTTTTATGACCGGGGGCGTGCTGTGGTCTGCGCTATCGGGAACGGGGATAGAGTTTATATTCGAGGGCAAGAAGCTGTTTGTCACGCTTATGGCTGACGGTATCGTGGGGTCAGACATCGAATCCCCCGACTATGCACGCTATGCGGTGTATGTTGACAACAGGCGTGTGCTTGACGGTATGCTCGATGAAAAGACCAAAACGATTGAGATACTAAACCTCCCCTCAGCTGTAAAGGCAAAGGTCAAGATACTTAAAATATCAGAGTGTGCTATGTCAACTATGGGCATATCACTTATAGAGATCAACAGCAAGGCAACACTTACACCTACGCCTGCAAAGGCAAGAAGGATAGAGTTCATAGGCGATTCCATTACCTGCGGATACGGAGTAGATGATGAAAATGAGCTGCATAACTTCAAGACCTCTACTGAGGACTGCACGGGTGCGTATGCTTACAAGACCGCAGCTGCTCTGAAAGCTGATTACAGTCTTGTGTCTGTCAGCGGATATGGAATAATCTCGGGCTATACCGGCACAGGCGAGGAAAAGATACCCGAGCAGACAGTGCCGCAGTATTATAAAAAGCTCGGCTTTTCATATCAGAAGTTTGGTGACACTACTGCACCGCAGGATATTATGTGGGATTTCTCACGCTTTGTACCGGACGCAGTGGTGATAAATCTCGGCACTAACGACGACAGCTATTGCCTTGACCACGAGGACAGGCAGCGTGAATACAGTGATGAGTACAAGAAGTTTCTGTCAGTCGTAAGGGAGGAGAACCCTTATGCACATATCTTCTGCACGGTAGGTATCATGGGTGAGCGTATCTTCAAAGCATTAAAGACGGCAGTTGACGAGTATAAAAAGGAAACAGGCGACAAGAACATAACGACCTTCTGCTTTACCGAGCAGGACAGCAAGAATGACGGCTATGCCGCAGATTATCACCCGACAAGAAAGACACACGACAAGGCGGCGCTTGCGCTTACCGATCTTGTAAGAGAAGCTATGGGGTGGAAGGATTGATATTAAAGAGGATATTTTCACTTGCGCTCATGGGAGGGGTTTTACTTATGACAGCTTGCAGCAATAATGGCAGCAGCACCGGCAGCGCTGATACTTCGGCACAAAAGACCACCACGACTGCCGCACAGACAGTCACCAGCAAAGAGATAGGTCACAAGACGGCTGAGGAATACGGCAAGGTCGTAGCGCTGACATTTGATGACGGACCTAACACCACGACTACCGGCGAGGTGCTTGATCTTTTTGAGCAGTACGGCGCAAGGGGGACGTTTTTCCTGATAGGAGACAATATAAACGAGCAGTCGGCGCAGAATGTAAGGCGTGCCTATGAAATGGGCAATGAGATAGCAAATCATTCAAAGACGCATTCCTACATGAATGAGATGACGCCTGATGAGATAAAGGCTGAGATAGACTACACAAGTGACAGGATATATGATATAACAGGGCAGAAGCCTAAGTTTTTCCGTCCTCCTTATATCGCTGTAAATCAGACGATGTTCGATACTATCGACCTGACGTTTATAAACGGCTTTGGCTGTACCGACTACGAGAACTCAGTCACCGCCGACCAGCGCTATGAGCGCACCATGAAGCAGGTCAGGGACGGCGCTATAATACTTCTTCATGACCAGGAGGGGAATTTCCAGACAGTGCAGGCGCTTGAACGCCTTATCCCCGATCTCCAGGCGCAGGGGTATGAGCTGGTGACGCTGTCAGAGCTGTTCTTTGCAAAGGGTGTTGAGCTTGACAAGGATAAGGATATTATTTACAGCTACGCCGACCAGACAACTATGTATGGTTGACAAAATTCGATTTTTGGTGTATAATTAAGGCAATACCGCACGACCATTGTACGTCAGATACGCAGTCAGGTTTTTCGTCAGATCGCCTAAATTTACCGTAGGAATACTGACGTATTTCAAGGTGAATTTGGGTGATATGACGGAAAAGCTGCAAGTAGATGACGTGCAAAGCCGTAAGGCGGTGATCGTGCGGTATTGCCTTAAATAAGTAAAGTGACCGAATGGAGGAACTGAAAATGGTTTCAAATAAGCTATATTTTACAAAGATGTCTGATAATTTCAGAAATATACCGGCAGAGGCTGAAAAGGTGGCAGCATTCAATGAGCTTTCACATAAGAAGATGTTAAGGCTGAGACTTCTTGCAGAGGAGCTTATCGGCATGATGAGCCAGCTCGTTCAGTACGGTGACGGCGAGTTCTGGATAGAGAACAAGGGCGAGAAATATGAGCTTCACATAAAGCTGATAAACAAAGAGACTGTTGACCGTGAAAAGCTGCTCTCGGTATCTTCAACAGGCAAGAATGCCGCAGCAAAGGGCATCATGGGCAAGCTGATATGTGCAGTTGAGTACATGATAGACGAAAGGTCCAAGGTCGCAGATGCACAGTATGATTTCTACGGCATGGGTATGATGCAGTACGGTGACTATGCTGCATGGTCGCTTATGAATTACAGAAACAATGTTGATGAGGCAAGCAACGAGGAAGCGTGGGACGAGCTTGAAAAGTCCATAATCGCCAATCTTTCCGATGACGTTGTGGTGGGTATCATAGGTCAGAATATAAATGTTATAGTCAAGAAGGATCTTTCAAAGATCTGATGATGATATGAGTTTTTGCCCGGGGAGTGCTGCCCCGGGCTTTTTTATAGACAACACCGCACGACCCCTGTGCATCAGATGCGCCGTCCAGATTTTCGTCAGATTGCCTAAATTCGACGCAGGCTTGCTGACGCAAGTCAAGGAGAATTTGGGTAATATGACGGAAAGCTGGCAAGCAGATGATGTGCAGAG
>JAFUYP010000005.1 GCA_017470535.1 Ruminococcus sp. | reverse complement strand
TGCATTGTGCATTGTGCATTGTGCATTGAGAAAGAAATGAAGAATAATTATGAGCAAAATAATCGGAATAGACTTAGGTACAACTAATTCCTGCGTAGCAGTAATGGAGGGCGGCGAAGCCGTTGTTATCCCTAACAGTGAGGGTGCAAGAACTACACCGTCAGTTGTCGGCGTTTCAAAGTCGGGCGACAGACTTGTAGGTCAGGTAGCAAAAAGACAGGCTGTAACGAACTTTGATAATACAGTCATCTCTATCAAGAGACATATGGGCTCTGACTATAAGGCTAAAATGGGCGGCAAGGACTATACTCCTCAGGAGATCTCCGCTATGATACTCCAGAAACTCAAGGCAGACGCAGAGGCATACCTCGGTGAGAAGGTAACAGACGCAGTCATCACAGTACCTGCATACTTCACAGACGCACAGCGTCAGGCTACAAAGGACGCAGGTCAGATAGCAGGTCTTAATGTAAAGAGAATAATCAACGAGCCGACAGCTGCTGCTCTTTCCTATGGTATAGATAAGGAAGAGGACCAGAAGGTAATGGTATACGACTTGGGCGGCGGTACATTCGATGTATCTATCATCGAAATGGGCGACGGCGTTACAGAGGTACTTGCAACAGCAGGTAATAACAGGCTCGGCGGCGATGACTTCGACCAGCGTATCATCGACTGGATGGTAGAGGAATTCAAAAAGGCTGAGGGCGTTGACCTCTCAAATGATAAAATGGCAATGCAGAGATTAAAGGAAGCTGCTGAAAAGACAAAGATCGAGCTGTCTTCTACACCGTCATCGGCTATCTCGCTGCCGTTCATCACAGCAGATGCAACAGGTCCTAAGCACCTGGAGATGACACTTACACAGGCAAAATTCAACGAAATGACAGCAGATCTTGTAGAAGCTACAATGGGGCCTGTACGTCAGGCACTCCAGGATTCAGGTCTTTCGGCATCTGATCTCCAGAAGGTGCTTATGGTCGGCGGTTCTTCAAGAATACCGGCAGTACAGGAAGCAGTCAAGAAGTTCCTCGGTAAAGAGCCTTTCAAGGGCATCAACCCCGATGAGTGCGTAGCACTCGGTGCTGCATATCAGGGCGGCGTTTTAGGCGGCGACGTCAAGGACGGACTCCTTCTCCTTGATGTAACTCCTCTGTCCTTAGGTCTTGAAACTATGGGCGGTGTCTGCACAAAGATCATCGAGAGAAACACAACTATCCCGACAAAGAAATCTCAGATATTCTCAACTGCTGCTGATAACCAGTCTGCTGTTGATATAAACGTATTGCAGGGCGAGAGAGAGTTCGCAAGAGATAATAAGCAGCTCGGTATGTTCCGTCTTGACGGTATCGCTCCCGCACCCCGTGGCATACCCCAGATAGAGGTAACATTCGATATAGATGCTAACGGTATCGTACACGTTTCCGCTAAGGACTTAGGTACAGGCAAGGAGCAGAATATCACTATCACATCTTCTACAAATATGTCCAAGGAGGATATAGATAAGGCAGTCAAGGAGGCAGAGGCATTTGCTGCTGAGGACGCTAAGAAGAAGGAAGAGGTCGATGCAAGGAACCAGGCAGACCAGATGGCATTCCAGGTAGAGAAGGCTCTCGGTGAGTTCGGCGACAAGGTAACAGCTGACGAGAAGAGCAGCGTTCAGGCAAAGATCGACGCACTTAAGGAAGCACTCAAGGGTACAGATGTTGAAGCTATCAAGGCTCGTCAGAAGGAGCTTGAAGATGCGTTCCAGCCGGTAGCTACAAGGGTCTATCAGCAGGCAGCAGGCGCACAGGGTCAGCCGGGCGCAGGCGGTTTTAACGGCGCAGACTTCGGCGGCGGCGCAGGCTTTAATGCAGGCGGTGCAGCAGAGGATAACGGCAAATCGAGCAAGGCAGGCGACGACGTTATAGACGCTGACTTCACAGACGCAGAGTAATTAGTTGAATGTTCCCATACCGCAGGGCAGCCCCCTGCGGTTTAGTGGGTTAAAGGTGAAAGCAATGGATAACAGCAGAACGCTTTTAAAGATAATAGTTATAGTGCTTGCAGTTGCAGCACTTATGCTGATATGCTATCTTGAAATGAAGGATAAATGTACAGACAGGCACGATGGCGATGCTCCGGTACAGGAGCTTGTGGAAGATACAGACGATACCGTGCAGGTACTGTTTTCAGAGGACAACGAGATCTGATACGTTTCGGAAGTGAGGAATTATGGCAGAGAACAAAAGAGATTATTATGAGGTGCTGGGCGTATCAAAGGGTGCGTCGGACGACGAGATAAAGAAGGCGTTCAGAAAGCTCGCCAAGCAGTACCACCCCGATCTGCACCCCGATGATAAGGACGCAGAAGCTAAATTCAAAGAGGTAAATGAAGCCTATGAGGTGCTAAGCGACCCGAGCAAAAAAGCCAAGTACGACCAGTTCGGCTTTGCAGGTGTAGACCCGAACTACGGTGCAGGTCAGGGCGGCGGCTTCGACGGCGGCTTTGGCGGCTTCGGCGATATGGGCGATATATTTGATTCGATTTTCGGAGCATTCGGCGGCGGCTCACGCTCCAACCCCAACGCCCCGAGAAGAGGCTCGGATATTGAGGTGAGCACAGTCATCAGCTTTATGGAGGCGTGCAAGGGTACATCAAAGACTATCAAGGTCACAAGAAACTGTAAATGCCCCGACTGTAACGGCAGCGGTGCGGCAGCAGGCTCGTCAGCCAAGACCTGCCCCGACTGCGGCGGTAAGGGTACGGTCAACATATCCCAGCAGTCTATCTTCGGTATGGTAAGACAGACAGTCAAATGCTCACGCTGCGGCGGTAAGGGCAAGATAGTTGATAACCCGTGCAAAAAGTGCAGCGGCAAGGGCATCGTCAGAAAAACCGAGGAGCGTGAGGTGAATATCCCTGCCGGTATAGATGACGGGCAGAACCTGCGTGTCGGCGGCGGCGGTAACTGCGGTGCAAACGGTGGACAGAACGGCGACTTGTATATAAACGTAACAGTGCGCCCCGATGCAATATTTGAGCGTGACGGGTATGATGTGTGGACGGAGATACCGCTCACCTACGGTCAGGCTGTACTTGGCGACGAGATAACAGTACCTACGATAGACGGCAAGGTCAAGTATAAAGTCCCCGAGGGCACACAGGTGGGCACGATATTCCGTCTGCGTGGCAAGGGTATCAAGAAGGTCAACCGCAACGACAGGGGAGATCACTACGTCAAGGTCTCAGTCGAGATACCGAAAAACCTTACAAAGGATCAGAAACAGGCGCTCAAGGATTTCGAGCAGTCGCTTGAAAATAAGAACTACCAGAAGCGCCAGTCATTCTTTGATAAGCTCAAAGAAAAATTCAAGTAAACAAAACACCGCACAAGGAGAAGGGTATCTCCTGTGCGGTGTTTTTTTATATCATCGGTGCTATGCGCCGTAACTGTTACCCGGATCAGTCGTCCTCGTCTGATGCTTTGCCGCCCATTACCATGACCATAACAGCCTTCTGAGCGTGCAGACGGTTCTCAGCCTCTTCAAAGATCTCATTTGCATGAGCCTCAAAGACCTTTTCGGTGATCTCCTCCTCACGGTGCGCCGGCAGACAGTGCTGTACCATTGCATCGGGCTTTGCAGCAGCCATTATCTCGTCATTTATCTGATAGCCTGCAAATGCCACCTTCCTCTTTTCGGTCTCAGCTTCCTCGCCCATAGATGTCCATACAT
Organism: Ruminococcus sp.; assembly: GCA_017470535.1. GTDB lineage: Bacteria > Bacillota > Clostridia > Oscillospirales > Ruminococcaceae > NK3A76. The sequence goes on along the minus strand of JAFUYP010000005.1, from coordinate 101,580 downwards.
CGGTAAACAGTACATCAGCGTCCTTTGCAGCTTCAAGAGGGATATTCGTCATGCTGAACTTGTCGCCGTACTCCTTTGCAAATTCAAGCGCCTTGGCGTCCGGCTGATAATCGTCAGGACACGCAACGCTTACCTCCATGCCGACTTTAAGACCGCCGACTATGAGTGAATTAGCCATGTTGTTGCCGTCGCCTATGTAGCACATTTTAAGCCCTTCAAAGCGCCCCTTGAACTCCCTTATCGTCATAAGATCGGCAAGCACCTGACAGGGGTGACAGAAATCGGTAAGACCGTTTATTATCGGTATAGAGCCGTATTTTGCAAGGTCGTCTACCTCCTGCTGTTCAAACGTCCTTATCATGATGCCGTCAAGATAGCGTGAGAGGACACGGGCAGTGTCCTGTACAGGCTCGCCCCTGCCTATCTGAAGATCACGGTTTGAAAGAAACAGCGCCTGACCGCCTAACTGGTACATACCTGTTTCAAATGATACCCTTGTACGGGTCGATGACTTCTGGAATATCATACCCAGCGTCTTGCCCTTTAAAAGGTGGTGCTTTATGCCGTTCTTGTTCTCGTATTTGAGCTGATCGGCAAGATTGAGTATCTCGGTTATATCCTCTTTTGAGAGGTCGAGCATTTTAAGCAGATGATCCATAATGTTACTCCTTTTCTTCTAAAACTTTCATAAGTATCTCAAGACCCTTGTCTATCTCTTCGTATGTTATCGTAAGCGGCGGCAGGAACCTCAGCTTTTCCTTTGCAGTGAGTACCAGCAGCCCGTTATCAAGACACGCCTTGCATACATCGGCAGCCTTTTTGGTTTTAAATGATATGCCTATCATAAGCCCTAAGCCGCTCACACCTGCTACCTCCGGGTGGTCTATCAGCTTCTGCCAGATGTAATAGCCCTTCTGAGCCACAGTGTCAAGGAAACCGTCAGCAAGCACCGTTTCAAGTACTGCATTGCCGCCTGCACAGCAGATAGGGTTTCCGCCGAAGGTCGAGCCGTGAGTGCCCTTTGTAAGCACGTCGCAGCACTTCTCATTCGCAAGACAAACGCCTATCGGTATACCGCCTGCAAGACCCTTTGCAAGTGTTGTGATGTCAGGCTTGACACCGTACTGCTCGGACGCTAAGAAAGTACCCGTCCTGCCTACACCTGTCTGCACCTCATCACAGATAGTGAGAATGTCCTCCTTTTCGCACCTGTCGAAGATAGCCTTTACAAATTCCTGTTCAAGCGCTATAACGCCGCCCTCGCCCTGAACTATCTCAAACATCACAGCGCATACCCTGCCCTTGTACTGAGCGAGCTTTTCGTCAAGATCGGCTATGTCGTTTGCTTTGACATTTACAAACCCTTCTACGAACGGGAAGAAGTAGTTGTGGAAAACCTCCTGCCCTGTTGCCGAGAGCGTAGCTAACGTCCTTCCGTGGAAGGAATTAACAAGTGTGATTATCACATTGCGCTGTGCATCTTTTCCGTACTTGTCAAAGCTGTATTTCCTTGCGACCTTTATCGCACATTCGTTAGCCTCAGCGCCGGAATTGCCGAAAAACATCTTGCTGTACCCTGTTGCCTCACAAAGAGTGGCTGCAAAGTCTGCCTGTACCTTTGTGTAGTAGTAATTCGATGTGTGCTGTATCGTCTTTACCTGAGAGCATACAGCGTCCACCCATTTTTCGTTGCAGAAGCCTAACGAGTTTGTGCCGATGCCCGACCCGAAGTCAATGTATGTCTTGCCGTTTTCATCAGTAGCAGTCCGTGCCTCGCCCGACTCCATAACAACATCGAACCTGCCGTATGACGGCATTATGTGTTCATTAAATTTTTCTATCGTTGACATTTTTATCATTCCTTTCATTTGCCTGCCCCGTTATCATGGAGGATAGCGAGTATCTCCCGGGCCTTTTTGTCATAGGCTCCCTTTATCGGTATGAACACCGCCATATCCTCTGTAAATAAAGCAAGGGCGTGCTTTGTAGTCATTATTTCTTTTATCTGTGTGTAGCGGACAGTGTTCTCACATCCGGCACAGTATTCGGTCATATAGCTCTGATATAATATCAGTGTCCCGGGGGAGGAAAGTATCTCCGCTTTGTTTTTAAAAAACTGTATCGCCGCCGTCAGATATGAAAGCACCTTTGAATAAACGGTTATAAACACAAGCACTATCAGTACCTTTGCTTTGAGCCTGAAAGCTATCGGCAAAAACAGCATTGCACCGCAGTAAAGTATAAGTGTTATCGCCGCTGCCGGGAATACCCTGTTTTTCCTTGAATATACACTACCGACAGATATAATGTACTGTGATGCCGATGTGTACCTGCTGCTCGTCTGGCAAAGTATCTTTTCCTGCATATCAGGAGAACTGTGTGCCTATGCCTTCATTGGTAAGCAGCTCTATAAGTATAGAGTGGGGGACTCTTCCGTCGATTATCGACGTTCTCTTTACCCCACGTCTGACAGCCTCAACGCAGCATTCTATCTTGGGTATCATGCCGCCGCTTATGATGCCTGTGCTTTTAAGGTACGGCACCTCCGAAACATTAACCTGCGGTATGAGCGTCGAATCATCGTCCTTGTCCTTTAACAGACCCTTGATGTCAGTCATAAGTATCAGCTTTTCAGCACGCAGACAGCTTGCTATCCTTGCAGCAGCGGTGTCGGCGTTTATGTTGTACGCCTGACCTGTCTCGCTCGTGCCGACTGTTGCGATTATCGGTACATATCCGCCGTTTAATGCATCAAGTATCGGCTTGGTGGTAATCTTCTTTATCTCGCCGACGTAGCCGAGATCCACCTCGCTTTGCAGCCTCTGAGCCATTATCATGCCGCCGTCGCATCCGCAAAGCCCGAGCGCCTTGCCGCCGTGCAGCTGCAATGCCGAAACAAGCTCCTTGTTGACCTTGCCGCTAAGCACCATTTTAACAATGTCGATAGTCTGCTCATCTGTGTATCTGAGCCCGTTGATAAATCTCGACTCAATGCCTACACGCTTGAGCATAGCACTTATCTCAGGACCGCCGCCGTGAACGAGCACTACTTTGATGCCCACCTCGTTTAAAAGTACGATGTCGCTCATGACTGCTTCCTTCAGCTCATTGTTAGTCATAGCGTTGCCGCCGTATTTTACAACGACTATCTTGTCATGGTATTTCTGTATGTACGGCAGAGCGTCAATGAGTATCTGGCTTCTTATACTGTTTTCTATGTGCATTTTTATTACTTCCTTTAACTCCTGTAATCTCCGTTGATCTTGACGTAATCATATGTCATATCGCAGCCCCATGCGGTAGCCTCGCTGCTGCCCTGTTTGAGCTGTGCAAGTATCGTTATATCCTCCTCGGAGAGAATAGCCTTTGCAAGATCCTCATCAAACTGCAAGCCAAGACCGTTCTCGCAGACAAGTATCTTTCCTGCCTTTGAGATGTAGTAAACATCTGCCTTTGTGACATCGCAGTCTGTTTCAGCATAGCCCATAGCGCACATTATACGTCCGCAGTTTGCGTCAGCGCCGTACATAGCGCACTTTACGAGCGGCGAGCGGATAACGCTCTTTGCGATGATCTTCGCTGTTTCATGATCGGGTGCGCCTGTTACCCTGCACTCTATCAGCTTTGTAGCTCCCTCGCCGTCCTTTGCGAGCATTTTGGTAATGTGCAGCATAGCTATGTAAAGCGCTTTTTTGAACACCTCAAACTCTTTGGTGCCTGTCACTATCTCATTTCCGCCTGCTTCGCCGTTTGCAAGCACGCATACCATGTCGTTAGTTGACTGGTCGCCGTCAACTGACAGACAGTTGTATGTTACATTTACTACCTCGCTGAGTGCTGCCTGTAAAGCATCAGCGCTCACCTTGCAGTCTGTCGTGTAGAAATTGAGCGTGGTCGCCATGTTCGGGTGTATCATTCCGCTGCCCTTGCCCATGCCGCCTAAGCGGTATTTAGTACCGTCTATCTCAAACTCTACGGCTATCTCTTTTTTAACAGTGTCGGTAGTCATTATAGCAGTTGCCGCCTGAACGTTCCCGTCATAGGCAAGCTCCTTTACCAGTACCGGAACAGCCCTTTCAACAGGCTCTATCGGCAGTACCTGTCCTATAACGCCGGTCGATGCGACTATGACCTCCTCGGGACTTATGCCGAGAGCGTCCGCTGTAAGCTGACACATTCTTTCAGCCTTCTGCTCGCCGTCTGCGTTGCAGGTGTTGGCGTTTTTGGAGTTGACTATTATTGCTCTTGCCTTGCCGCCTGTTTTAGTGAGATTATTCTTAGTAACTGTTATCGGTGCGCCCTTGACCTTGTTCTGTGTGTAAACAGCCGCCACCGTGCATAAGGTGTCAGACACCACCATTCCTATGTCATTCTTGGCTTTTATCGGGCTTTCGTTTCCGTCGGGGATCTCGCTTGCCTTGATGCCGCAGTATGTGCCGCTCGCCTTGAAGCCCTTTGCCGCACACACGCCGCCCTCAACATAGGTATAGCCCTCAAAAACCGCCTTAGTTATTTCTTTCATTTTATTCATTCCTTTATTTCAGTATTCCGTATTTTTCCTTTAATCTGAGTATCCTCATAACGCTTTCGTCTATTCTTTCTTCATCGAGCGTACCGTTGTCAAGGGCTGCCTTTACAGCCTCAAAGCTCTCACTCAGCGATGCCGGCATAAGTATTATGTCAACACCTGCCAAAAGTGCCTTTACAGTCGCATCTCCCGACTCGTATTCGGTCGATATAGCACCCATTTTCATAGAGTCTGTTATGATAACGCCGTCATAGCCTATCTCGTTTCTCAGCTTGTCAGTGATGATGTCCTTTGAAAGCGTTGCCGGCAGCTCCTCGCCTGTGATGTTCGGCAGAGTGATGTGAGCTGCCATTATCATATCTGTGCTGTCCTTGTTCTCTATAAACGGTATCAGCTCGCATTCTTTCAGCTCGTCCCATGTCTTTGAAACGCTCACATACCCTAAATGCGAATCAGCGTCTGTGTCGCCGTGACCGGGGAAGTGCTTTATCGTGCATATCATGCCGCTCTTGTGGAAGCCCTCTATGCAGGCGGATACCATTTGAGCAGCCGTTTTAGCATCAGATGAGAAGGCTCTCTTACCGATAACGGTATTGTCGGGATTGGTAAATACATCCGAAACAGGTGCAAAGTCCACATTGAATCCGTAGTCTTTGAGATACGCACCTATCGTTTCACCGACCTCTTCGGCATTTGCGGTATCGCCTGTCGCCCCTATCTCGTACATATCAGGAAACTCTTTCACATCAAAGCTGTCATTTGACGCTATTCTTGTGATAGTGCCGCCCTCCTCGTCAACAGCTATCATCAGCGGTACTTTTGAAGCCTTTTGCAGACCGCTGTTGAATTTCTGTATCTGATCCGGGTCGATGATGTTGTCAGCAAAATGTATTATACCGCCGACAGGGTAGGCTTTCATATTGTTTCCAATCGAATCATTGAATCCGGTTGCCAGCTCGTATTCGTCCACCGTGCCGTTGAGCGTTTCGGGGTCAACTATGAACAGCTGCCCTATCTTTTCATCAAGCGTCAGACTTTCAAACACCTCCTGCGCCCTTGACTTTTCAGCGTCCTTGTCGGTGTCGTCGGTCTTTTTCTTGTTTTTTTTCTTCTTTGCAGCAGTCGATTCTTCCCGTGAGCTTTCATCTGCCTTGGTCGTAGTCTCGCTCTCGCTCTCCGACTGAGCGACGGTGGTAGTTGCAGCCGTGCTGTCCTGTGATGACAGCGGCTCGAGCTTTCCGGGAGTATTACCGCAGGCGGTAAGCATTATCGGCAGCATACAAAGTATAAGCGTTATAATTTTTTTATTCAAGTCCTTCTGCCTCACTTATACCGAGCATTATGTTCATATTCTGTACAGCAGCGCCGCTCGCACCCTTGCCTAAGTTGTCAAGGCGTGAGCATAGAAGTATCTGCTCGTCATTTCCGAATACGAACAGCTGCATATCATTTGTCCCCTCAAGCGTATTTGCAGCAAGGAACCCGTCCGGCAGAGTATCAGTGCCAAAAAGCTCCATCACCTTTACAAAATGCTGACCCTGATAATGCTCGCTCAGTATCTCATGTATATCAGCAGGCGTGCATTTCTTGGCAAGCGCTCTCGTTATGAGCGGGACCGACACCACCATGCCTGCATAATAATCATCAACTATGGGGTTGAACATCGGCTTGTATTTAAGACCGCATACAGTCTGCATCTCAGGCAGATGCTTGTGTGCCTGCGTGAGTGCATACTGACGTGGTGAGAACATCTCTCTTGTTTTGTTTTCGCCCTCAACTGCGGCTATCATCTTTTTGCCGCCGCCGCTGTAACCCGAAACTGCGTGTGCCGTCAGCGGATAATCCTCACCTAAGATACCTGCCTTTACAAGCGGATATACAAGGCTTATAAAGCCGCTTGCATAGCACCCGGGGTTTGCGACTCTCTTTGAGTTTCTTATAGCCTCTCTGTGAGAAGCCGACAGCTCCGGGAAGCCGTAGTCCCACTTCGGGTCGGTCCTGTGAGCGGTGGACGCATCTATTATCCTTACCTTGTCATTTGTAACAAGACCTACCGCCTCCTTAGCCGCCGCATCAGGCAGACACAGGAAAGTAATATCGCTTTCATTTATAAGTCTTGCACGCTCTGAAGTATCCTTGCGCTTGTCTTCATCTATAAGAAGTATCTCCAGGTCATCTCTCTTTTCAAATCTCTCAAATATCTGAAGACCCGTAGTACCCTCTTTTCCGTCAATGAATATCTTGGTTTTCATTTTCTTTTTTTCTTCCCTTTCTTTTTATTCTTTGGTGCAGGTGTCTGAAGTATCGGGGTGTATTTTTCCTCCTCCTGCTTTATCTGCTTTTCACGCCCCGAGAAAACATCTCCTATGCCGCTGCCGAATATCACGCATATCGCCGTGACTATTATAAGATTAGGCGTAACGTGCCTGAGCGGTGACAGAAAATATATCGCCGCCGACAAAACTATCATCGTCACCTTGTAATACCATTTTGTGCCGAACAGCTTTGCCGTGTAAAAGCTGCCGCACAGCGTCAGCGCCGGGGTGATGAGCATAAACGCAAATATCCTTGCCCCGACCGGGTTCGGGAAATGCTCACTCAGAAAGTATAGCCCTATCACACCGCCTGCCCATAAAGCCATAAGCCCTGCCTTTACCGGCAGCTCGTATCTGTCATTTATCATACTGACTTAATGCCTTTTTAGTATACTCTATCTGAGCCTTTACAGCCTCGGGAGCAGGGCCGCCTGCTGCCTTTCTCTGCATAACGCAGGTCTCTAAGCTGATAGCATCATAAACATCTGTATCAAATGTATCACATAACGCCTTGTATTCCTCGATAGGCAGTGTTTCAAGCGTCAGACCCTTTTCTATGCAGGTATGCACGAGCGTGCCTGTTATCTTGTAGGCATCTCTGAACGGCAGCCCCTTCTTTACAAGATAGTCTGCACAGTCAGTAGCATTTATAAAGCCCTTTGCTGCGGCGTTTCTCATGTTTTCCGGCAGAACGGTCATAGTACCCAGCATCGGGATAAATGTAGTCAGACACAGCTTTACTGTATCTATCGCATCAAATATAGCTTCCTTGTCCTCCTGCATATCCTTGTCGTATGCAAGGGAAATTCCCTTCATCATAACGAGCAGCGTGTTGAGGTCGCCGTAAACTCTGCCTGTCTTGCCCCTTATAAGCTCTGTCACATCGGGATTTTTCTTCTGCGGCATGATAGATGAGCCTGTTGCATACGCATCATCAAGCTCTATGAACTTGAACTCCCACGAGCACCACATTATTATCTCCTCCGAGAATCTTGAAAGGTGCATCATAAGTATCGACAACGCCGACGCAAGCTCTATGCAGAAATCTCTGTCCGATACGCCGTCAAGAGAATTCTGCGTTATCTCGTCAAACCCCAGCAGCTCGCATACACGCTGTCTGTTTATCGGGTAGGTAGTAGATGCGAGCGCACCGCTGCCGAGCGGCATGATGTTTGTTCTTTTGTAGGTGTCCTCAAGTCTGCCGAGATCTCTTAAAAGCATCTGTGCATATGCCATTAAGTGATGTGCAAATGTTATCGGCTGCGCTCTTTGCAGATGTGTGTAGCCGGGCATTACCGTCGTAAGATTGTTCCCCGCTATCCTGCAAAGCGTTTCGATAAGCTCACGGGTGAGCGCTTCTATCTCTCTTATCTCGACTTTGAGGTTCATTCTTATGTCAAGCGCCACCTGATCGTTTCTCGATCTTGCGGTGTGCAGCCTTTTGCCTGCATCGCCTATCCTTCTGGTAAGCTCCGCCTCGTTGAACATATGTATATCTTCGGCAGTCGGGTCAAATTGCAGCTTTCCGCTTTCTATGTCAGCAAGTATGCCCTTTAATCCGTCGATTATCTTTTCGCTGTCCTCTTTTGATATTATGCCGCATTCACCGAGCATGGTCGCATGAGCGACAGAGCCTTCGATGTCCTGCCTGTACATTCTTGCATCAAATTTTATAGATGAATTGAAATCATTTACACGTTCGTCCGTTTCCTTTGTGAAACGTCCTGCCCACATTTTATCAGCCATATTGCTTCTCCTTTACATAAAGTCCTCGTCCGTGAGGGAAGTTCCGTGGTTCTCCTCTGCTTGCAGCTGAGCTAAGTAATCGCTGCTGTCATCGGTCATATCAGCCTCAGCGTGTGCGTAATCGTGGAACTCGCCGTCAGCTTCCATATCATGGACCTCTGCGCTGTCATGATGATCGTGTACCGGCTGCTGCTGTGTTGCAGCCATGTATCTGCTTATCAGCTTAGAGCCTTCTATGTTGCCGCCAAGCTCACGGCTCAGATCCTGAAGTATCTGCGGCATCTGCTGCTGAGCCACGCTGCCCTGCTGATACCCCTGAACAGGTACGTTCTGAGGAATGCTCTGTCCCATGCCCTGCTGTGTAAAGTGCGCACCGCCTGCAAGCATAGCAGCGTCGCCCTGTTCGAGCCTGTTTGCATCGTCGCAGCCGCCGCAGGCAGCAGGTCTTTCTTTCTTTGTAAGATTATGTATAGATGTCAGAAAGAAAATGACAAGGACCACAGCACAAAGAAACGTTGCCGCAAGCATATAAGTAAACTCGCTGTTGGTATCCGAGCTTTTAATGATGTTTTCCAGACCTTCTATCTCCGACTGGTCGACATTCAGCGCAGATGCCAGTTCTTTGGTGGTCATGCCATTCATTTTTTCCACGCCGATCTCTCTTGCGTATTTGCCCATAGTGTTGAGAGCCTTTGCGATACCAAGCCCACGGAACATCCTTTGCGCCGTCATACCAAGAATAACAGTACGTCCGATAAGCGTGAACTTCGTACACTTGTGAAAGCTCACTATACTTAATATCACACAGGCGATAAGTGCGTAGAAAATACCGATGTACAGCTGCGTGAAAGTGTAGCAGCCGTCCACGAAAACGCCCATGTCCTTATCAGCTATATGCCCGTCACGCTCGGTGACGAACACGGCAGTTTTTATAAAGCTCACCACCATCATGACCGATGCTGCCGCCGTACATATAAGCACTGTGCGGAACAATAGATTAAAGGCTTTTTTTATGCTGTCGTTCATATCATTTTCCTCAAAAAATGTAAGCAAGAAACAAAGGTCGGGCGACCGATGTTTCTTGCTGATACATCTAATGTTACTAACGTTACGATTTTTCTTCCTCGTATCTTTCGATTAGCTTCTGTATGTCTATGCCGTTTATCTTCATGCCGTCTATGATGCAGTCATTTATCTCGACATTCGACAGATCGCAGTGTACGAACTGTGAATTTTTAAGGTCGGGATTTTTAAACTCCACATTGTTCATGATAGAGCAGCCGAACTTTGTGTTTGAAAGATTAACGCCCAGAAACTTTGAGTTTACCATAAACATATCAGTAAACTGCGAATCCTTCATAGACACATCGTTAAAGTGCGCCCCGTCCATATTAACGTCATTGAAGTCAGCATCTTTAAGACTTACGTTATCGAATGTAGCGTCGCCTAAGTTTACATCTTCAAATTTCGACCCCGGCAGACTGTCATAGGTTATCTCTACCTTCTTGTCTATTGCCGGTTCAAGTAAATTGTTTATATTCTCGCTCATAGGTCTTCCTCCTGTCAGGAACCTTACTTGTTGTTTCTCTTCTGGTCGAGCTTAGCCTTGACTTTGATCGGCAGTCCGAAGAGGTTTATAAATCCAGCCGAATCAGCCTGATTGTAAACCTCATCAGCGTCAAAGGTAGCTACTTCCTCATCATAAAGGGTATACGGCGAAGTCACGCCTGCGTTGATGATGTTGCCCTTGTAGAGCTTGAGCTTTACATCACCTGTTACAGTCTGCTGGGTCTGAGCTACGAATGCGCTCATAGCCTCACGCAGAGGTGTATACCACTGACCATTGTAAACAATGTCTGCAAACTTTATGGAAAGGTACTGCTTTACTCTTGCAGTCTCCTTGTCTATCGTGATAGTTTCAAGCACCTCGTGTGCATGGTAGAGTATAGCGCCGCCGGGAGTTTCATAAACGCCCCTTGACTTCATGCCTACCAGACGGTTCTCAACTAAGTCTGCAAGACCGATGCCGTTCTCGCCGCCTAATTTGTTGAGTGTCTCAACTATCTCCACAGGACCCATGTCCTTGCCGTCTATCGCAGTAGGAACGCCCTTTTCAAAGTGTATAGTCACATATGTGGGCTTGTCGGGAGCCATGATAGGCGATACGCCCATTTCAAGGAAGCCCGGCTTTTCATACTGCGGCTCGTTTGCAGGATCTTCAAGATCAAGACCTTCATGCGATAAATGCCATATATTCTTGTCCTTTGAGTAATTAGTCTCTCTGTTTATCTTTAACGGGATATTGTGAGCCTCAGCGTAGTCTATCTCCTCGTCACGGCTCTTTATGTTCCATATCCTCCACGGAGCGATTATCTTCATGTCAGGAGCGAATGCCTTTATAGCAAGCTCAAATCTCACCTGATCGTTGCCCTTGCCGGTGCAGCCGTGGCATATAGCATCTGCGCCTTCCTTTATAGCTATCTCAGCTATTCTCTTAGCGATGATAGGACGGGCGAAGGATGTACCCAGCATATATCTGTTCTCATATATAGCGCCAGCCTGTACAGTCGGGAAAACATAATCTCTTATGAATTCCTCTGTAAGATCCTCTATGTAGAGCTTTGAAGCGCCTGTCTTGATAGCCTTTTCCTCTAAGCCGTCAAGCTCTGTGCCCTGACCTACGTTTCCTGAAACTGCGACTACCTCGCAGTTGTTGTAGTTTTCCTTCAGCCACGGGATGATGATAGATGTATCAAGACCGCCCGAGTATGCTAATACTACTTTTTTGATCTCTTTACCCATTTTAAAATACCTCCAACAATAAAAAATCAATAATATAAATATTATTATACACGATAATACAGCTTTGTCAAGTGCTTTTGCGTATATTTTAAGATTTATACACATTTATGGTGCATATTTTGTATATTTCAATGTATAAATACGAAAATATACAGTTTTTATACATTTTCAGATGAATAAACGCATACAGCCGCTATGACAAGAGCCTGATACATTTATATTATAGCACATTTGAGACACTTATGCAAGCGCTTTGAGCGAATTTTTGGTGTATACATTTGAGCGATTTTTTGTGTATACATATAACTGTCAAAAGCTGTCGGAAAAATTTTTAAAAATGGGTGTTGAATTAATCCTTGCTTTGTGATATAATAGTATAGGTTATGTACTTGATTATGTGATCCTACTACTGATCGGAAGGTAAATATATGACAGAACAGGAGTTTGAGAAGAAATACGGCAGACCGCCTGTAAAACACAGCGGTGATGTAAAGACCAAGATATACTGGGACAGGATAGTCATAGCTCTTGTGCTGCTCGTATTGCTTGTTTTCTGCGTTGTCAGGCTGATAGGTGCGCTCATAGGGGCATTTGGCGGTGGTGAGTCATCATCTGTGCTGCCGGCTGTGAATAATAATAAAGAGAGCAGCTCCGAGCCGGAGCATACCGGGTATGACTTTACAGTGTGTATAGACCCGGGGCACGGCGGTGATGACAGCGGTGCGCAGGATAAGACGGGCAAGAGGCTTGAAAAGGACGATACTCTGAACGTTTCCCTCAAACTCAGGGACGAGCTTGAAGCGCTCGGCGTGAATGTCGCTATGACAAGAGAAACTGATGAGTTTTTAACACTTGATGAGATATGCAAAAAGGCAAACGATTCAAAGGCCGATCTGTTTATCTCCATTCACCGCAACAGCGGCGATGAAGCTAACAAGGGCGTCGAGATATGGGTCAACAACCACGAGCCTGAGTCGGATATTCTGCTTGCATCAAATATACTCTCAGCACTTGACGAGGTCGGTATCTCCAAAAACAGGGAAGTCGGCTTCGGGTTCATAGGTGACAGCTGCAGCAACTATCAGGTGAATCGTCAGACGCATATGCCGAGCTGCCTTGTAGAACTGGGCTTTATAACGAATGACGCCGACAATAAGCTGCTTGATGAGCATATCGGCGAGTACGCACACGCAATGGCTCAGGCGGCGGTAAAGACCGCAAAGGAGCTGGGTATCACAGATGAAAACGGCGAGCGGCTCATAGATGAGCCGTATCTGTCCACCAAGCCTCAGTGGAACGAAAAGACAGGTACATATTTCACCGAGGAGGGTGAAATATATGCCGCAGATGCTCTTCAGCCCGTTATAATCAATGACCATAAATATACTCAGACCACGTCTGCAAAGCAGGACGATGCCACGAATGCTGCTGCACAGCCGCCTGACGGCACAGTGGGCTGAGGATAGACTGCCGGGGCGCAGATGATATATGTAACAGTGCATTTCGCACCAAAAAGAAAGGAAGTATCTGATAATGGAATGGACAAGTCTTAACGATCTGAGAGAATCGTATCTGAACTTTTTTGCACAGAAGGGGTGTTTAAGGCATAAGAGCTATCCGCTCATACCGCAGGGGGATAACAGCCTGCTGCTCATCGTTGCCGGTATGGCACCGCTCAAGCCCTACTTCACAGGTCAGGAGGTACCGCCGAGAAAGCGTATGACCACCTGCCAGAAGTGTATAAGGACAGGCGATATTGAAAATGTCGGCAAGACTGCAAGACACGGCACTTTCTTTGAGATGCTGGGCAATTTCTCATTCGGCGATTATTTCAAGGAGGAGGCTATACAGTGGGCGTGGGAGTATGTCACAGAGGTGTTGAAGCTCCCCAAGGACAGACTGTATGTCACCGTTTATCAGGACGATGACGAGGCTGAAAAGATATGGCACGAAAAAGCAGGCGTGCCTATGGACAGGATAACCCGTATGGGCAAGGAGGATAACTTCTGGGAAGCAGGCGTTGACGGTCCGTGCGGTCCCTGCTCGGAGATATATTTTGACAGGGGAGAGAAGTACGGCTGCGGCAAGCCCACCTGCGGTGTAGGCTGTGACTGCGACAGATATATGGAATTCTGGAACCTCGTATTCACACAGTTTGAAAGACACGAGGACGGCACATATACACCTCTTGCACAGAAGAATATCGACACAGGTATGGGTCTTGAAAGACTTGCAGCACTTATGCAGGGTGTTGATTCCATATTTGATGTCGATACGATAAAGGCTATCAGGGACAAGATCTGCGAGATAGCAGGCTGTGAGTACGGCAAGGAATATAAAAAGGACGTGTCTATCCGTGTCATCACCGACCATATCAGGTCTGTGACATTCATGGCAGGCGACGGTGTGCTGCCTTCAAACGAGGGCAGGGGCTATGTAATGAGAAGGCTCCTTCGCCGTGCCGTAAGACACGGAAAGCTGCTGGGCATAAACGGTATGTTCCTTAAAGATATAGTAAAGACGGTAGTTGATAACTCAAAGTGCGAGTATAACGAGCTTGAAGAGCAGTATGACTATATCGTAAAGCTGCTCTCGACTGAGGAAGCTAATTTCAATACCACTATCGACAGGGGCATGAAGATACTTGATACATATGTAGAGGAGCTCAGCGCAAAGGGCGAGAAGGTGCTTGACGGCGAGGCTTGCTTCAAGCTGTCAGATACCTATGGCTTCCCGATAGACCTTACCCGTGAGATACTTGAAGAAAAGGGCTTAGGCGTTGACGAAGAAGGCTTTGAGAAGGCTATGCAGGTGCAGCGTGAAACTGCAAGGGCTGCAAGAGGCGACTCAAAGTATATGGGCGCTGATGAAACCGTGTTCCATAAGATAGACAAGGAGATCTCCACCGAGTTCACGGGCTATGACAGGTTCGAGGACGACGGTGTCATAGACTTCCTTGCAAATGATGACGAGCTTATCGAAAATGCAGGTGCCGGCGATATAGTTTATATAGTTGCAAAGAAAACGCCTTTCTATGCAGAAAGCGGCGGTCAGGCAGCTGATACAGGTGTCATCACGACTGCAAGCGGCAAGGCTGAGGTACTTGATGTACAGAAGGCAGTCGGCGGGAAGTTCGCCCATAAGGTAAAGGTAACAGAGGGCGGTATCGCACAGGGCCAGCAGGCACACTTTGCAGTCGATAAGTCTGCAAGGCTCTCCACTATGAGAAACCATTCCTGCGCACACCTTTTGCAGGCAGCACTCAGACAGGTGCTGGGCGACCACGTTCATCAGGCAGGTCAGCTCGTTGACCGTGACAGATTAAGATTTGACTTCTCGCACTTCTCCGCTATGACTCCCGAGGAGATAGCAAAGGTAGAATTGCAGGTCAATAAGTGGATATTCGCAGCACTTGATATAAAAATGGAGGAAATGCCTATCAAGGAGGCTCAGAAGCTGGGCGCTATGGCACTGTTCGGCGAGAAGTACGGCGATGTGGTAAGAGTAGTCACAATGGGCGATGACGAGGGAAGTGCGTCGATCGAATTCTGCGGCGGTACACACCTTGACAATACATCAAAGATAGGTCTTTTCAAGATAGTATCCGAAAGCTCGGTAGCATCGGGTGTCAGAAGGATAGAGGCTGTGACAGGCTCGGCTATATTCAAGTTTATAGAAGAGAATGCCGACAGGCTCAAAAACGTTGCTAAGACACTCAAGGTCAATAACCCTATGGAGGTAGTGACAAGAGCAGAAAGCGTCATGGCTCAGATAAAGGCACTTGAAAAGGAGCGTGACGAGCTTGCATCGCAGATAGCCGAGATAAGGGCAAAGGCGATGTTTGAGAGCGCAGTTGATGTTGGCGGCGTGTCGGTAGTTACGGCAATGCTCCAGAATATAAAGCCCGACGCTCTTAGAAAAATGGCTGACGACATCAAGGGCAATAACCCCGGCATGATAGCAGTCATAGCAGGCGTTGACGGCGAAAAGGCGAATATAGTCTGCGGCTGCGGCAAGGACGCAGTTGCAAAGGGCGCACACGCAGGCAAGATAGTAGGCAAGGTCGCAGCAGTTACAGGCGGTAAGGGCGGCGGCAGACCTGACAGCGCTATGGCAGGTGTCGGCGACAGATTCAAGATAGACGAAGCACTTGATAAGGTCGTAGAGATAGTCGGCGAGTTTGTAAAGTAAATACTATTAAAGGTCGGGCATCACCCGACCTTTTTTGTGCCAAAACAAAAACAGAGTACCGTGTTCTCTTTCTTTTTTACGGTACTCTGTTTTGTTGTCCCGCAGTCTCCTCTGGGGGTACAGGGGACTGCATCTATGTAAACTTTCGTTCTGGCATTTATCCTATATAGTCTTCCTCATCAAAGCCGTCGCCGAGTATTTCTTTTGCGGCGTCCATTTCTTCGGGAAGCACTGCGGCACTCAGAGTTTCACCTGCAAGGTATTTTCTGCTCATGTAGTAGCCGACAGTCTTGCCGCCGCTGCTCACTCTGTACAGCAAAAACTGATCGTCGTTGTCTGCGTTCGCTTTGATGAACTGCCAGTATTCGACGTTATCGCCTGCCGCCATGTGCCATGTGCTGCCGTCATGTATGTAGTTGGTCTGACTGATGCCTGCGATAAGCACATTGCTCTTTGAAGAGCCAAGAGCCTCGTTATAAGCCTTGTCAAGCTCATCAGTGGCTGAGAACAATAACCCGTGTGGTGAGCTTTTTACAGTTATATCACCGCTCCTGAGCTCCTTGCCCGAGTCTTTTAGCTTCTGGCTGCCCGGCATTTGTACTTCACCAAACTGCGTGCTGCTAAGCCCCTCGTCAATATTAAACGTGAAAACATAGTGTAAAGCATTTTTGCCGCTGTACTGCTCATCGGTCGATAAAAAGTGCAGCTCTACCGAGTCGCCGTCAAGCACCTTGCCCGGGATAACGCTTATCATTATGTTACCGCTCTGATCGTCATTTGCATCACCCATTTTTATTTCTGTATCAAGCAGCTCTCCTGTGGAGCGCAGATAGGCTTTCGTTTCGTAATTCTGTACAAAATCCTTGAGCATATCTGTTCCGTGACCCTTACGCCTGAAAAACATCGAAAGCGATATTCCGTCGGTGACATAGCCTGTGCAGTCTATATCAATGTACTGCGGATAGCTTTTGTCACGTTCAAAATAGTTTACGCTCTCTGATGTATCTATCCTGTCATCGGGGTCGGAGACGAAGTCAGAGCTTACGCCCAGCTCACTCTTGAAGCCTGAGTAATGGTAGCTGCCTGCAAGCTGATATGCCATATCGTCATTATAATATTGTGCCAGCGTGTCATAAGCATCATACTGTGAAGACGCACCCGAGCCTGTGCCGAATATCTTCATGTCATAGTGATAGCCGCCGTATATGGTGTCGTTTTGATCTGTAATGTCCTTCTCGTCAGAGACAGCTGCTTTTTTGTAAAAATGTATATCTGTCGTCTTGTTGTCAAATGTTTCTCCCTCGGGAAGCGTTATCTCTACCCTTGTGTAGTAGCTTATCATGCCCTCCTGCGTATCAAAGTCCACAGACAGGGGAGTTATCTCGTTTCCGTCACGGTCTGTTATGCAGGTGTGAATGGTGATGCTGTCCTCAATGGGATTTATGTCGTCGTACAGATCGTTCGAGCTGCCGGCAGCTGAGGTGAACCTTACAAGTGCCGTGAGCGTCGAGCCGTCGATTATGTACCCGTCGCTTGCTGCATCAAATGCCGAGAAGGTGTCCTCATTGATAAATGCCATCATCGAGGGGTTGGTGCCATTGCCGTAGAGAATATCGCTTTTGGCATAGGCGCAGCCGTTCTGATTGGTCAAAAACAGCTCGCACCCATTTGTTTTGTAATGGTCGGTCAGATTCTCCTTGTATAAGTCTGATGTGTCTTTGTCGTAGTAGTTTTCTATCTTCTGCCTTGTGATGTAGTGAGAATTGTCGTCTTTCTTCGAGATCTGCGGAGCAGGGGTAGGGTCAGTTTCCGTCTGCCTTACTGATGTGCTTAAAAGAGAATACCCCTCAAACCCTATCACAGCCGCAACAGCCGCCGCTGCTGCCCATTTCACGGCACTTGTCCGCTTTACAGATGCGTATATACCCTTTCCGTCGGCGATCTTTTCAGCTCTTGCCTTCCATTCCTCCGGGGTGCGGTATTCATTTAGCTTTTGCAGCCTTTTCATCGGGGTCACTCCTTTCTGCTTCGTCGTTTTCTTCAAGTATCCTTTTGAGCCTTTCTCTTGCACGTTTGAGCTGAGTCCTGACAGTTGCCTCACGCCTGCCGGTCATTTTTGCTATCTCGGAGGTGGTGTACCTTTCGTTGTAGTAAAGATATAACAGATTTCTGTATTTCTCCGGCAGCGAGAAAACAAGCTCTATGAATCTTATGTCCTCTTCTTCTTTAAAAGGCTCGGTAATATCATCAAGACTGATCATCCTGTGCCTGCGCCTGAACCTTAGCATAGAGTTGCATTCATTGTATGCGACCCGTGCGAGCCATTTGTCAGCCTCATCGGGAGGTTTTTTTTTCAGCTGTATGTAGAGTTTCTCAAAAACCGCAAGATAAGCGTCCTGAGCGTCTATCATGTTTCCGAGCATAAGCATACAAATGCGTGTCACCATGTCCGAATGCTCATCAATGCAGCTTTTAAACAGATCATTTATCTCAACATCACTCAAACCCTCACCCCCTTTATGGATCCTTGCTTCTGTTTTCCAGAAGTAAGGGGCAAGAAAATGTGTCCGCAAAGCGCACAAAATACTAAACCGGCCGTAAGCACACCTTGTCTTGCCTCTTGTTTCTTATCTCTTGCCTCTATATATACAGACTCCCCGTGAGCCGATAATGTTTCACCCCATGGGAAATGAGTTTGTAAATATTTTGTGAATAAAGCGCAAGAAATAAAATAGGCTGCCGATAATTGGCAGCCCAAATATCTTATTTTATCGGTTTGTTTCCCGTTTGTCTGTTCTTCCGAGAATAAAATCAACAGAAACATTATGAAAATTAGCAAGCTTTATAAGTATCTCTGTTGGAATATCAAGATCACCACGTTCATAGTTGCTGTAAACACGCTGACTGCAATTCAGTACTTTGGCAATTTGAGTTTGCGTCATATCTGCATCTTCTCTGAGATTTCTTATCCTAATATACATAATGGACTCCCTTGAGAACAAATCTTGTTTCTGATCAAAGCGCTCATAGAATTATTATATAATATTATTGGACAAGCTATTGACTTTTAGCGCAAAATCCGCTAAAATAATCATATAATGTATTAGCGGATATTCCGCTAAATAGTAAAAGGATAATCAAACATGGTAAAAAAAGCTATTATTTCTTTGCTGGTTTTACTCACTCTGATGTATGTGATAGTAACTTTGGGTGTAATGAATTGTAATGCTTATGCTGCTTCGTGGGGAAACAGACAGATGTTTAATGGATTAAAAACTGTTGCAGCACATGGGCTTGAATTGTATCAGCGTATATATGAGAGAGAAAAAAGGATAAGCTCACATATAGGTTTTTTAAGTGGTCGTGCAGATGAAAACGGTTATATGATCCAATGGAGATCCTGTGAACAAGCAGATGGATTCATAATAGAAGTAGCTTCCGGCAACAACAAACAGGAAATATTTGTTCATAATAACACAAATCATTATACTATCCACGGAGTAAAGCAGGGGGAAAGCTCAACTATATACGTTAAGGCTTTTATTAATGAAAACGGTAAACCATTCGTTTTTTCTCAGACACAGTCTATCGTTCTGACTGTAAAGAGAACCAAAGAATGTCTTGACATCCGAAATATTTATCAGTATTCCGGAATACCGCTGCCAACTGGCTGCGAATGTACATCTTTGTCTATTGCCTTGAAATATTATGGATATGATATTACTAAAAACGATATATCAAAAAAGTATCTGAATAAGCAGAAACGTTATGTGCTAAATGGAGTGAATATGGGTCCTGACCCTCAAAAAGCCTTTGTCGGAACACCTGAGGAAGGCAGTTCTCTTGGATGTTATAGTAAGCCTATTGCAGAAGCCGCCAACAGATATTTTAATGATGAAAGGTCAAATAGAAATGCAAAGGCGGTAGACGGAAAAAGGCTGGAAACTTTATTTGATCATATCAATAATAAACAGCCTGTTATCATATGGGCAACGGCTGATATGAAACCAATGGTATTGACAGATAAATGGAAAACGGCTGACGGAAAGACGATCGTGTGGCGTTCAAATGAGCATTGTCTTGTACTGGCAGGGTATGATTATAAACGCTCTGAGGTATATTGCTGCGACCCTTTGAAGAGCACGAATGGGTTGACAACATATAATCTGGACATTTTTCAAAGGCGTTACATTGAGCAGGGAAAACACGCTGTTATCATCGAATGATAAACAAACTCAGGCTGCCGGTCGAGCCGGCAGCCTGCCATGATCTATTGCTTTAATACTATCATCACCGTGTCGAGTGTTTCGTTCCTTACCACATAGAATCCCTTGTAGCTTTGCAGGATCCCTGCCCTTCGGGAGCTTTCGGTGAGCCATTGCGATACCAACTTTTCGCCGGTATCCTCGTCACTGCTAAGTACAAGGTCGTTGACGTAGTCAGCCAGCTCGCTGTCAGCACATTTTACAGACGCACCGACTATGCCTTCGCTCAGCGACTTTTCAAGAGAGCGGATAAATGTCTCCTCCACCTCGTCCTGCGATGTTATGTAAAAGCCGTTTGAGATAAAGTAGTTTTCGTCCGTTGCTGTCGCCGACGGATAGTATAGGAATTTATTCTTTATCAGGATATGGTTTTTGCTTATCTCATCATCTGTCAGTGCGTAATAATCGTATTTTATGTAGTCGCTGCCGAAGCTCGACACCGGGTCGTCCCATGTGAAGTCGAAATTATACCACTTGCCGTCAATAAGTATCTTGTTCCAGATGTGTGAGATCTCTTCATTCTGACTGTTCAGTGCCGTGCCTGATTCGAGCAGCGAGTAGATGCCGGCTTTCTCGCACAGATAATCAAGCGCCATAGCGTACCCCTCGCATACTGCCTTGCCTTTGACAAGACACCCGTAAGCCGAAAAGCAGCTCGTATCGTCGGAGCTGTATTCGCAGTTCCTTATAATGTAGTCGTGTAAAAACTTTATTTTCTCACTGTCGCTCATAGAGCTGTCAAGCTGCCCGAGTATCTTCGCAGCTGCTTTTCTAAGCTCTGAGTGCTGCTTTGCAGCGTCCTTCCGGGAAAGCGTGTAGTCTATCGAATACTTCTTTACATATCCGCTGCTCACCGAGATCCTGTATGTTCCTGAAACATAATTGACCTCTGGCATACATTCAAGCACAGCATACAAAAGATCCGCCGCCTCCGAGCGCTCGATGACCCCGTATGGTATATTTATTTCAGGCTCCATTTCCCAAATGCCGTATGCAAGTATATCAAAAGCCTCCCTCTGCTCAGAGGTAAGGTTTTTTATTTTTTTTTCGTCGTACTTAGTAATATACCCGTCCTCAAAAAGCTGATACTCCCCGCCGTCACTTACATCAGGCGTGCTTGCCGCCGTGACCTTAGAGCTTGCAGCAGTAGTTTCTCTTGCAGTTTTTTGGGTCGTGACGGTAGCGTTTGCAGGTATCTCGCTGCGCCGTGTCGTGGCAGTCGTTTTTCTTGAAGTGGTCGTGCGGTACTCATCACTGCCCGACTGTGAGGTCTGTTCCGGCTTCGTTATCGGCTCTAAGCTGAGCGATGAGGTAGCTATCTCACTAAGCGTGGTGGTCGCAGATACCTCTCTTGTGATGACCTCCTCGCTGTCAGTCTGCTGCTCCTGCTTTGAAACAGTTTTTCTGGTAGTCTTTTTTGTGGAGCTCTTGTCGTTTGCAGATGTTGTCTGCGCCGTGCTGACAGATGTGTCAGCTCCGCTCGCAGTGACGCTCTGCCCTGCCGCTGTCTGAGCAGCAGCTTCGCTAATGCTCTGACTTGCTGCTGCCTCAGATGTGCTTTCGCTGCTCTGAGCCTTGTCTGCACAGGAAGTCAGCATAATAAAAGATGCACCCAAAGCAAGGGCGCAGGGGATCGCCCCCACACTCTTTAAGCCTATAATATGCCTTTGCATATTACCTGTGCGTCTTGTAAATATCATAGTATGTTCTCTCCAGTTTTGTTGTCTATGCAAGAGCAGGCGACAGCTTTTTTATCCTCAGCTTTTCTATCTTTGTTTCGTCTGCTTTTAGTACCGTGAATTTAAGCCCGTTCCATTTAATGGTAGGCTTCTGTGTCCTGCTTGGTATAAATCCGAGCAGATCAATGACAAATCCGCCTATCGTGTCAAATTCACCCGGTATCTCTTTGTCTATCTCTAAGGCTTGTGTAACGTCCGACGGCCTTGCAAGCCCCGATACGTCATACGACCCCTGCCCGAGCCTGATTATCTCGCCGGGAGCAGTTTCATCGTATTCGTCGTCTATGCTGCCTACTATCTCTTCTATGAGATCCTCTATCGTGACTATACCGGCAGTGCCGCCGTATTCGTCCACAAGTGCAGCTATCTGGGTCTTGCTGCCTGTCATTTCCTCGAACAGCTCACCGCACCCTATGCTCTCCGGGAAGAACCTTATCTCCCTGCAAACATCACCTGCCGTGGTGCGCTTGTCATAGCCGCCGTGTAAAAGCCCCAGCAGGTCTTTTATGTAAATAACACCGCAGATGTTGTCGATATTTCCGTCATATACAGGTATCCTTGAAAAGCCCTCACTTATCGCAAGCTCTATCACAGCGTCAATTGAGTTCGAGCGTTCTGTGCCGGTAATATCTATCCTGTGGGTCATAACATCTTTTGCTTCTAAGTCATCAAACTCAAAGATGTTGCTTATCATCTCAGCCTGAGTCTCGTCGATGTCGCCCGAATCGTTGCCGGCGTCAACGAGCATAAGTATCTCTTCCTCGCTCACAGGTTCCTGTCCGTCTGCGTCCTTTACACCAAAGGAGCGTAAAAACAACCCCGTCAGCCCGTCAGCCGCCGCCGTGAACGGGAACAGCAGCACCATAGCCGCCCTGTAAACGCCGCATAACTTCATAGCGAACCCCAGCCCTATCACATCAAACGCCGCAAGCCGCCTTGCAAGGTTTACAGACAGCGTGATGATGAGCGCTTCTATTATAATAAGTATGATGATAGACACCGCAGCCGCACCGAACCCCGAGGTGATAACACCGCCCAGTGCGTCCCTGAGCGTGGGATAAAACTCCCTTGCAAGTATCGTCATCAGCACCGCCATAAGGATATTTCTCCCGGCAACGCCTGTGACCCTGACGTCCTGCCGCCTGCCTTTGAGATCAAGCAGCCGCCCTGCACGCTTTGAGCCCTGCTCCTGCAAGAGCTTTTTTGCCTCGTTCTCGCTGCACTCTAAAATGCAGCACTCAGCAGCCGTCAGTAAGAATATAAGCAATGTCACCGCAGCTATACCCGCTGCGGCAAGGCACGTTCGCCCTGCGTCGTCCATATGATACTCCTTTTCGATGCACAATGCACAATTAATATATATCAGTGAGTGGGAACACTACACCTATTCTAATACTCTAATTATATCTTTTTGCAAGGGGTTTGTCAATGTGATTTTTAACAATTTCGCCCCACTGACAGTAAAAAAATTTGTGTGCCTGAAACTTTTATGTGTTTTTTATCCCTAAAATTGCTTTTTTGACTTGACAAATACTTTAAATCAATGTATAATTTATAAGTGAATGTGTTTTTTTGTATGACATATATGATAAGACGAGGAGGACTTTATAAGTGAAACGTGGTAAGAAGCCCGTCTTTTTTATAGTTGTGCTTGCGATCATAGCATTTGCGTATCTTACATACGCAGGTATAAGTACACAGTACGGTGACATCAAGACAACCTATATAAAAGGCGTAGACGAGATAAGGTGGGGCATAGATATTCAGGGCGGTGTAAATGCTACCTTCGAGCCTGCCGGCGATTATGATGCAAGTGAAGCAGAAATAGATGCGGCAAAGGCTGTCATAGAGCAGCGTCTGGTGTCGCTCAACATCACAGACTCTGACGTTTATGCTGACTATAACAAGCAGCGTGTAATGGTATCCTTCCCATGGCAGGCGGGTGAGGAGAGCTTTGACCCGGAGGAGGCTGTATCAGAGCTTGGCGAAACTGCACTTCTGACATTCAGAAAGGGCAGCGAGGAAACAGGCGAGCAGATACTCACAGGTACCAATGTAAAGGAAGCATCTCCCCAGCAGTATCAGGATCCCCAGACAGGCGAAACTACATTCGTCGTAAGCCTTGAATTTGACTCCGAGGGCACAACGGCATTTGCGACAGCAACAGGAGAACTGGTCGGCAGCCCTATCTCCATATGGATGGATGATAAGTGTATATCCGCACCTAAAGTAAACTCCGCTATCACAGACGGCAAGTGCCAGATCGAGGGCGACTTCACCTATGAATCGGCAAAGGCTCTTGCAGATAAGATAAACGCAGGCTCACTGCCGTTCAAGCTCGAGACAACAAGCACGAACATCATATCCGCTACCCTCGGTGAGGGCGCAAGGACTGCAATGATAATCGCAGGCGCTATCGCATTTGTGATGATCGGGGTATTCATGATAGCTATTTATAAGCTCCCGGGTCTTGTGGCATCTATCTCGCTGTTCGGTCAGGTGGTAGGCACTATCGCCTGCATCTCCGGCTTCTTCGGCAATATCGAGAGCTTCACACTTACTATACCTGGTATCGCAGGTATCATACTTGCTATCGGTATGGGCGTTGACGCAAACGTTATCACAGCAGAACGTATCAAGGAAGAATTACGCTCCGGCAAGACTCTCGGCGGCGCTATCGAGCTGGGCTATAAGAGAGCGTGGAGCGCTGTATTCGACGGTAATATCACAGTAGTATTCGTAGCTATAATCCTTATGGGTGCGTTCGGTCCTACGGACGGCATCTTCGCTACATTCTTAAAGCCGCTGTTCTTTGCATTCGGTGCAGCAACAGCAGGAACTATCTACTCTCTCGGCTATACGCTGCTTGTAGGTATCATCTTGAACTTCGTGTTCGGTATCTTCTGCTCCAGACTGATGCTGACATCACTTTCACAGTTCAAGCCCTTCAAGAAGAGAACTCTCTACGGCGGTATCGACGAGAGCGATGAAAAGGCAAAAGAGAAGTTTGAAAAGTCCAAGGACAAGCGCCTGGGCGTCACACGCAACAAGAAGAAATTCTATGCTGCATCGCTGTCACTGTTCGTGGTGTTCGGTATCGTTACTGCGGTGTTCGGACTTAGCGTTGCGATAGAGTTCAAGGGCGGTACTATCATCACCTATACCTATACCGGCGATATAGAGACCTCCGCAGTCGAGAGCGCTGTAAGTGATGCGATAGGCGAGAGTGCGAACGTAACAAAGGGCGAGAACTTCTCATCTGACGATACGACTATCAAGCTGTCATTCTCCTCTGACGAGGGCATCAGCGACGATAAGCAGTCAACGCTTGCTTCTTCACTCAAAGAAAAATTCCCCGACAATAATATAGAGCTGCTCGAATCGAGCGACGTATCCGCATCAAACGGTCTTGAATTCTTCTTCAAGTGCCTTGTAGCGGTAGCGGCAGCGGCAGTCATCACTATCATCTATATAGCATTCAGATTCAGAAAGATAGGCGGTCTGTCGGCAGGTGTGTTCTCGGTAGTTGCACTTGTACACGATATGATAATGGTATACGGCTGCTTTGCGATATGCAGATTTGACATAAACGCAAACTTCATGGCTGTACTGCTCACCATACTCGGCTACTCTATCAATGCGACTATCATCATCTACGACAGAATACGTGAGAACAGAAGGCTCTATGGCAATAAGTACTCGCTTGATGAAATGGTCGATATGTCGGTAACACAGACGCTCGGCAGATCTATCAATACGACTGTTACGACAGTCGTTGCAATGGCGGTCGTATGTGTAGTATGTACGATATACGGCGTAAGCTCAATAATCAGCTTTGCATTCCCACTGATAATCGGTATGCTCGCAGGTGTTTATTCATCAAACTGTATAGCACCTACACTCTGGGTAGCATGGCAGGATCATAAGGCTAAGAAGAACAAAGCCGTTGTTCACAGCAAGAAAAAGAAATAAGATATAAAAGGACTGCTCCGGCGGTCCTTTTTCAATTTGCAATGCACGACCATTGTGGCGTTTTGATACCATATCAGTCATAAAAACATTACAAATTGAATACAGATAAACAAAACCTCTTGAAAAATCAGAGCAGCCATTGTATAATAATTGTAACTGCAATAATTTTCTAATAATGAGGAAGTGTGAAAATGAAACGTACATTAAAGACACCGACACTTGAAATATCAGCAAATACCTCCGGCGCTGAGCTTTGCTCGGTGAAAAAGGACGGGGTCGAGTATATCTGGCAGGCAGGAGATGCGTGGAAGCGCTATGCGCCGATACTTTTCCCGTTCGTATGCTCGCCGAAGGATAAAAAGTATAAGGCAGACGGCATAGAATATACAATGCCCTCAAACCACGGCTTTGCAAGGGATATGGAGTTTGAAGCCCTCCCTGAAACCGATGACAGCCTGTCTTTTATGCTCACAAGCAATGACGATACCCTGAAGGTCTACCCCTATGACTTTGAGCTTACAGTTAAGTTCACGGTAAGGGATAACGAGGTCGAGGTTTTAAATGCCGTTAAGAATACAGGCGATAAGGATATGTATTTCTATCTTGGCGGTCATCCGGCGTTCAACTGTCCGCTTGAGGACGGGCTCAGCTTTGATGACTACGAGGTAAGATACGATAAAAAGGAAACTATTATCCAGCCGCTGCTCACAGGCGGCGAGCGTACTGTTATAAATGATGAGTACGGCTATAAGCTGACAAGAAAGCTCTTTGACCACGATGTTATCATGAAGGATAAGCCGCAGTCCGGTGCTGTCACACTCATGAGTGAAAAAGGTAAGCACAGCGTCACCGTGCGTTATCCTGAGTCTGAGTGTATAGCAGTCTGGTCGTCAACAGGCAACGATGACGCAAGATTCGTCTGCTTGGAGCCGTGGACAAGCGTTCCTGTCTACTGCGATGACGAGTTTGAGGATATAGAGAAAAAGCCCCACGCAGTAAAACTCCCGGCAGGGCAGACGTTTGAGTACAGATATTTTATCGGGGTGAAGTGATGAGGGCGGTCGTTCAGCGTGTAAACTATGCCCGTGTGAAAGTTGACGGCGAGACCGTCGGAGAGATACAGAAGGGCTTCCTTGTGCTTTTCGGGGCGGCAGACGGCGATACCAGAGAGGACGCCGATAAGCTCGCTGCAAAGATCACGGGGCTTCGGATATTCGACGATGAAAATGATAAGATAAACCTTTCTTTAAAAGATGTCGGCGGCGATATACTCTGTGTGTCGCAGTTCACACTTCTTGCCGATTGCAGAAAGGGCAACAGACCGAGCTTTGTAGGCGCTATGAAGCCTGATGAAGCGGACGAGATGTACCGCTATTTCTGTGAAAAGTGTGCAGAGCTTGCAGGCTGTAAGGTCGAGAGGGGAGTTTTCGGCGCTGATATGAAGGTCAGCCTTGAAAACGACGGACCATTCACGATAACGCTCGAATGCAGAGAGGGGAAGATACTCCTGTGAATATACAGATATTCGGTAAAGCAAAATGCTTTGACACCAAAAAGGCAGAGCGCTTTTTCAAGGAGCGTGGCATAAAATACCAGTATATCGACTTGAAACAAAAGGGTATGAGCAAGGGCGAGCTTGAAAGCGTCATAAGCGCAGCCGGCGGACTTGATGCTGTCATAGACGATAAGAATAAGTCACAGGACGCAGTGCTTTTAAAGTACCTTTCTTCAGATGATGCAAAGAAAGAAAAGCTGCTTGAAAACGGCACTCTTATAAAAACGCCTGTTGTCAGGAACGGCAGAAAGGCGGCAGTGGGCTATAAGCCCGATGTATGGGAAAAGTGGACTAAGGAATAGGATTCAAAGGTGATGATGATGAACAAGATAGCTTGTATGCTTATAGCGGCGGCGCTCATGTCGTCGATGCTCACAGCGTGCGGCAATGATGACAGCTCAAAGCGCCCGTCACTGCTTGATGAGATAAATAATTCCTCAAAGACAGATGAGGGCGGGGAAGAGGACGAGGGCGGATATGCTACCGGCTACGAATGGGTGATAGAGCCTACAATAGAAGCCGAGAATATCATAGCTCCCGACGGCGCTCAGGTAAACGACGAGGAGGTCGAGAACAACGCATATTACCGTGTGGCGATAATCAAGCGTGACGGTATGTATGGCTTTGTCGATTATAAGGGCGGTATACTTGTAAAGCCGGAGTATACGGATTATTATATAGGCTATGACGGTATGATGACACTGTCAAGAGTGACTGCTGACGGTACTCAGCACTGCTCGATAGACGCGTCGGGCAATATCGTTTATAATGCCCCTGACCGCCAGATAAAGGACAGATATTTCTTCTATGACGAAGCAGGCAAGCAGTGCTACTATCAGAACTATAAGGACAGCTTTGCAAAGGAGTATACCGGCAAACGTACAGTCGCTGTGCAGTCGGTCGAGGTGGAAAAGACCGGCGATAATGAATACAGAGTGAATATAGTAGACGAAAACTTTGCACTTAGCAAGGGCAGCGAGCTGATAACAGATTTTGAATATGAGGACGCATACCTGCCTGTTTATAAAGGTACGGGCGGCACTTGTATCGCACTTGAAAAGGGCGGCAAGTGGGGGTATTTCAATTCCGACGGCAAGCAGATAATCGACTTCATCTGTGATGCAGTACCGCAGGCGTCACTTGCAAGCGACCTCAATGTATCCGAGGGTCTGCACCCTTATCTGTATGCAGGTAAGTATGTGGCAGTCGCTACCGACAAGGGCTTCGGATACTATAATAAAAAGGGCAAGGTCGTAGTCACCCCGGGCGAGTTCGAGCAGGCAAGACCTGTCCTCAACGGACTTGCATGGGTAAGAAAGGGCGGCCTGTGGGGCATTATACAGATAGGCAAGATAGACGAATCGCTCAATATCACGACCACTACGACAACAACGACTGCCAAGCCCACAACGACAGAAGCATATACCGGAACATGGGGTACGACTACATATAGCGAGACGACCACGACGGCACAGCAGGCTGACGAGGAAAAGACGACCAAAAAGACCAAGAAGACAAAGCAAAAGGAGGAAACGGAGAAGACCACCAAGAAGGAAACAAAGGAGGTCACAGAGAAGCAGACGCAGGCAGCGCAGACCGACCCTCCCGAGACCGAGCCTGTCGAGACAGAGCCTGCCGAGACAGAGCCTGTTGAGACCGATCCTCCGCAGACCGAACCTGTCGAAACTGAGCCTGCCGAGACAGAACCCGTTGAGACCGAGCCTGTCGAGAACGAGCCTGCTCCTGCGGAAGAACCTGCACAGCAGGCGGAAGAATGATATAGGCAATACCGCACTATGTATAGAGCGGTGTTACCTGAAAAGTGACAAAACGTTTACAACGTATTCATTTTCACCAAACAAACACAATTAAAACTATCACTTTGCACAAATTTTGAAAAATGAGCAAAAATCTATTGACAAATCGAGCATAAGGTGCTATACTATCAATAGTGAAAGGAAAGCAAAGGGCTTTCTGAACACAGAGTGCGTTGTGACCCTATACACGGCGGCTCGTAAAATTTTATTATATTATGGAGGGATTTCTTATGAAGAAGTCAAACAAAGGTTTTACACTCGTAGAGCTCATCGTTGTTATCGCTATCATCGGTGTTCTCGCAGCAATCCTCGTACCTTCACTTATGGGTTACGTTAAGGATTCCAAGATCTCAACTGCAAACGCTAACGCTAAGCAGGTTTACACAGCAGCTGCAACATATGCTACAAAGCAGGAGACAGCTGGTACACCTGTAACAGTTACACTCATCAAGGATAATGATACTCAGGCTCCTGACATCAAGAAGAACCTTGGTTCAGGCGACGATATCAAGTGGGCTGTAAGCTTTGCTAATGGCGCTCCTGTATGCTGCTTCGCTGCTAAGACAAACACAGACCTTTATGTTGGTTCTTATCCGACAGAGGCTGATGACAAGTGCGGCAAGAACATCACTGATGCTGCTGTAACAGCTGCTAACCTCACAAAGACAGCTAAGGCTAACACAGTTCTTGCTTAATCTTCAGTGTAAGATCTAAGTTGATCCAGAAAAACAAAAAGACCGCTTCGGCGGTCTTTTTTTGTGGGTTGACAACTAACAAAACACCCCTTGACAAACAGTCAGGGGTGTGATATACTGTATTTAAAGGATAGCCAGCCCGGGGTGTACCACCACCCCGGATCTGTAACGGCTCCAAAATATTTTAAGTGTACAAGCACCGCCAATACTTTTGAGGAGATTTGGCGGTGTTTGCTTTTATGTTGTCCCTTTCGGGTCTACACTTGAAGCATACTATTTGTTCTACCGGGGGCAACCCTTTTGAAAAAGGGTTATCCCCCAGACCCCCTTCCTAAACCTTTTGACCCATTTTTTCATAAAGGGCATATATGCCCTTTATGAAAAAAATAAATTGAAAGTCTTTGGAAAGGGGTTCGGGGGAGAACCTTTCTTCAGAAAGGTTTCCCCCGATAAAACGCATAAGTATTCTTATAAGCACCACCCATAAGGTCAAGGGGGTTGTTTCAAATATCCATGCTGTCGATGTATCCGCTTGCCGCAAGTGCTGCTGCTGCGCCGTCAGATGCGGCTGTGGTCAGCTGACGTACCGCCTTTGTCCGGCAGTCGCCTGCTGTGAATATGCCGTCTGTTCCTGTCAGACAGTCCTCGCCGGCTTTGATGTATCCGCCGTCTGCAAGCGATGCTACATTTTCAAACGCCGTGTTGTCGGGCGACTGACCTATCGCCACGAACAGACCTGCGACCGAAAGCTCTTGCTTTTCATTCGTGTTCTTGTCCGTCACCTCGACCGCACAAAGCCTGCCGCCGTCCTCTCTGAGGGCGGTCACGTTTTTGTTCAGCACGAACTCCACGTTCTCTTTTGCTCTCAGCTTTTCGACCTCACGCTCGTGCGCCCTGAATTCATCACGCCTGTGTATAAGATAGACCTTCTCGCAGTAATTCGACAGGAAAAATGCGTCCTCGACCGCCGTGTTTCCGCCGCCTGCGACAGCCACCGTCTTGCCACGGAAGAACATTCCGTCACAGGTCGCACAGTATGAAACGCCCTTGCCGATAAGCGCCTTCTCGTTTTCAAGCCCGAGCGGACGATTTTTAGCGCCTGTCGCTAATATGACCGCCCTGCATTCGTACTCACCCTTGTCGGTAACTACCGTCTTTACGCTGCCGCCGTCTTTGATGCCGACGACACGCTCCATTTTTATCTCAGCGCCTAAGTCCTTGGCCTGCTCGTAAAGCGTCTGTGCAAACTCATACCCCGAGATCTTCTTGATAGCAGGGTAGTTTTCTATCTCCGGCGTGTTGACGATCTGTCCGCCGTAGACGGACGCTTCAAAAACTACTGCCTTTCTTCCTGCACGCTGAGCGTAAATAGCTGCTGTCAGCCCGGCAGGACCTGCTCCTACTATTATAATGTCAGTCATATCACACCGCCTTACTTTGCGAGTGCAAGTATCTCGTCACGCCCGATAACGCCTACCGACTGATTAACAAGCTGACCGCCCTTGAAAACGAGCAGCGTCGGGATCGAGCTTATCCCGTACTGTGAAGCAAGCCCCATTTCGTCATCAACATTAACGCTTGCGACCTTTACACTGTCCTCGGTATCTGCAATATCCTCAATGACAGGGGAGAGCATTTTGCACGGACCGCACCACGATGCCCAGAAATCAACGATAACAGGCTTGTCTGCCTTTAATACCTCTGCTTCAAAATTTGCCGATGTTACAACTACTGCTGCCATAAATATCATCCTTTCTGTTTTATAAAATAATGTTTTATCAAACCTATATTTATATTATACACGATGCTCCCGTGTTTGTCAACCCTTTTCACACTTTGTTTAAAATTATTATTCCTTATTTCCGCCATAATATGCAGACCCATATCAATATAAAAGCATAGTTTCCCGACAAATAACCCCTCGTCACGCTCATATACCGAAGTCACACTTCATTTGCCCGAATGGGCATCCGTCCGCCCCGATAATAAGACCGCCGGGAGCTTTCCCGACGGTCTTTCACCCGAGCATCTCATTAAGCTGCGCCATTATCTTCTTTTCCCTGCGTGATACCTGTACCTGAGTCATTCCGAGCCGCCTTGCGACCTCGCTCTGCGTTTTGTTCTCAAAGTATCTCATGAAAACTATCTGCCTGTCACGCTTTTCAAGCTCTCTGAGCGATGAGTAAAGCGCTAACCTGTCCACTATCTCGCCGTCCGGAGCAGGGACGGGAATGTCCGCCTGCCGCTCACCGTCATCGTCCCATTCTGTCAGACTTATAAGCGGTTTAGATGACGCTATCGCTTCTGCTATCCTCTCGACAGATTCTCCCGTAAGCTCTGCAAGCTCCTCTGCGGTAGGCTCTCTGCCTGTGTTTTTTGTAAATATATCCTTTTCCCGGTTAAGCCTTAGCGATAATTCCTTGACAGGTCTGCTGACCTTGACCTGACCGCCGTCACGAAAAAGCCTGCGTATCTCGCCGAGTATCACAGGCACGGCGTAGGTGGAGAATTTAAGCCCCCTGCTCTCATCGAACCCTCTTGCCGCCTTGACAAGCCCTAAGCTGCCTGCACTGAAAAGCTCCTCGTACTCTATCCCTCTGCCCCTGAGCCTGTTGGCGCAAAGGTGTACAAGCCCCATGTTCTCACTAACGAGCCTGTCATTTTTCATCGGCTATGTACTTTTCGAGCGTTACTGCCGTTCCGCAGCCGGGTGAGCTTCTGACCTTCACCTTGTCGCAGAAGCTCTCCATTATCGCAAACCCCAGCCCTGCACGCTCTTCCTCGGGGGCGGTGGTGTATAAAGGCTGCATGGCTTTTTTGATGTCTGCTATCCCGACTCCCTTGTCACGAATGACTATCTTTATCCTGCCGCTTGCAAAGCGTTTTAGCTCGAGCGTTACATTTCCGCTCATGTTCCTGTATCCGTGGACTATCGCATTCGTGACGCCCTCCGAAACAGCAGTTTTAAGCTCTGCTATGACCCCGACAGGAACGCCGCTCACAGACAGAAAGCCGCTTGCCGCCATTCTTGCGAGAGCCTCATTCTCCGATTGTGCCGGGAATACTATTTTAATAGAGTTGGTTATCGTCTTCATCATCTGCCCCTCCCTGTGTCAGCTGCCGAGTGTGCTGTCTGTACTATCCTTACCAGCCTGTCAAGCCCTGCAAGCAGCATCAGCTTTCTTATGCTTTCGGACGGATTTGCTATAAGCAGAGTAAAGTCATTCTCCTGAGCGAGCCTGTACCTGCCCATGACAAGACCTACCCCTGAGCTGTCCATAAACGTCACGCCCGAGAAATCGAGCACTAACAGCTTTGGACGATACCTGCCGGCTGCTATGTCAGTCTTTTCACGCATCTCTCTGGCGGAGTGATGATCTATCTCGCCGTATAAAAACACCGACAGTATCCTGCGTGACGGGTCAAATTCTATCGACTGCATAAAATATCTCCTTTCATGGTCGGGCGTGTCGTATCTGATGATATAAAGCCCTGCCCGGTCAGACTGTATCATGGAAGAATATGAAACAGTCTGTAAGAAAATTATACAGCTTGTCCGACGCCTTTTAGGTCGAAATGAGGGCGTTTACGAAACTGTAATTGTAAACTTTCTGAAAAGATTTTAGTGTGCCTTAATCAAAAGGGCGTTTTACCCTGTTTTCTTTGAAAACTTGTTTAAAGAGTTTTTGCAGATTGCATAAAATGGAGAGCGCAGGGTGTACAAATTGCACAAACGTAAAAATAGCTAAAAAAAAATAAAACTAAAACGTTTACGCCGCCTTGACAAAACGCCTATAAATTGGTATAATTAAGATTAGCTAAATAAGCTCTTTTTGAGAATTTTGACCAAAAGTGCGTCAAAATCAACAAGCAATCAAAGTTTTTTTGAACAATTTTACTATATCATGTGTTGCGGCGGCGTCAGGTCGCTATATGTGCAAAATGCACAAGCAAAGCGGTTTTTATGGGAATATGAACCCCGTAATAATAGTACCGCTTTTTAAAAGCCCTGCAATGTGACAGCGGCGTGTGTAAATTGTGCATGAATGTGCATATCTGAGGTAACTGGTATGGAAAATGCAAAGCTCACGGAAAATGTAATACTTGATGTTGTCGATGTCGGCAGGGATTTCAAGATCGGCGACGGCAGCGTGGTCTCAGCGCTCAAAGGCATCAATGCCGAGATAGAGTCGGGCAAGCTCACTATACTTCGTGGGCGTTCGGGCAGCGGTAAGACTACACTTATAAATATAATGGGCGCACTTGATAAGCCAACATCCGGCAAGGTCATGTTCGACGGTAAGGATATAACGAAGCTCAGTGAAGCAAAGCGTGACGATCTGAGAAGATATGAGATGGCTTTCGTGTTCCAGTCGGTCGCACTGATGTCCGGTATGACGGCTTATGAGAATGTCGAGTTCGGACTGCGGCTCGCAGGCTATCCTTATAAGATGAGGGATAAGCGTGTGAAGGAAGTGCTTGAAAACGTCGGGCTGTCAAAGAGAATGTATCACCGTCCTCCCGAGATGTCGGGCGGTGAGCAGCAGAGAGTTGCGATAGCACGGGCGATAGCCCATGATCCCAAGATAATATTTGCCGATGAGCCTACGGCAGAGCTTGATACTGCTACGGGGCTGCACGTCGTCAAACTCTTCAAGGAGCTTGTGGCGCAGCACGGCATGACTATAATCATGACAACGCATGACCCGAGTATGGTCGAGATCGCCGACAGGGTGTATACGTTAGAGGACGGTGAGATAGTTGAGTGATGAAATATCTGCCGCTGAAAATGAAGAATATATGATAAGATGCGAGAACCTTGTCAAGATATATAAGACCGATGAGGTCGAGGTGGTCGCTTTGCAGGGGCTTGACCTTGATGTAAAAAAGGGCGAGCTTATGGCGATAGTCGGCAACTCAGGCTCGGGCAAGTCTACACTGCTCAATATGCTGGGCGGTCTTGACCGGCCGTCGGCAGGCAGTCTTTATATAGACGGCAAGAATCTTTTAAAATTCACCGATAAGGACTATATGCAGTATAAGCGTGAAACGGTGGGGTTCGTGTGGCAGAACAATGCGAGGAATCTCATACCGTACCTTACCGCTTTGCAGAACGTCGAGATGCCTATGATACTTTCCTCTGCTAAGGAGAGAAGGAAAAGGGCGTCAGAGCTTCTCGAAAAGGTAGGGCTTTCGCATAGAAAGAATTCACGCCTTGAACAGATGTCGGGCGGTGAGCAGCAAAGGGTGGCGATAGCCATAGCACTTGCGAATAAGCCAAGACTGCTGCTTGCAGATGAGCCGACAGGGTCGGTGGATACAAAAACATCAAATAAGATACTTGATATTTTCAAGGAGCTTAATAAGTCCGAGGGGATCACCGTAGTGATAGTTACGCACGATGTCAAGCTGGCAAATCATATCGACAGGGTCGTAGCTATCAGGGACGGGCGTACCAGCTCGGAAATAGTACGAAAACGCTCGTACGCCGCAGAGCTTGATGAAATGGACGATATGCTCACACATGAAGATGAAGAGCAGGAGACAGTTCATGAAGAGCTTGCGGTGCTCGACAGATCGGGAAGACTCCAGATACCAAAGGAACAGCTGGAGGCTCTCGGCTTAAAGGGCGGCGACAGAGTAAGGGTCGAGCTTGATGATGATGGTAAAGGTATAAGACTTACACCGCCTTCATAGACAAGATGACCGCTTGAAAGCGCAGGGCGCTGAGACCTGCGTACCCCAAGCGTAATAAAAGAATTCTCCGTCATGGTGATATATCAGCAAATTAAGTAAGAAAGGTGGACTAAACAGTGAAACACACAAGGTTTAGGCGTATTGCTTCGACGGCTATGGCTGCCGCACTTGTGCTTTCCCTGGCGCCGACTGCAATGGCATCAGAGTCCTCGGCGAGCAACGAGGCATCTGCGGAAGCGGTAGACGCTGCAAAAAGGGAAAATACATACAGCGCATATCTTAAAAGGTATGCGGACGCAGCACGTCCGAGCGAAGAGATCGAGGTGAAGGGAACGAATCTGAAGGCTGTTGAAGATTCCGACATCACCTATTCTATCGAAACGGTAGACGGAAAGGATAACGTTTTTAAATGGGCAAGTCAGACAGGTTCTGTTGAATTTGACATTGACGTTGCACAGACGGGTCTTTATGTCGCAGAGTTTGATTATGAAGCGCTCGAGAGCACTACCTCGGACGTTGAGTTCGGACTTCTTATCGACGGCAAGCTGCCCTACGCAACGGCAGAGCGTTTAACTCTTCCGAAGGTATGGGTGAATGAGTCGGGCGACAAGATCGACACTGACGCAAAGGGCAACGATATACGTCCCGGTCAGCAGCAGCTCGTTCAGTGGCAGACAAAGGATCTGGAGGACATAGACGGTCTTTCAAACTATCCTCTGTCATTCTATCTTGAGGCTGGCAGCCATAAGATAACTCTCGAATCGGAAAAGGCACAGGTGGCTATCAACTATATAAAATTCCATAATAATGAGGAATTGCCTGAGTATTCATCGGTAACACCTGATACATCATCTGTTTCGGGCAAGAGGATAACTCTTGAAGGCGAGCTTGCAAAGTATAAATCTGACAAGACGCTCTTCCCGACATCTGATAATACATCTTATCTTACTTCTTCCTCAAACGGCTCATCACCGACAAAGGAAAAGTATAACACCATAGGCGGCGGCGGCAACTGGAAAAACGCAACACAGGCAGCCACCTGGGAGTTCACAGTAGATTCGGCAGGCTGGTATAAGATAGGTATAAGAGCAAGACAGGATCAGATGCGTGGTATGTATTCCAACAGGCGTCTGCTCATAAACGGCAAGGTACCTTATAAGGAAGCAGACCAGATCAAGTTCTACTACGATACAGACTGGGTCGTAACATCACCGTCAGTCGGCGGTGACCCGATGTATTTCTACCTTGAATCCGGCACCAATACACTTACTCTCGAAGCTATCCCCGGCGAGATAGGCGAGATAATGGACGAGATCGACACTATCGTTTATAATACCAACAGCTATTACAGACAGATACGTCAGATCACAGGTCCTTCACCTGACGAGTATAATAACTATAATATAGATAAGGCTATCCCTGAGTGTATCTCAGACTTTGAGAAGTTCTCAAAGCAGCTGACAGACGCACAGGCTAAGATCGAGGATCTTTCGGGTACAGGCGGTACAGAGGCTGTAACGCTCAGAACAATGGCGATAATCCTTGATAAGTGCGTTGACAAGCCTGACAGGATACCTTCTATGATGTCCCAGATCAAGGATAATATCACGGCAGTATCCGCATGGGTATCACAGTACCGTGCGCAGCCGCTTGAAGTGGATATGATCGAGCTTTGCTCATCAGACGAGGACTTCACCTCAGCTGACAGCTCGTTCTTCAAGAGCCTTTCATACGGCTTCTCCAAGTTCATAGGTTCGTTCTTTGAGGACTATAACTCACTTTCAGACCTTGAAGAAGGCTCCGACGGCGTTATGACAGCCTGGATCACCACAGGTAGAGATAACGCAAAGGTAGTTACAAATATCATCAATAACGGCTATAACCTCGATGCAAAGACCAAGATAAACGTAAAGCTCGTTGTCGGCGGTATCGTTGAGGCTACATTCTCGGGCAAGGGTCCTGACATCGCACTTTACTTAGGCGGTGACTACCCGATACAGCTTGCGGCACGAGATGTGCTTGTTGATGTATCAAAGCTCGACGGCTACGACGAAGTCACAAAGAACTTCTCAAAGGACGCTATGGTGCTTTACCAGTATAACGGCGGCACATACGGCATACCGCTCGAACAGCAGTTCCCGATGCTTTTCTACCGCTCGGATATACTTGCAGAGTACGGTATAGACCCGGCAACAGACCTTAATACATGGGACGGGCTTATAAATGTTCTCCCTGCACTCCAGCGAAACTATATGGAAGTTGGTCTTATCCTCGCACAGATGGGCTCAGCAGGCGTTACACAGATCTCGGCAACTACTGAGGCTGGTAATACATTCGCAATGCTCCTCCTCCAGCAGGGTATCAACTACTATAACGAAGATCAGACAAAGACGAACTTTGATAAGAATGAAGCTGTTGAAGCATTCGATAAGTGGACTAAGTTCTATACTACATACAGCTTCTCACAGACATACGACGCATTCACAAGATTCAGAATGGGTGATATGCCTATCATAATCAATAACTACAGCTTCGCAAACCAGCTCACGACAGCTGCTCCTGAGATCAAGGGCTGCTGGGGCTTCCAGCCGGTACCGGGTACAGTACAGAGCGACGGCTCTATCAACCACTCAGCAAGCTCGGCAGGCTCCGGTGTCGTAATATTCAAGAAGGCTCCTGATGTTGACGGCGCATGGGATTTCGTGAAGTGGTTCACATCTACGGAAGCACAGACCGAGTACGGTCAGGACATCGAGTCAGTCCTCGGTATCATGGGCAGATATGCAACAGCAAACGTTGACGCTCTTGCAAACCTCTCATGGACGACATCTGAGTATAATAAGCTCAGAGAACAGCTCGATTCACAGGTAGAGATCCCTGTTATCCCTGCTTCCTACGGCGTTACAAGAAACCTTATGAACGCATTCAGACAGGTAGTTAATGATGCTGATAACGCAAGAGATACACTCTTCTGGTACAATAAGGACATCAACGACGAGATAACTCGTAAGCTCGATGACCTTGATGTATACAAGGACGACTGACAAGGGGAGGGTAATTAAGATATGGCTAAAAATAATGAGCAGGTGCCAATGAATAAAGCCGGTAAGTGGACTTATACATGGCACATGATCAAGGTAAATAAAGCGTGCTATGGACTAATGGCTCCCTTTATGATCCTGTTTATAATTTTCCTGATAGTGCCGATCGTTATGTCGCTGCCTGTTGGTTTTACAAACTTCAACATGGTGCAGTTCCCTAAGTATGTCGGTCTGTCAAACTTCAAGACATTGTTCTTGAACGACGAGGTATTCCTCATCGCAGTAAGAAACACACTGATATTCGCAGTGTTCACCGGACCTTTCTCGTATATCCTGAGCTTCATACTTGCATGGCTCATCAATGAGATGCATCCGGTACTCAAAACATTCTTTACATTCGTGTTCTATGCTCCTTCAATGACTACGTCAGTATACGTTATCTGGCAGCTGATCCTTTCGGGCGACGCTAACGGCTATGTAAACTCCGTTCTCATGGACATAGGTATATTCACACAGCCTGTTCAGTTCCTTACAGACACTAACTACATCTTAGGCGTTTGTATAGTAGTACAGCTGTGGATCTCAATGGGCGCAGGCTTCCTTGCACTCCGTGCAGGCTTCCAGAATATCGACAAGTCGATGTATGAGGCAGGCGCTATCGAGGGTATCAAGAACAGATGGCAGGAGCTTTTCATGATAACAGTTCCTTCAATGGGACCGCAGCTCCTCTTCGCAGCAGTTCTTCAGATCTCCTCGTCGTTCACAGTTGGTGCGGTAGGTCAGGCACTTGTAGGTCTTCCTTCGTCAGACTACGCTGCACATACTATCATGAACCACGCAACAGACTACGGTTATATCCGTTTTGAAATGGGTTACTCGGCGGCAATATGCTTTGTACTGTTCGCAGCCATGCTGCTTGCAAACAAGGGCATCAATTCACTGCTCGCCAAGTATATCGACTAAGGGAGGTGAGTATACGAAATGGCAAGAAAAAAGAAAAAGACTTCCATTGAGAAGCTAAAGGTCAAGGATAAAAAGAAGAGAGTAAACGGATCTCTCGGCGGCGATATAGCGATATTCATATTCCTGTGTCTGCTTGGCGCATTCATGCTGTTCCCGCTGTACTACTCGCTTGTTCAGTCGATAAAGCCGGTAGAAGAGCTGTTCGTATTCCCACCGAAGCTCTATGTACTTAACCCGACACTCAAGAACTTCTCAGACCTTGTGAGCATCGCCTCCAATATGTGGGTGCCGCTCTCAAGATATATCTTCAACTCAGTATTCATTACGATAGTTGTATGTGCAGGAAACCTCTTCGTTTGCTGCTGTGCGGCATTCGCACTTGCAAAGTGCCGCTTCCCGGGCGTTAATCTTTTGAATAAGATCATCGTTACCGCCCTCCTTTTCTCATCACAGGCAACATGGATCATGACATTCCTCGTACTCTCTAAGTTAGGTCTTATAGATACATACGGCGCACTCATTCTTCCTAACATCGCAACACCTCTCGGACTGTTCCTTATGAGACAGAGTATGTCAACGATACACGATTCGATGATAGAGGCTGCAAAGATGGACGGTGCAGGTCTGTTCAGGATATGCTGGCAGATAGTGGTGCCCAACTCCAAGCCTGCTATCATGACGCTGATAATCTTTGCGTTCCAGGGCGCATGGAATATGCAGGGCGGCGTGCTTATCTATTCAGAAGAATTAAAGACACTGCCTACCATAGTTCAGCAGATCTCAATGACCGGTCTTTCCAGACAGGGCGCTGTTTACGCAGCGGCAGTTGTACTCCTTATCCCGCCGCTCGTTGTATTCCTCATAGCACAGTCAAACGTTATGGAAACAATGGCTAATTCGGGTATCAAGGATTAATACGACCCTATAAATTTATAAAGGAAAAGGTGAAAAGCATGTCAGCAATAAGAAAAAAGATCAAACGTATCCTCACTCTTGCTTTGACAGCGTCGCTTTGCTCGGTCATGACGATAACGGCACTCGCAGATGAGCCGTATAATTCATATAGCTATGACTCGTGGGAGGAGCCTATCCCCTCACAGAGCGCATATAGGATCTCTAAGACCATAACGGGCGAGGAAATAGGACTCACCCAGCTGCGTGACCCGTCAAGTCCGTTCTTTGTGAGCGAGGACGCAGTCGTTACGCTGAGTGGTGCGAAGGATCTGTTCTGCGACGATGATTCAAGAGAGTTCTGGATAGCCGATA
The DNA here is from genome assembly GCA_017470535.1 of Ruminococcus sp. Lineage (GTDB taxonomy): Bacteria > Bacillota > Clostridia > Oscillospirales > Ruminococcaceae > NK3A76. The sequence goes on along the minus strand of JAFUYP010000005.1, from coordinate 60,988 downwards.
CAGGCAATAACAGGATAATCAGAACAAATGAAGATTTCAAACTGTTGGGTGTTTACTATGATGTCGATGGCTCGACATTCAACGAGCCTATGGGACTGTATGTTAAAAACAGTATCTATTCGGCAGATAAAATGGTGTACATCGCAGACAATAAGAATTCAAGAGTAGTCAAGGCTAAGCTGACAACTGATAATAAGCTGTCAATGGTGCTTGAATACACAAAACCTGAGGAGGCACTGTATACACAGTCAACATTCAACCCCTCAAAGGTAATAGCCGATAACGCTGAAAACGTGTATGCGGTAGTTACATCAGTAAATACCGGTGCGGTGCAGTTTTCAAGAGACGGCTCATTCACAGGCTTCTACGGCGCTAACAGAGTTGAAGTTACCGCAAAGGTCATCGCTCAGACACTCTGGAGAAAGATAGCATCTAACGACCAGATAAGCGCTATGGAAAGAAACGTACCTGCTGAGTATAATAACTTTGATATAGACTCGGACGGCTTTATCTATACAGTAACAGAAAAGGGCAATACCTCGACCGACGCTGTAAAGAAGCTCAACTCCGCAGGCTATAATATCTGGGATAATAACGCAGGTAATGAGTATAAGTTCGGCGATATAACAGATGCCGTGTGGGATTCAGTTTCAAATAAGAAGCATAATAAGATGCTCACAGACATAGTTGTCGATAAGACGGGCAGGATGAACGTGCTCGACTTTGAAACGGGAAGAGTTTTCCAGTACGATAAGAACGCAAACCTTATCTGTATCTTCGGTACAAAGAACTCTACCGCCGACCAGAGAGGCTCCTTCTCACAGCCTAACGCAGTCGAGACTCTCGGCGAGAATGTCTATGTAATAGACGGCGCAAAGAACGACATCACAGTCTTTACTACTACGACCTTTGGTCAGCAGGTGCATAAGGCAGTCGTGCTGTACGATGAGGGTAAGTATACAGACGCAGTTCCTTACTGGAACAACGTAATGGACAGAGACGGTCTTTATACCCTCGGCTATATCGGACTGGGTAAGGCGTCACTAAATCAGGAAAAGTATAATGATGCTCTTGATTACTTCAAGCTCGCATACGACAGAGATGACTACGATAAGGCATTCAAGTATGCAAGACAGGACTTCCTGAGAGATCACTTCGTAGCAATCATAATCATAATCGCTGTACTCGTTGTACTCCTTATAGTAAGAAAGGTACTTATCAATAAGGGTATAATCGTAATACACGAGCGTGAAAGAATCTAAGGGGGGAAAATAATATGTATGAATATTCCACGATCGGATGGCTCAAGCATTGCATTTTCCATCCTGTTGAGGGGTTTGAGGATCTTCGCTGGAAGAAGAAAGGCTCTATCCCCGTGTCGATCACGATCGTAGTATTCCTGTTCATAGCAATGGTCGTTGACCACCAGTTGACGGGCTTTGCTTATAACGAGAACTATGTTAAGGTATTCAACGTCGTGCCGCTCCTGGTGCAGTCGGTAGTGTACTTTATAACATGGGTAGTAGGAAACTGGGCGCTGTGTACGCTCCTTGACGGTGAGGGTACATTCAAGAAGATATTTATTTATTCAGCATATGCGCTCGTTCCTTATATAGTATGCACATTCATAGCAGTAATACTTTCAAATGTGCTTATAAAAGATGAATCCATATGGATAACAGCAGTTCAGTGGATAGGCCTTGGCTGGTCAGTCATTCTGATGATCCAGGCAATGAGAGCAGCACACCAGTATTCATTTTTGAAGACACTGGCATCAATGGTGGGAACGCTTATAGTAATGCTTCTTATACTGTTCCTTGCAGTACTGCTCATATCGCTGTTCCAGCAGCTCTATGTTTTCATCTATCAGATCTATACAGAAATTCTTTACAGGATCAGAGGCTAACTTACAGAAACGGTGGTGTAAAATAAATGCATAACAGAAATTTCAAAAAGGTCATAGTTTTTGCGTTAGTTCTTACAATGCTGATGCCTCTGGGTTCGGTAGTAGCATCCTCTTCAGATGATGATGCCACTAAGGAGGCTGTAACAGACGCAGCTGCTGATGATAAAACTGCCGGCGGTGACGCTGACAGCGATAAGGACAGCGCTGATGAAGATGAAAAGGACGAAAAGAGCGATGATGAAGAGGTGCCGCTCATCACAGATGAAGAGGCAACAAAGCTCGAGTCCTGTGAGCTTGCAGCTGAAAACGACAAGTTCGCACTTTATTCAGATGAGGACAACGAAAGAGTAGGACTTCTGGTAAAAGAGTCAGGTCAGTTCTGGTGGTCAAGCCCGATAAATACCTACGGCGACCAGACTATCGTTGATGAAGCAAAGGGTTCTACTATGAAGAAAGCGCAGAGAAAACAGGTATCATCAAGCCTGGTAGTAAGCTACGCTGACCTTTTGCAGAGCAAGAGAAACGTTACCGATATTTATTCGGCAAACGCAACAGCTAAGTTCAAGACGAATAATAAGGGCGTTGTTGTTACATATAAGTTCTCAAAATCAAGCGGCGGCTTCAAGATACCCGTACATTATGAGCTTGATGATAAGGGACTCTACGCATATGTAGATACCAAGGAGATCGACGAGCCGGATACCAACGCAGTAGACGGTAAGGTAATAACAAAAATAGCTATCGCACCTTTCTTCGGCGCTCAGGGCACAACTGAGATAGACGGGACTCCGATAAACGGCTATATGATAGTTCCCGACGGCTCAGGCGCAGTTATTGAGTACAATAACGGCAAATCCAACTACGCAGACTATGAAATGACGATCTACGGCAGAGATTATACTCCTGTACCGCTCTCGGCTCCGAGAGTAACACAGCAGTCGTTCCTGCCGGTGGCAGCAACAGTCAAGGGTCAGAACGGTCTTGTCATCGTGGCAAGCGAGGGCGATTCCTATTCAGCTGTCAAAGCACAGGTATCAGGACAGAATAAACAGGCATATAATACCGTTTATTTCTCCTTTACCACAAGAAGTACCGACCAGTTCTATATGAGCGGTGACTCTACGAACAGACTTACCGTTTATGAAAAGGGCGATATAAAGACTGAGCGCCTGGGCGTTCACTACTACCCGGTATCCGGCAAGGACGGTGCTGATGTAAACTACGCAGACTGTGCAGAGGTTTACAGAAACTACCTTATCGAGAATAAGGGACTTGAGAAAAAGACCGAGGCTAATAAATCTCCGCTTTATGTTGATTTCTACGGCGGCGTTTTGAAGCAGACATCTATCCTGGGTCTTCCGTTCGACCTTAAAACTGAGATAACCGGCTTTAAGCAGGCAACAGAGATAGTTGATAAGCTCAAAGAAAAGTCGATAGACGACCTTGTCGTAAATTATCACGACTGGACAAATAAGGCTATCAACCATAAGATCTCGACTGAGGCTGACGCTTCCGGTACGCTCGGCGGTCAGGACGATTTCAAGGATATGCTCGGCATGGAGGGTGCAGAGGTCTACCCGACACTCAATAACAACACGATGGATTCCTCCTCGTGGGGCTATATGACCCTTACAAGTACAGCTATCAGGATCTCAAACGCTTATTCAAGACAGAGTAAGTACTCATACGCATTCGGCGTTGCAGAGGTCGGCGTTTCACCGGCACTTCTCTCACCGGCTAAGTATTCAAACGTGTTCGATGAGATGATCTCAAGCTATAAGGACGAGGGTATCGAGAATATCGGCTTCGGCGACTTCGCAAGCAAGCTCTCATCAGACTTCTCGTCTAAGAATACCTCTGTAAGAGATAAGACGATGAATACGCTCATCGAGGGCTTTGAAAAGGCTAAGAACGATATGGGCAAGATAATCGCAGACGGCGCTAATTCCTATGTTATCCCGTTTGCTGATAATATCACAAACGTGCCTGTATATTCGAGCGGCTTCAACGTAACAGACTACGATATACCTTTCTATCAAATGGTTATCCACGGCTATGTACCGTTCTCCGGCAAGCCTATAAACGCAAGCTCCAACAGCGACGAGATGTTCATGTTAAGCCTTGCAGCCGGCTCAAATATCCATTATGATATGATCTATGAGGACGCATCTGTACTTCAGGATACTGATTACGATGACCTCTATTATGCAAACTATGAGGGCTGGGTACCTCACGCTGCTGAGGAATTTGCACTTACAAAGCAGATACTTTCGGGTGTCAGCGATATGACTATCAAGAGCTATGAGCGCAGCGCAGACGGCAACGAGCTAAAGACAGTCTATACTGACGGCAGCAAGGACGTAACAGTTCGTATCAATATGTCAAATGCTACTGCAAATGTTGACGGTACGACCTACGACCTCAGCCCGGCACTTACAGAAGGGGGGACGAACGGCTGATGAGTATTAATGAAGAAATAATGGAAAATGAAATACTCGACGAAAACGCTGCACCGGCAGAGGAAACTACCGAGCAGCAGACCGAGTCAGCTGACGCTCCCGAAACTATGGGCGCTGAGGCATTCGAGCAAAAGCTCGAAAAAGAAAGCAAGCCTGTAAAGCAGAAGGGAAGAAATATCCCGTATGAAAAAAGAAAAGCACTTTATGGTCTGGGCTTTATAGCACTGTGGGCGATAGGTACTATATACTTCTTCGTCATGCCTCTTATCGAGTCGCTTATCTATTCGTTCAATAAGACACAGCCTGTAAACGGCGAGATGCAGCTTGAATGGGTAGGACTTGATAACTATGTATACGCATTCAGAAAAGACGTTGACTATACACCTGCACTTGTTGCGATGCTCAAGGATACGGCACTTAAAACTCCGCTTATCCTGATATTCTCAATATTCGTAGCAGTAATACTCAACCAGAAATTCAAGGGAAGAACATTCGCAAGAGCAGTATTCTTCCTCCCTGTTATCATCGCAACAGGACCTGTTATCGACATCATCAACGGTAACATGAGCACCGGCGGTTACGCAGGCGGTTCCGAGCAGTTCAGCTCGATGTTTGAAGCAAACCTTGTAGATGAGCTTTTAAACTTCTTAGGTGTGTATAACATCTCCGATTCGCTGACTGAGGTCATAAGCTCAGTCGTCGGCGACATCATGAACCTGGTATGGAACTCAGGTATCCAGATACTTCTGTTCCTTTCAGCACTCCAGGGTATCCCGTCCTCCGCAAAGGAAGCGGCGAATATGGAAGGTGCTACCGCATGGGAATACTTCTGGAAGATCACTATTCCCTACATCAGCCCTATGATACTTGCAAGTATAGTTTACACCGTTGTTGACTCCTTCGTTGATCCTTCAAACGACGTCATGCTTCTGGTACTTACCAAGTCCTCAAGCTGGGAGCACGGTATGATGGCAGCTATGGCATGGAGCTACTTCGCTATCGTCGGCGTAGTTCTGGGTATCGTAGTTCTCATTGTAAACAAGCTCGTATACTATGAAGTTGAGTAAGGGGGTGGAGTAATTGGCAACTAAAAAAGAAGAAAAACAGTTTGAAAAGGAACGCAAAAAAGCCCGTAAAGAACGTATGAAACATATGAAGGAAGTGGGCATCGAGCATTTCCTTACCCCTGAACAGATCAGGTATAACAGACGTCAGGCACTGCTTGGCTCTATATGGCCGATATTCAGATTTCTGATACTTTTTGGTCTTAGCTTTATCATACTCTACCCGATGATATTCATGGTCTCAACGGCATTCAGACCCAGCGAACAGATGAACGACCCGTCGATCATCTGGCTGCCGAAGGAGTTCACACTTGACAACGTCAAGGACGTTTGGAATATCATGAACTACACAAGCACAGCGCTCAATACAGTGCTTTTAAACCTTATAGCATCTGTACTTGAGGTCGTTTCCTGCTCTATAACAGGCTACGGCTTTGCGAGATTTAAGTTCAAAGGCAAGAATTTACTCTTTGCTATCGTAACACTTATGATCATCGTTCCGCCGCAGATCATCACGATCCCCCTGTTCATGCAGTATTCGTTCGGCTGGATAACATTCTTAAACGGCGGCGATTCTCTTATCAACAGCCCGCTGACAATGTACCTGCCTGCACTCTTTGCAAACGGTATAAGAGCAGGTCTGTTCATCTACATCTTCCGTCAGTTCTTCAGAGGACTGCCAAAGGAGCTTGAAGATGCGGCATACCTCGACGGCTGCGGTCCGCTGCGAACATACGTTACGGTAATGATACCGAACGCAAAAACTTCATTCTTAACAGTATTCCTTTTTGCGATAGTATGGTACTGGAACGACTTCTATATCTCGTCCTCATACTTCACCAGAAACGATACTGTTGCGCTGATGCTCAAAAACCTCGACGCTACGCTGATACAAGACCTCTTTGCAGGTCAGCAGGTCGGCATACGACAAATGATCGTATGGCTCGAGGCAGGGTGTATACTTTCTATAACGCCTATCCTTATCATGTATATCTTCTTGCAGAGATACTTCATTGAGGGTGTCGAGCGTTCGGGTATCACCGGTATCTGATATGTATTCAAATATCCGCTTCCTTTACGGGGGCGGATATTTTAGTGTGTGGATCTCACTTTGCAGCACATGAAATGCCGATAGATGTGACTGGTGTAAATATGCCTAAAAAACAGGTTGAATGTTGTCGGAAATTTCTACCGCTATTTTTCATAAATCTCTTGAAATATATCATAAAATATGGTATGATTAAAAATAGACGATAGTAGTTGGGAGGAGGATCACGGTGGCAGAGCAGAAAACGCCATCTCCGGCTGCAAGAGCGAGAAATCAGCAGAATGTCATATCACTTTTCTGTATGCTTGCAGGGGTCGCAGTGTTTGCATGGATGATAATGACTGCAACGGGGCTGAAAAAGACCGACAGCAGTGTCACGGCACTCAGCGATGAGTCATCGTCTGCGGTAGAGGTGCAAAAGAGCGACGACAGCGTTCCAAAGGACGAGAACAGCTCAGGCACGGGCGAGCAGCTTTTTGGCGACGACAGCTCGGAAGAAGACCCGAATAAAAAGACATCAGACTTTTCAGATGCCTGCTTTATAGGCGACTCACGAACAGTCGGGCTTTCGTATAACTCAGGTAAGCCGCTGGCGACCTTCTATTGTGCGACAGGTCTTAATGTATCTTCAGCACTTGATGAAAATAATATAGAGCTTGATAACGGCAGTATGGGCAACGTCAAGGACGCACTTGCACAGAAGCAGTTTAAGAGGATATATATAATGTTCGGTATCAACGAGGTCGGCTGGCCGTATATAGACTCCTTCAAGGAGGAGTATAAAGAGCTTATAGAAGCTGTAAAGACCGCCCAGCCCGATGCGACTGTGTATGTTCAGTCGATAATACCCGTAACAGCCTCTAAGGACGCAGAGGGTATGCCGTTTACTAATGAAAACATAGCGACCTTCAATCAGGCGATACAGGAGGTCTGCACAAGCTGCGGCGTTACTTACCTTGATGTAGGTGCGGCACTGGTGGACGAAAACGGCTGCCTGCCCGAGGACGCAGCATCAGACGGTATCCATATGGTAAAGGAGTATTTAGTTAAGTGGATAGAGTTCTTAGAGCAGAACACATAAAGAAAGAACACATAAAGAAAGGAAAGATATAAAATGATGTTAAAGAAAATGACAGCTGCTTTGCTTGCAGCAGCAACGATGCTTTCGGTGGGACTTGTTTCCTGCGGTGACAGTAGTTCATCATCGGGCAGCAGTACGAGCGACAGCCAGTCAGCAGGTGAGGCAAAGGACGTTTCAGCAGTTGCAGATGAGCTTAAAAACGGTATAGAGTTCAAGGACAGCCTTAATGAGATAGACCCGGCTGTAAGCGAGAAGCTCTATAAGCTGACAGCCGATGACTATAAGAGCGCTAAAATATATATAGGCTCGGGCGGCGCTACTGCTGAGGAGATAGCTTGTATCGAAGCAAAGGACGCAGACGGCGTTTCAAAGATAGAGGACGCTGTAAAAAACAGGATAGAGGATCTTAAAACCACCTTCAAGGACTATGTCCCCGAGGAAATGGATAAGCTCAATGACCCTGTCATAGTCATAAAGGGCAACAGCGTTTATATGTGCCTTTCAAATGATAACGCAAAGGCAAAAGAGATAATAGGATAATGACATAGTAAGATCTGTCAGGGTGGGGGTTGACCCTGCCCTGTGTTTTTTTCAGGGGGTTTAAATGCTTTTTAGCAGTAATGTATTTTTGTACCTGTTTTTGCCGCTTTGTATGCTCACCTACTTTGTAGTGCCGAGGAAGCTCAAAAACTTCGTGCTGCTGGTATTCAGCCTTGTTTTCTATGCGTGGGGCGAGCCGAAATATGTGCTGATAATGCTTGCAAGCATAACGGTAGCGTATATCACAGGTATATTTGCAGATAAGAGCAGATATAAGGAAAAAGCCGTCCTCAAAGCACGCTTTGCTATGATAACGGCGATAGTGTGGAATTTAGGCTTTCTTTTCTTTTTCAAGTATACGAATCTTTTTATAAAGACCGCAAACGATATAGGCGGCTTCGGTATAAAGGCGCTGGAAATAGCACTGCCGATAGGTATATCCTTTTATAGCTTCCAGACGCTTTCTTATGTGATAGATGTGTATAAGGGTGAGGTAAGACCGCAGAGGAATATTTTAAACCTTGCGACGTATGTAGCACTTTTCCCCCAGCTTATCGCCGGGCCGATAGTGCGCTACCAGACGATAGAGGAGCAGCTCACACAGAGAAAGGAATCCTTTGAGCTTTTCTCGGACGGTGTCAGGAGATTTACCTTCGGACTTGCAAAGAAGGTCATTCTTGCAAACTCCGCAGGCGCACTGTTCGAGGAGCTGTCGGCTATGAGCAATGATAAGCTCTCGGTCACAGCGGCATGGCTCGGGATAATTGCCTATACCTTCCAGATATTCTTTGATTTCTCGGGCTATTCTGATATGGCGATAGGTCTTGGCAAGATGTTCGGCTTTGAGTTTTTGGAAAACTTCGACTACCCCTATATATCAAAGTCCGTCACAGAGTTCTGGCGCAGATGGCATATCTCGCTCTCGACCTGGTTTCGTGACTATGTGTATATACCGCTCGGCGGCAACAGATGCAGCAAGGGCAGGCATATCTTCAACATCATGGTAGTGTGGTCGCTCACAGGCTTCTGGCACGGTGCAAGCTGGAACTTCATGGGCTGGGGCGTGTACTTCGGCGTTCTGCTGCTGCTTGAAAAATTCATCTGGGGCAAGGGTCTTGTCAAAACGCCAAAGGCGGTGCAGCATATCTATGCGCTGTTTTTCATAGTGCTGGGGTGGGCGCTGTTTGCGTTTGACGATACGGACAAGCTGATAAATAACCTTAAAAATATGTTCGGTCTCGGCGGCTTGCCGCTTATAAACGATATGACAGTATCAAAGCTTCTGTCCTTTGCGGTGATGTTCATAGTGCTTGTCATAGCATCCACACCACTTTGCAGGTGGGCAGGCGTGAAGATAAAAGCCAAAAGCACCGTCGCATTCGATGCAGTGCAGACGCTTGCTATACTTGCACTTCTGATACTCAGTGCAGCATACCTTGTCAGCAGCTCGTATAATCCGTTTTTGTATTTCAGGTTCTGAGGGGGGCAGGATATGAGGATAAAACAACAGGTCATCACCTTTATATTTTTAGCATTCATATTCGGCTTTGCGATAGTCGGGCTTGTCATGAAGGACAGGGAGTTTTCCGATATGGAGAACCGTACTCTTGCCCAGTCGCCCGAGGTAAGTACCGAAAATATCCTAAACGGCGACTTCCAGTCGCAGCTTGAAAGCTATATGTCAGACCAGCTGCCGCTGCGTGATAAGCTCTATTCCATGAAGGTCGATATCGAAAGACTGATGCTCAGAAGCTATCAGAACGGCGTGTACTTTGCAGACGACGGCTATCTGATACAGGAGTATAAGGAGTCGCCGCAGACGCTTCGCAACGTGCAGTATGTAAATGACTTTGCAAAAAAAGTCGATGTGCCGATGACATTTATGTTGGTGCCTACTGCAACAGCAGTGCATAGCGATAAGCTCCCCGCCGGCTGCCTTAATGATGACCAGATGGAAACAGTAAAAAAGGTGCAGTCGCAGCTTGATGAAAAGATAGACTTCATCTGCCCGTATGAGCAGCTCAAAAGTGCATTTAACGGTGTAGAGAATGACGACGTGTCGCCTGTATTCTACCGCACCGACCACCACTGGACGGCGTGGGGCGCTGAGAACGGCTTCTATGCACTGATGAAGGAGTTAGGTAAAGAGTATGACAGCAAGATAATAGGAAACCTTGACTACCATACGATAAACGCTGAGTTTTACGGAACGCTCTATTCAAAAGCCCCCTCTGCTGTGCAAAAAGCCGACAGATTCATGGCACCGACCCATAACGGCGGCGTCTACTCTGTCGAGTTTGCAAAGGAGCAGGAGGATCCGCATACTCTTGTAGGAATGTATGACCTCACCAAGCTCGAAACTAAGGATAAGTACGCCACACTTTTCGGCGGCAACTACTCACGCTTTACTATCCATTCAGATGTCGGGAACGATGAGCATATACTTGTGATAAAGGATTCCTACGCAAATGCTATGCTTCCGTACTTAGCGACAGTTTATTCAACTATCGACGTCGTGGATATGCGCTATTACCATATGGAAGAAAAAACCGTGTCCGAGCTTGTTAAGAGCGAGGGCATCTCACAGGTGATCTTGCTTTATAACGTGGATTTCTTTAATTCCGACAACAACTTCCTGTGGCTCGACTGATAAAAAACAGCCCCCTGTGTATGGGCGGTGCTTATAGAGATACTTATATGTTCTACTGGGGGAAACCCTTTTGAAAAAGGGTTATCCCCCAGACCCCCTTCCTAAAACTTTTGACCCATTTTTTCAAAAAGGGCATATATGCCCTTTATGAAAAAATAAATTGACAGTCTTTGGAAAGGGGTTCGGAGGAAACCAGTCTTCAGAAAGGTTTCCCCCGATAAAATACATAAGCATTTTTATAAGCGCTACCCATACCGGGGGGCTGTTTTTATTCTTCTATAAATTTTAAAATATCCTTATATACCTTGTCCTTTCTTCGCTCGTTCAGAATATCATGCCGCATACCGTGGTATACCTTGCCCGAGATATTCTTGTAGCCACGCCGCCTAAGAAAAGCCATTGACTGCTTTTGCTTTTGTACCGACCCCATGCAAGGGTCATCGTATCCCGAGAAAAATCTTATTTTCAGATCGGGATTTTTCGCTGTATAGCCGCCCTTGTAGGTAAGTATCGACAAGCCTGTCATGCACTCAAAACCGCTCAGAGTAAATTTGAATCTGCATTTTTCGTCCTGCTGACGCTTTTTAACAGCCTCAGTATTTGTGTTTGTCCAGGAACCGTGCATTTTCTCTTTGCGGTCAAGACGAGCGTACTTCATTCTCATTATAAAAAAGTCAACGAGCTTTGAACGCACCCTGCCGCCACGCAGCCTGCTGTATCCCCTGACGAGCATCAGCCCTATTGGTGCGAGCCTGCTCTTTGACGGGCTGCCGATAACTCCTAACCTGTCTATCATGGTGTCATGCTCCCTGATGTAGCAGCGTATTGCCATAGACCCCATGCTGTGCCCGAGCAGCGTTATCGGCAGATCTCTGCCGTATTCCTTTTCGCACCATTCTTTTATATCACAGCTTATCTCATATATGTCCTCTATAAAGGCATTCATTCCGCCCTCATACATATACCCTCTGTCAGCCGGACGGAGTACTGAGTTTCCGTGCCCACGGTTGTCATGGATAATAGTCACATACCCGTAAGAGGAAAGATACCTCATAAATTCCTCGTACAGCTCCTTGTGCTCATTCTTTCCGTGAACAAGCTGTACTATGCCCCTTATGTCCTTTGTGTCGTCGGGTGTGACCCGCATGACCTCCAGCGGCAGAGCGTCACTGCCTGATATGTGCGTGTAAATGGTCTTGCTCATTAGCCTGTGGTTTCCTTTTCTTTTGTTTTTTTAGGCAACACCGCACGACCACCGGCTCACGCCTTTGTATGCCATCTGCTTGCCGGATTTCCGTCATAATACCCAATTTTACCTTGTCTTACGCCAGTAAAACGGCGGCAAAAATGGGCATTCTGACGAAAATCCGGACGGCGCATCTGACACACAATGGTCGTGCGGTGTTGCCTTTATTTATTCGTCTGTGTCTACCTTCGCACGGATTATCTTTCTCGTTGAGGTCTTTAAGAACGGGTTCTTCCTGATGATGAGCCTTGACAGCTGCCTGTAAGTCGGCTGCTCCTTGTTGTATTCATCAAGTATCTGCTGGAGCGCCGCTTTAAGCTCGTCCTTGCTCATTGAAGCCGCTGCCTCCGGCTCGGGGAATATCCTTGCAGTAAGAGCGTTGTCATCACCTGTAACAATGACCTCGCTCACTATCGGTGCAAGCGCTATCTTTGTTTCTATCTCCTCGGGCGATATGTTCTCACCGTTTGAAAGGATAATAAGATTCTTCACTCTTCCGTTTATGTACAGGAAGCCGTCCTCGTCCATGTAGCCCTTGTCACCTGTGTGCAGCCAGCCGTCCTTGAGAGTTTCCTCTGTTTCCTTTTCCATGTTGTAGTAGCCTGTCATAACACTTGACCCATGAACGAGTATCTCACCTGATTCAGAGAACTTTATCTTTACATTCGGCAAAGGCTTACCTACCGAGCCTGCCTTGTAGTGGCTCTCGGTGTTCGAGCTTATAACAGGTGAGCATTCGCTCATGCCGTAGCCTTCAAGCACGAGTACATCATACTTTGCAAATTCATCAATGTAGTACGGGTCAAGATGTGCGCCGCCGGTGTATATCCTTTTGAGGTTTCCGCCAAATATCTTCTGCCTTACCTCCTCGGGAGTCATTTTAGCACCTGCACTTCTAAGACGCTTGTATATAGTCTCTATCATAAGCGGCACCATGAGCATAACGTGCGGCTTGAAAACAGAAAGATTCTTCACGATATGCAGGAGCGAATCATTTATGCAAAGCACCGCCCCCATCTGGAATCCCTGTAACCAGTCCATAACAAGACAGTAAGCGTGGTGTACCGGCAGAACGCTCATAAATACCACACCGGGCTTCGGACCTATCGCCAGCGCCTCAACATTGGTAAACAGATTTTTCTGTAAAAGCATAACGCCCTTGCTCTTGCCAGTCGTGCCGGAGGTGTAGATTATCATAGCGACATCGTCCTCCTGCGGTGCAGCGACGTCCTCACTGCCCTCACCGTCTGCCATAAGGTCGGAAACTGTCTGTGTGCCGTCTATCGCCTCATCAGCAAGCGTCCATAGCTTTTTGACCTTTGGACAGTGCTGTCTGATGTGCGGGACAAGCGCTGCGAACCTCGGGTCTATAAAAAGCCCCTGCGTGTCCGAGCGGTTCAGAAGATCAATTATATCAGCAGGCGCTAAGGCAGCATCTATCGGCACGGCAGTGTTCTTTCCTGTGATAACGCCGAAATATGCTTCTACCCACCTGACAGAGCTTATACCTAAAAGCGCTATGTGCGTATTACTAAGCCCCTGAGCCGATATGCCCTTTCTTATCTTGACTATATTAGTGTCAAGCTCCTTGTAGCTTTTTTCTTTGATGTCCTTGTTTTCTATCCAGCGGACAGCCGGCTTGTCAGAAAAGCTCTCAGCGCACTTGTCCCATAATTCTCTTAATGTCTTGCTCATAGTATTGCACCTCCGAGTGATCTTAATCGATGTAAGACTTTAAAAATTCGATAGCGTCGCCGACTGTGCGCATATTCGACAGCTTCTGCTCGTCATCGCCAAGCTCAAACTCGGTGTCGAATTCATCCTCAAGATCACCTAAGAATGTCATAAGGTCAAGCGATGAGAACCCCAGATCATCTCTGAATGTCATATCATTTGTAATGTCCTTAGCGTCTATCGTGCAGTACTGAGCTGCAAGCTCCTTGAATCTCTCTTCCATGTTTTTTTGCTCCTTTCAGACCATATCCATAATTTCATCAAGTGTACGAGAGGGGTCTTCTATCCCTCTGAAAAGTATGCGCATCATAAAGTAGTAAAGCACTTCCATATCCTTTTCTTCAAGACATACCGTCTGATAGTGATAGGAGAAGTTCAGCTGCCCGTCCGGCAGATGTGAAACTGTCAGATACATCTTTTTAGTTGCCGCACCGTTTGCAAACCACTTTACCCTTATCGGGATCTGTTTGAGCTTCGGGTTGCCCGAAAGCGGCAGCGGCGGCTGATATGTAAGATAGCAGCTGACATATGTGGTGTCGTCAGGGGTGTTGTAGCGGCGCTTCATCTCAGCCCTTATAAGCTCAGGGTCGTAGCCGCCGTTCATGTATATGCGGTTCTGTACGTTCTGTATTTTCTTTGCGGCGTCTAAAAACGTCGTATCTCCCAAAATGACCGTCCTGCACGGGAAGCATATCGTCCTGCTGCCGCCCGAGGTCTGCTCATCGGTAGTCGAGCGCCGTGAGATGAAGTTCTCAACAGTTATGTCCTCCTGCCTTTCATTGACCATAGAAAGATAAGTCCTCAGCACCAGTAAAAGAAGATTGGTAGGGGAGATCTGCCTCTGCATACAGAAATCCATCACCTGCCTTGCACTTTCAGCTTCGAGCTTGTAGTCCTTGACTGCAACGAAAAGCTGCTTTCTCTCAATGTCAGCACAGCGCAGATCCGGGTCGCCATGACGCTTTCTTGCTTCTTCAAGCACGCTCCTGCCCTGAATGTCAGAGTATAACGGCTCGCCGTTGAGATCAAGATCCTCGTCCCATAGCTTTTTGGCTTTTGCAAGACGTCTGGGGTTTGCAGCCTTGTCAAGATCGCTTTTAAGTACCTTTTCAAAGTCCGCAAGCTCGGCAGGGTATTCAGCACCGAAGGCATAATACGCATAAAGCTGCATCACATCGCCGACCATTACAGCCACACCGACAGAATCAATGAGCCTGTGGTCTATGTGAGCAAAGAACCCTCTGAATCCGTCCGGCAGCTTTACGAGCTTGAATTCAGTCATCGGTATATCATCGCCGTCAAAGGTAATGTAAGCCCAGCTCTGCATGATCCTGTCAGCGTCCTCCATGCTGCCGCCCGAAAGATCTGCAAACTCAGGCTCATCATCAAGCGCTGCAAGATACTGCTGTATCTCGCCGTTTTTGTCAGGCTTTGTAAACCTCAGCCGCAGACAGCCGTAACGTTCAGCTTCGAGCATAAGGCATTTTTTGAGTATCTCAAAATCCAGATCAAACTTGAATGCCGCCGCTATGCTAAGCCCTGCTACCTGCTGTGTCTTGTAGCTTTTTATCCACTGGTAGTGCATATTCTGCGCTGCCGTAAGTGCGTATTTTTCAGCCATATCCTTTCCTCCTGCAATTATTGATTTTTACAAATATCATTATAACCCAAACCCCCCCATATGTCAACAAAAATCCGCCTGTTCTCCGCTTTTTCGGCAATTTACGACAAAAGAAAAAACAGCCGGAGTAATAATTTGTTTATAAATATATGCTTATTTACCATTAGTCAAATCTTGCATACAGCCATAAAAAAACAGAGTATCCAATTTTCCGCTGATCAAGGCAGCATCGTATATCCGCAGTGCTTATAGCTATATATTTTAACAATATCCTTTCGTACCCGTAACGATTGACAAATTCATAAATTTGCGTTATAATTAACAGTAATGTATAACAAAAATGTATGTGTGCCTTATAAAACACCGCAGCAAAGCCTTATCCAACAATATACTACATACTGAAAAGAGGTAATTGAACATGAATACACATATCAATATCCGCCGTAAAGGGCTCTCCGTTTTGCTTGCCTTGATGATAGGCACCACTGCACTGTCTTTTTCGGCGTGTGATAAAGAGAGCGCTGACAAAAGCACTTCACAGGATATTTCATCAGACGAGAGCCTGCCGGATACTACTGCGTCCTCAGCTGATCCGGAGGATACCTCTTCTTTGCAGGATAATGATAAAACAGACAGTGACAGTATAAAGGTCGCAGTCGCATGGAGCAACGTGCCTGATTCGTATTCGTATACATCTACCTTAAAGACGGTCGAAGAAACTGCAAAGAGCGCAGATGTCGAGCTTGTAGTGCTTGATATGGTCAGACCTGATTACCTTGAATATGAGAACAACGAGCTTAAAAAGGAATATAAGGACGAGCACGGTATACTTTCATCACAGGCTGCAAAGCTGGTCAAGACAAACGGCTGGGCAGGCTCAGATGCCGATAAAGTCATGGAGGATGTTGACTGTATCATCTTCCCGGGCGGCTGGGATATAAGCCCTACGCTTTACTATAACGAGCAGCCCTGGCACGGTATAGAGGAGGACGGCGATTTTTCAGCCGAGCGTGATGTGTCCGACTATATCCTGCTTAAATACTGTATAGATAATAATATCCCCACACTTTGTATCTGCCGTGGTATGCAGATGCTTTCGGTGGTGTCGGGCGCTGATATGATCCAGGATATAGGAACGTGGTTCAAGGAAAAGGGCATAGACTATGATAATGAACACCGTGACCCCGAGAAAAAGGATCTCGTCCCTCACCCGGCAGACATCGTCAGGGATACACAGCTTTATGAGATACTTGGCACTGAAAGCATCGACGGCGCACCATCGTGGCATCATCAGCTGGTCGGCAGTATAGACGATACTGCTCTTACTGTTAATGCCTATACAACAACGCAGGGCGAACAGATAATAGAGGGCGTTGAACGTGCAGACCGCAGCTTCTGTATAGGTGTGCAGTTCCACCCAGAGGTCGCAGTCCGTAAGAATGCAGATAAAGAGGACAACGCCGCTGATTTTATGGACTATGATAAGGCAATGTCACTTTTCTATGCTCTTGAAGAGGCAGCGAGTGAAAATGACAGCGAGGCAATACAAAAGGCAGCATAGCTTTTTATAATAACAGGGAGGTTTTGCTATGAAGAAGAATAAAAAACTAGTATCCTTGCTTGCAGCGGCAGCAATGGCGGTAACACCGCTGTCAGTAAGCGTACCTGTCTCGGCACAGCAAACTGCATCAGCCGGTGCGGTGAGCCTGTCTGACAGTAAGAGCATATCACTTGCCGAGAGATGCTCTTCACGCTATGGCTATGAGTTTCTGGGTACTCTTGAAAACGGTAAGGCGTTGCAGACGTTTTATGATAAGATGTACGACATTTTTCTTGAAGTCTGGGAGTCTGATAAGGATTACAGCAATAACTATTCGCCCGGCGGCGATATAGTTGAAGCAGGCAAAGTCAACTACTCCGAGCTTGGCGTAAGCATCGATCAGATCAGCGATGTCCATAATATCCTGTGCCATGATAATCCGCTTTTTTACTTTATCTCATCAAGGATAGTGTATAATTATAATACTATGGGCTGCTATATAGATAAGCAGTATGCAGATGCTGAGTACCGTGCAGAATGTAAGCAGAAGATAAACGCCTTTTTGTCAGCCATGACAAAGGGGACAGACTCTCTTTCGAGCATTTATGAGAAAGCGCTCATCGTTCAGGACAGGATAATAGGGATAGCGCAGTATCCTGATACTATCACGAACGACCCGGGGCTTTATAATATAATGGGCATCATAGAAAACGGCTTAGGCGTGTGCGAGAGCTATTCAGAGTGCTTTTCTCTCGTTATGAACTACTTAGGGGTTGATACCGTGCTTGTTATCGGCAACGGATCAGGAGAACCTCACCAGTGGAACGTTATCAAGCTCGACGACGGCAAATACTACCATGTAGATGTGACATGGAACGATACCGGCAGAGTATCTCATGAGTTTTTTGCCAGGGGCAGCGACAGATTTGATAAAGACCATACCACAGCAGACAGTAAGGGTACGACGGGCGTTTATTTCTACGATCCGCCAGAAATACCGCAAGCTGACTTTGACTATACAAAATATGTGAGTAAAGAGCTTGTACAGCTGCTTGAAGATTATGACTTCTCCTTTAATGATGACGATACAGCCACGATAACCAAATGCAATATTGATGAAAAGACTATTACTGTCCCCGGAACTATCCTCGGTATGCCGGTAACGGTGATAGACGAGTATGCGTTTTTGAATAAGACGGTATGTGAGAGCATAACGCTCCCCGATACAGTCCGTGAGATAAAAAGCGGCGCATTTGCCTTTTGCTATAATTTAAAAGATGTAAATATGCCGTCATCACTTGAAACTATCGGCAGTGATGCGTTTATGTACTGTACCGATATGAATGTAGAAAAGCTGCCGTCAAAGCTCACAAGTATAGGCTCCGGTGCGTTTTATATGATGAATCTTAATAACACCACGACAATAACTATCCCCCAGAGCGTAAAGACCATAGGCGATCATTCCTTTGGCTACGAGAGTGCTGCTTACGGACAGATAAATTATAAATTCGACGGCGACTATTCAGAGCTTTTACCTCAGAAGGTCAACGGCTATACGATCAGATGCGTCAAGGATTCTGCGGCATATAAATACGCCGTCAAAAACGGTATAAACTATGATCTTATAAATGGCGCTCTTCCCGGCGACGCTGACAGCAGCGGCAAGATAAATATAAATGATGTCCTGCTTATCCAGCAGAAGATAGCCGGCTGGAACGTAGATATTGATGAGTACGCAAGCGACGTCAACGCAGACGGCATGGTAAATATAAACGATGTCCTGCTTATCCAGCAGAAAATAGCCGGCTGGAACGTAGAGCTCAGGCTCGCATAAATATTAAAAGTTTATATATACGCAGTTATTATATAAATGATATTATAGTATTATCAAGATACCGCACAGGAGATTTTCTGTGCGGTAATTTTAAAGAGGGGAGAGATCCTCCCGGTGCTTTTCCGGGGAATGTATGAGCAGGACCAATACAGAGCTTGATATGCTTAACGGCACTATCGGCGATAAGACCTTGAGATTTGCTTTGCCGCTTGCAGCAACAGGTATATTGCAGCAGCTTTTCAATGCGGCGGATATTGCAGTGGTAGGGCAGTTTGTCGGCAAGAACGCTATGGCGGCAGTCGGCAGCAACGCCCCCGTTATAAATATGATAATCAGCCTTTTTATAGGTATATCCATAGGCGCAAATGTCGTAATAGCGAGCTTTACCGGTCAGAAAAACGATAAAGCTGTACAAAAAAGCGTACATACAGCACTTACCTTTTCATTTCTCTGCGGTGTGGTGTTAGCGCTTTTGTGTGAGCTTTTCGCAGATAAGATACTGGGGCTTATGTCGATACCCGATGATGTGTATGAGATGTCAAGGCTTTACTTCCGGGTGTATGTCATGGGGCTTCCCGTGATACTGCTTTATGACTTTGCGTCAGCAGTTTTCCGCAGCCGTGGCAATACACGCACGCCGCTTATCTGCCTGACGGTGTCAGGCGTTATAAACGTGATCTTGAACCTTTTCTTCGTGCTGGTGCTGGGCATGACCGTAAACGGCGTCGCACTTGCGACGATGATCTCAAACGCCGTAAGCTCCGGCTTGCTGATATTCTTTTTAAGACGTGAGCAGTCGGCGATAAGGTTCTCCTTTAAAAAGCTCGGCATAGACTGGGCGATATTTCGCAGAATGACAGCTATCGGGCTGCCGGCAGGCTTTCAGGGAATGGTGTTCGCAGTATCGAACCTCATACTCCAGTCAGCAGTCAACAGCCTCGGCAATGACGTAATGGCAGGCTCGTCGGCGGCATTCAATATAGAGATATTCGTCTATTATGTGATAAATGCCTTCGGGCAGGCGTGTACGACCTTTATCGGGCAGAACTACGGGGCACGCAAGCCCGACAGATGCAGAAAAGTATTTAAGATAACACTTTTGCAGGATATGATATTCACAGTGTTGCTTGCAATGCTTATCCTTGCGCTCGGCAGACCGCTGCTCGGGCTTTTCAACTCCGACCCCGACGTTATATCGACAGGGCTTGTCAGGATAAGGTTTATCCTGTGCGCCGAGTTCGTCAATGTGTTCATCGAGATCTTCTCAGGCTATATGAGGGGCTTTGGCTATTCCTTCGTGCCGGCTGTCGTGTGTATGGCAGGCGTGTGCGGTGTCAGGATAGGCTGGATGTATCTTGTGTTTATGAATAATAAGCACTTCGATGTGCTTATGGCGGCGTACCCAGTCAGCTGGGCGGTCACAGCAGCGGCACTTGCGGCGGCATTTGTAGTCGTTGACAGGAAAAAGCTCAGAGACTTTTACAGACCAAAGGAGAATATATGACATCAAAGAAAGATATGACATTTACCGGCGAGCGTGCCGAGTTCATGGCAAAGGATATAGAGTATGTTTCCTGTACCTTTGAGGACGGCGAGAGCCCGCTCAAGCATTCAGACGGCGTTGCGCTTGAAAACTGCTCCTTCAAGTGGAAATACCCTCTCTGGTACAGCAAAAACGTATCTGTCAAAGGCGGCAGAGTCTGCGAAATGGGCAGAGCAGGCATCTGGTACAGCGAGAATGTCAGCTTTGAGGGTGTAAAGATCGTAGCGCCCAAGAGCTTTCGCCGCTGTAAGGGACTGAGTATTACAAATACCTGTATGCCGTTTGCCGAGGAAACTCTCTGGCACTGCGAGGACGTGACGCTTAAAAACGTTGCCGCAAAGGGCGACTACCTTGCTATGAACTGCCATGATATGCAGATAGACTCACTCACCCTTGACGGCAATTACCCGTTTGACGGCGCTAAGGATATAATTATCAAAAACTCCGTATTAAACAGTAAGGATGCCTTCTGGAACAGCGAGAACGTAACTGTCGAAAACTGTACGATCATAGGCGAGTATCTCGGCTGGAACTCTAAAAATATGAAGCTTATAAACTGTAAGATAGAATCGCTCCAGGGGCTTTGCTTTATAGACGGGCTGTATATGCGTGGGTGTGTGACCAACGATACTACACTGGCGTTTGAGTATTCCTCGCTCGACTGCGAGATAGAGGGTCATATCGAAAGTGTAAAAAACCCCTTGTCAGGAATACTTCGGGCAGGCTCGATAGGCGAGCTTATCATGCAAAGCGATATGGTAGATGTGACCGCAACACAGATAATAACGGGCTTTGCCCCGTAAGAATAGGAGGACATTTTTATGAAGGAAGTTTACGACTTTTTAAAGTCAGCACAGACCTATTACCTTGCGACCGTTGACGGCGATAAAGCAAGAGTAAGACCATTCGGCACGATAGAGATGTTTGAGGACAAGCTCTATATCCAGACCGGCAAGGTCAAGGACGTTTCAAAGCAGCTGCATAAAAACCCGAATGCCGAGATATGTGCATTTAAGGACGGCGTGTGGCTCAGAGTCAGCGGTGAGCTGATAAGCGACGACAGAAGAGAAGCAAAGGTGCATATGCTTGAAAGCTACCCCGAGCTTAAAAATATGTATTCCGCAGACGACGGAAATACCGAGGTGTTCTATTTCAAGAACGCCACTGCAACGTTCTCATCATTCACAAGCGAGCCGAGAACGGTAACATTCTGATAAAAAGCAAAAGCGTTCGTACTGTTATCCCGTGCGAACGCTTTTTTATAGGCAACACCGCCTGCAAATAAAAAAAGCCCGTAAACCAAACGTTTACGGGCTTTCCCACTGGTCGAGGTGACAGGACTTGAATTGAAAGATTCGATCATTGCAATTTATCGCATCATTCGCAAAAGCCCTATTTTACGCACTTTGCGTTGATGTAACTTTTGCAGCTTGATGTAAAAAATCATAAGTTTTCGTAAGAATAATGGACAGATAATGGACAGGCCTCTGACATCTCTGAATCTATTTTTAAGGAGAATAACTATGAATATCATTGAAGAAATGTATAATGGAGATCTGTTCCCGATTGGGACATACAGCAATTCCAGCAATGAATATAAGAAAGCGATGGACTCACTTGTAGCTGCCGAAACGGAGCTGCTGAACACCTATCCACAGATCAGAAAGTTGTTTGACAAGTATCAGAGTGCTCAGTTCGAGCTTATCAGCATTAACAACAGGCAGGAGTTTGTGAATGGGTTTAGGATAGGGGGACAGATGGTGATGGAGATGTTGAGAAAGATTGAATGAAATAATTGCGATAGCTGACCCGGAGACAGGTCGGCTATTATCATATGTAATATCTTAAAGCTTATATATCCTATATTCTGTTTTCAAGATCCCTTATTTCTTTTATAAGATATTCAAGTCTATTATCGTTAATCTCACATTCCCAAACAACAATGACTTTCCAGCCTTTCTCTTTCATTTGGTCATGATATTTTATGTCACGGTTCTTGTTATTAATGAGCTTGTTAGTCCAATATTTCGTGTTCGACTTAGGCCATACAAAGTTTTCACAATCGTGCATATGCCAAAAACAGCCATTGATATAGACTGCTGTTTTATATTTTGGCAGTATAATATCTGGTTTACCCGGATACCGTTTCTTATCATAATCAACAGCTGTTGCATATATGTCTGTTATCTTCTGGTAGAATCTGCGCTCCGAAAGGCGTATTTCACGTATTCTTTCAAGAAGCTGGTCAAAGTACTTCTCTGTCAGAATAGTGCCACCGTTTTTCAGGCGCTCATCATCCATAGCAAAGCCTTTGATAGTGAACTCCTTTACGATAGTGTTTGCCCACTTAAAACGCTGCGTGTCGGGAGCACTGGCAACAGCAATAGGCATCACCACTCTTGCGACCGGAGCATCAGCCGCATCTTCGGGGATAGCAATGGGATACACCTGGAACAGCAGCGTAAACCCTACAATCTATACTACCAAGTATGATTTATAACCTCCGTATGGGCGATATTAACGCCGCTGAGATGCGAGCTGCGTACACG
This sequence comes from Ruminococcus sp., assembly GCA_017470535.1. GTDB lineage: Bacteria > Bacillota > Clostridia > Oscillospirales > Ruminococcaceae > NK3A76. The sequence goes on along the minus strand of JAFUYP010000005.1, from coordinate 38,173 downwards.
GTCGGCCTTAAGGACGGCGTAGCTTTCATTAAGGCAGTCCGGAACTGATATAATCGTATATTTATATAAGGGCAATGCTTTCTGTAAGCAGGAACATTGCCCTATTTATAAGGCAGTTGGTTATATTCCACAAACAATCGCTCATAGCAGAATGTGATTTTATCGTAATGATAAAAATCCGGCATTTACCGCAACCAAACAACGCATTTCAGGGTATTTCTTATGTAAGCCGTCGGGAATGGCGAGGATAATGAACATTTTCAGGAGGAATACATTATGCCAAGGACTAAAGAAGATGTAAAGCGCAGACTTAATGAGCTTGCAGCCAATAAAGACTATGTAGGAATGGTAGCATTCTGCAAGGAGATAGGCAGTAATGCAGCTACGAATGAAGAGGCCGCTGCTAACGATCAGGTAGATGATCATGAGGTAGAGGCTGTAACGGAATACTTTAAAGAGCTGATTGAAAAGGACATAAACGACAAAGAGATAAGTGCGCAGTCAGCAGAGATACTCGAGGGATTTCTGAATGAGAACTGCCGTCAGCTTGCAGAGGCTTCTGTTGGAAGGCATAAGACTGCAACCGAGTATTCAAGGCGCATTCAGAACGGCGAATTTGAAGAGCTTAAATACTATAAGGACGACAAGAAATTTGCTGATAACCTTGGAGATCAGATGGCAAATAACTTTTCACCCGACGGCAAAAATGTTGAGTTGTTAAATCAGGTGTACAATTTAGTATATGGGTGTGCAAGCCTGACAGATTTCAAGGTCAATGGTCAGCCGGTCAAGAACTATGTTGACGATAAAAGGGTCAATTATGTAAAGGAAGCCTTTGAAAAGGAAGCCTTTGACAATATCCCCAAAGAAAAGCTCGAAGACAAGTTTTATATAAGAGATCTTGCTGTTGATATACTGAAACATAAATCCATTGATGTATGGCCGGGCGGTCCGAGTTACAAATTAAAGGATAAGCTGCCTGAGGACGGAAGCTCGATCTTTGCGGAGATACCCGATGTTGTGAAAGAAATAGGCGGGCTTTCCGATGAGGAGCTTCTGATCCGTGATTATGAGCTTAGGAGAAATCAGCACTACATTGATAACCCCGAGACCGAAAATGCCGATATGGCGAAAAAAGTCAAGCCTCTCATTGAAAAAATGGAGCAGATGGACGATGACGATAAGGAGAGCAAGGAATATAAGGATCTGTATGCAGAGCTTATCAACTTCAGCAAGCTCGGCACGACCCAGTTCAGACGTTTAGGAGATAATAGAGACGAACCCGAACCGGGGCAGTTTTATAACGACGAGAAGACCGCAAAGACCCACAAGGCTGCGGACAATGCATTCAGACGGCTCAAAGGCTCTTTATTTAATTACCGTAAGATAGACCCTAAATTTGCAAAAGAGGTCGATGGCTTTATTTGGGAACAGAAGCTGGTCAATAAAAAGTTTCTGGATACATATGTCAGCAATAGCGTAAGAGATGCTGTTGACAAGGAATTAAAGCTGCGTAACTTAGAGAACGAAGAGATAGATCTGAGAAAGGCATCTGATCTGAGGCAGAAGGAGTTTGAAGGCCCTAACGGCAAGTATCAGCAGGCTCTTGACAAGATGAAGAATGCCAAGCTCTTCGGCAGAGGCAGCGGTGAGTTTGATGAAGTAAACAAGCTGCTCAAAAGGTTCGGCAAAAAGTATAAGCAAATGGCTGAGACTGAAAGGCTCATGGAAAAGAACGGCCGTGCGGATGACGCTTATGCAAACAATATCATGAAAAAAGTGATAGAGGAGCTGCGTGAGGACGTCGCAGAGCTCAGAGAGGCAAACGCTGATTATTTCAAGCACAAGAGAATTGACGGTCAGTGGAAAAAGGGAACAAACAAGAACGCCGATGATAGAATAGCTGCCGTAACATTCGTTGATGAGCTTATGGACGCTATGGATAAAATGCTTGAAATGAAGCAGGCAGGTGTTCAGAGAGTAATTGACAGGGAAAATCAGGCAGAGGAGGTAGAGGAACTGGAAGAGAATCAGGTTGAAAATCAGCCTCAGCCTGAGCCGCAGGTGGAAAATGTACCCGATTTTGAGCAGGAAAAGGTAGCCTTTGCTGACGTTGCCGCAAGGATATATCTGCAAAACAAGTATAAGGAAGACCTTGACAAGTATTTTGCCGACCACCCCGATTTGAACGAGCAGCAGCGCCAGAGTGTCATTGACAACACAGCATCCGTTGAGGATTATGTGAAGGAGATGCTGCCGCAGATGAAGGACAATGAGCATTTCAAGCGTTTCATGGACGGCATCACCGATCAGCAGACACTCGATCAGTATAAGGCAATGGCACAGCAGAACGGCGGTGCGAAGATCTACGGTGCAATCAATCAGGCTGCACAGCCTCAGCAGCCGGCAAAGCAGAAAGCACCCGCTCAGGAAGAACCATTCACCATTCAGGCGCAGCTTAAGTCTGCACAGGACGAGATAGAGGCACTCGGCAATAATGCAAATGCCGAGAATATAGCAAAACCGCTCTCGCAGATAATAACGTGCTGTAAAATAATAGTTCTTCAGAAAAGCGGCACTTTCACTAACATTAAAAAGGAAGAATTTGACAAGATAGAGCAATCCGCCACACAAAACAACCCTGCCTTTAAAGAGATGCTAAAGCGTAGCAAGACTGAGGAGCTTGTTAACCAGGCTACAAACGACAAGGGTCAGAATCTCTTTGCTAACTATCAACACACAGTAGATGCTATTGCGGCAGAGAAGAAAATCAAGGCCGAAAACAACCGTAAGGTCGAAAATACTGAGCTTGAAAAACCTAAGACTATGAATAACATGAATTAAGAAGCACAGACTGATTATCAGGCTAAGATAGCCAATATCCCGTAGTCTATTGGCGCACCTATAAACTGTCCCACACAAGTCCAATTCAGCATTTTGGAGCATACCACAATCAGCACATACCCAAATGAAACAGAATACAAACCGTAAGCCTTCGGAAACGCCCTGCAAGCGTTTGACGAGGGCTTTCTTTTTCAGGCGGTTAGAGTTTTACGTTCCGCAGGCTCGGACGGTGCTGTGGGGCTTCTCCGTTCCGCTGACGGGCATTGTCAAGCAGAGGTCGGCTCGGTGATGCCGTGAGTGGCTTCATACTCCCTGACACGGCGGTAAAAGGTGTTTGCCGACAAGCCCATTCTCCGCATAAAGTCACGCCCCGTGGTGTTCTTCGACTTCCATTCTCCATAGAGCTGCCCGAACCTCGTCCAGTCGATCGGGGTGGGCTTTCTGCCTGTGTACTTGCCCTGTGTCTTAGCAATCTCGATGCCCTCACGCACATAGTCCAGCATAGCCCTGTTGCTATACCAGAAATGATGTATACTTTGAGGAAAGATTAGTAGTTCAATCAAGAGCAAATCTCTCCACCACATTCTTCATATCACTCTCACTCACCCCCATCCTTTCCATCATCAACTCAACAGCATCCATAGGACTATCAAGCTCCACCTCGCCCGCCTTCACCATATCCAGCAGGTCGATCATATTTGCCGACATCTCATTCGCATCGGTGATAACAGGCGGCATCTGCTCATCGGCATTAAACTCGCTGTGCAAGTCACGCAGTATCTGATTGAAGCGTTCAGTTATCCGATACCGTAGGAACTCATCCTCATCGACCTTAGTTTCATTAATGTACTTAATCGCATCGTCATAGCCTTCGGGCTGGCCTGCTGCCGCATAATTCTCCATGCCTCGCTGCACCACTGCAGTGAGGTTATTTATTGTATTGATCGACTTTTCCGCAAGCTGTCTGACGTAGATATCGATCGCATTTATCAGGTTGACAAACTCAGTATGCTCGATCAGCTTGCTCACCAAATCATTATCCTGACGCTTTGCAAGCAGCACCTCGATAGCTTTGTCGGTCAGACCAAGCTGTTTAAGTTCAATATTCTTCGTAATACGGCTCTCCGTAAAGCCAAGTAGAAAATCAGTCGGCACGTCGAATAACTTAGCAAGTTCGACGATACGGCTGTACCCGACATCACGTCCGTTGTCGTTCTCCAAACCGTTGATGACCGCCTCTGAAATTCCCGTTGCCTGTGCAAGCTGCTTGGTGGTCATGTGTCGCTCCACACGCAGGTCTTTGATTTTCTCGCCCATAGTAGTTTTCATATTATCACTCCTGTCCGTTGGTAAATCTATATAGATATATTATACCACACTCCTCAAGATTTGCGGTATCATTTTTTGGACAGTTGTCGATTTGACTGCGTTTGCTGTACGTTATTTTGTACACCCTGTTTCTCTCGTTACTAATTCCATATATGAAATATTCCGAGCCGATCAGCAATTTTTTTCGGATTATGGAACATACGGCACAGACGTGTTTTTCATGCTATTATTAATAACAGAGGGCAGCATTATCGTCATTATGCCCTCAATAAAAAACAAAGGAGAGATGAAACATGGCAAATTTGATCATCAGAGAGGAGCTCAAAGCGAGGAGGGTGCGGCACTGGGAGCTTGCTCACGAGCTTGGCGTTTCCGAACAGACACTTGTGCGGTGGCTGCGTTTTGAGCTTAGTGAAGACCGTCAGCTTGAAATGCTGATGAAGATCGAGGAGATAACAAAACGAAAGGAGAGGTCGCTTGAAACTGAACGAAAAGAATGAACTGATCTTGCAGATCGCAGAGCTGCTGCGGAAGATGATACCTGTCGATGATGTTGCCCCGACAAAGGTCGAGAACAAACCCGAAATCCCCGAACTGCTTACTATCAAGGAGTGTGCAGCACTTATCCCAGGGCTCTCGGAGCATACTGTCCGCCAGCTCGTGAAACGTGGCCAGATCGCATATATGAGAAGCGGTGCAGGCGAGCGTGGGAAGATACTTGTGTATAAGTCGAGCCTGCTGAAATATTTGGGTGATGCGAACTGACATCAAAGAATAAGCCCTATCGGGCAAGTCGGGAAGAAACGTGCAAATGCGATTTTTGAAATACTTATTTTCACCGGAGTAAGCAAGTATAGAAAGAGCCGTATTCCACGGCTCTTTCCACCAAATCGGAGCGTCACCCCTCCGATTTGGCTGTTAAAGGAACCCGATGCCCTTAACACAAAGCCCCTCATACGAGGGGGAATAAATCACTGATGTAAAAACGAAAGGAGAACTAAAATGGCAAGAAAATACAAACAAGTACACCGCAAGGAGATAGATTTTTCGCTTGAAGAATGGGCAAAAGTCGAGCGCAGGGCAACGGCTTGCGGAATGAAAACGGGTACATATCTTAGACGGATAGCACTCAATGGCAGCGTCAAGACATTTGATCTGAAAGGCGTAGCTCCGCTGATAAATGGTATGCGGACAATTTCCAATAATATAAATCAGATTGCTCGCAAGGCTAATGAAACCAACAGCATTTATGCCGAGGATATGCGAAAGATAAAATCGGCACAGGACGAGCTTAGCAATATCCTCGCTAAATTCATTTGCAATTCCGAGTGGGAAGAAGTGTAGGGTAAAACATCAGAAATAAAAGAACAAAAGGATTCAGACCTGGCATATTTGTAATAAAAAGTTTTCAATTCGCTTTATTGCTTTACAACGTGAAATGGTGTATAATGATAATTACAGAGATGTCAAGGGTCTGATTATAGGAGGGATCAGACATGGCAAACATAAGAAAAAGAGGAAATACATATCAAATTCGGGTGTCCTGTGGGTACAAGCTCAACGGTGAGCAAGTCGTGCAGACTATGAGCTGGAAACCGCCGGAGGGCATGACACCAAAGCAGGCGGAGAAGGAAGTTCAGAAACAGGCGATACTGTTTGAGGAGAAGTGCCTGCGTGGTCAGGTCACAGCAAATGTAAAGTTCGAGGAGTTTGCGGAGCAGTGGTTTGAGGAGTATGCGAAAGTAAATTTGCGAAAATCGTCATACACAGTAATGCGACAGATCACACAGAGGGTTTATCCTGCTTTCGGGCATATGAAATTAGACAAGATCACAGGGCGACAGATACAAAGATTTATCAACAATCTTGTGCTCAATGGAAAGAATATGCAGACGGGCAAACCGCTTTCACGCAAGACCGCCGTACATCATCTTAGCTTTATTAGTGACGTTTTCAGTTATGCGGTAAGAATGGATATCGTTTCCGAAAACCCTTGCAGGAAGGTCTACGTGCCGAAAGGCGAGAAGAAGGAGAAACAGATATACACGATCGAAGAGATCGGCAGGCTGTTTGAGCTGATCGAGAACGAGCCGCTAAAGTATCGAGTATTTTTCACATTGGCGATATACAGTGGATTCCGTCGGGGTGAGCTGATGGGGCTTGAATGGAAAGATATCGACTTTGAGTACAACATTATCCATGTCCGCAGAACGTCAAATTTCATTTCTGGGGTCGGCACATATACAGACACCACCAAAACGCAGAGTTCCAAGAGATCAATGAAATTTCCGCAGCACGTTATGGATATGCTCAAAGACTACAAGTCAGAACAGGACAAGCAAGCACAGCTCATGGGCAGCAAATGGGTGGAGACCGACAGGCTGTTCACTAAAGACAACGGTGAGCCTATGTTTAACGGAATGCCTTACAAATGGCTGAAAAAGCTTTGCGAAAAGAACGGTCTGCCGTTCTATGGATTGCATAGCATACGTCATTTTTTCGCAAGTTCGCTCATAAACGCAAATGTAGATGTTGCAACAGTTTCAAACGCATTAGGCCACTCTGCCATAAGTACAACGACTTCTATATACTTGCACGCCTTCCAGGACGCAAGCGCAAGGGCAAGCGAGGCGATAGCAAACGTCCTTGATTTTTCCAAAAAAGAAACTCCTCCGCCCGACCCGGACGGAAGAGAGAGGAAGATACAGCTTATCAGGACAAGTTACGGGCAAAAGGTGTCCTCGGGACAATAATGGACAGGCAATGGACAGGCGTTAGTTCAGACCAAACAAAAAAGCCCGTAAACCAAACGTTTACGGACTTTTCTGCTGGTCGAGGTGACAGGACTTGAACCTGCGGCCTCTGCGTCCCGAACGCAGCGCTCTACCAAACTGAGCCACACCTCGATGTTTTATCACCAAATTATTATACCATAAATTCAGCCGCTTGTCAATAAGTTTTTTTGAATTTACGATTTTTTTAAAATTAAGCAAAGAGCCGTCTTAATTGACAAGGCGGCTCTTTCATTTCTCAATGTGTGTGATAAAAGATCACTCCTCAAAGTATATCCTCTTTATCACCTGTGGCTCTACCGGACGGTCTGCGAAATCAGTCTTTGCAGCTGCAATCCTGTCAACAGCCTCAATGCCCTCGACTACCTTGCCGAAAGCGGCATATTGACCGTCAAGATGCGGTGCGTCCTTGTGCATGATGAAAAACTGCGACGAAGCCGAGTTGGGCATCTGTGAACGAGCCATCGAAAGAACGCCCCTTGTGTGCTTTATGGGATTGTTTATGCCGTTTGCCAGAAACTCTCCCTTGATCTTGTTTTTAGCACCGCCCATGCCTGTGCCTTCGGGGTCGCCGCCCTGTATCATAAAGCCCGATATTACCCTGTGGAATATCAGCCCGTCGTAAAAGCCCTCTTTTACAAGATTTGTGAAATTCTCAACTGTTATCGGCGCTGCATCGGGATAAAGCTCTGCCTTCATCACATCGCCGTTTTCCATTTCTATTACTACCATAACTGTTCTCCTTTGTTATCCGTTTTTTGTCTTTGGAAGAAAATCCGCATCATACCTGTTTTTCAGATCCTGAAAATAATCAGCATACGGGTTAGCCTGCTTTTTGCCGAATACCTTCCTGCTCTTTGGCTCTTCGTACATTACAAAGTCATGCTCGCCGTTTTCATTCACTACCGAGTATAGCCTGTCGCTCCTCTTGAAATGATCTCCGTCGTCCAGATTCCTGTCAAAGCAGCAGAATATGTCCTTTGCGATAAGCTCGGCTAAATTCTGAGTTTTGTGATACTGGTCAAGATCGGCCCACCTGTCAAGATCCTCCTTGAAAAACTCCAGTACCGGTACGCCGTTTACCTCCATTTTCTTGAAGATCCTTGCAAGACACCTTGCAGCGTCCTCCTCTGTCAGCTTTTCAAGCCTTACGTTCTTGAAATCGAGAATATAGTCCTCAAATGTCTCATTAAACAGCTTGATGTAGGGAAAAGGCTTTCCCTTGTCAGAGTATTTAATGATAGCGTTGTCAGTGTTTATATTCAAAACTTTCAGCTCCTTATGCTTGTGGTAGGGGTTTATCAGATGCTCTCTATCTCGTTGACTATCTCTTTGTTTTCTCTCTTGTCGTAGTCCTCACGGATTATAGTGTTCGCATCATCGAGCGCCTCGGCAGTTATCTCTGTGATAGAGCTGTAAAGCTCGTCCTTGCTCTCGTCCTTGGGCGCCTGCTGAAGCTCGTTCATGCTCCTTGCCATTTCCTCGTCACCGACCTGCGATATGTCATAGGTCTTTGCAGCCTCAGTGGCTCTGTGAGCGTTCACCTCAGTCATCATGTCATCGACCTTGTTGTCGATGTCTTCAACATTTGCTTCCGTTATGTCCTGAACATGGGATCTTAAATATCTCTCATGCTCTTCCTTGTATATGGCCTCGTACTTTTCCTGAGCATCAGCCACCTCGTCATCAGCTACAAGATTGTACTGCGAGTAGTCCACCTTGGGCTGAGCGCTCTTTTCGGCAAGCTCCTGCTCGAGCTCCTGCATTTTCTTCTTTATGTCCTCGGGATTTATAGATGCAGGACCGTTGAGAGGCTCGTTTGTGATGTCACCGCTGCCCTCTTTTACAGCGGCATATTCCGTAACGGTCTCTTTGGGCTTTCTTATAGTAGGCGCACCGAAAATATCATCTGCATTTACAGTCTTTGCCGGTGCGGCAGTCGGCTTGATAGGATCAGGTGTTTTCTTGCGGTTAAATATACCCATTGTATTTCCCCCTTGATTTATGTGAAAATAATAGATTTACAAATTGATTTTTTAAGCATTTTCGTCATCAGATAATGCTTATCCATAATACATATATCTATTATACAACATTTTTTCGGAAAATGCAAATACTTTTTTATATTTTTTCAGAATTTTTTGGGTTTATTTTATTACAATTCGGTGATATTAACTATTAGTTAATTGTTAGTTAATTATTTGTTGATATATTAGGGCGTGTGTTTTGCTATAATAGATAATAGGTATAATTGTAATTAATCTTACAAATATAAATAAAAAATATAAATCGGAAGGGATTGATCTTTTAAATGGCAAACGTATCTATCGGCGTTACCGCCAAGGAGCTTTTTGCTTGCAACCCGTTCAGAGTGCTGGGCGTTGCTGTAAACGCACATTCAAACGAGATAGAAGAGGCGTATAAGAAGCTCTCATCTCTTGCAGCGTCAGGGCAGCAGGATTCTTACAGGACTGCATTCGACTTCAACTCACTGCCAAAAGTTTCAAGGTCTGCTGCTGATGTAAATACCGCATACGGCAAACTGTCAAGCAACGGCTACCGCTGTTTTGCTTACAGCGACCCGCAGTTCACGGTAGCGCTCACTATCGACGACGTAGCTCTCAATTTGCAGGATATTTCGTGCTATGACTGTTTCCTGAGATGCTATATGTGGCTCGTTATAAACGACAGAGCGTTTGAGTACCCCGAGATGTGGATACTGCTTGCAAAGTACATAGATAATATCATAGATTCACAGCCCTCACAGTGGGCAGATATTTTCGGCGACAGGTTCCCCTCCGAGATGATAGGGCAGGGCGGACAGGCGTTCGCATCGCTGCACCAGACCTTCTGTGAGATAATACTCCTTCCTGTCAAGGAAATGGTAAGAGGCTCGATAAAATGTCAGAGGGCAATGGATATACTGAGAGTTGCAAAGATAGATGTCGATGCTCCGTATATGCCGATAGATATTCCTCAGGCAAACAAGCCGCTTGCAGGTCAGCCGCAGCCTAAGCTCAAGCTCGCCGTTCAGGAGGGCGAGATGGTTGGCGCACCGGCTGAGAATAATGACTTCGGCAATATGGGCGGCAGCTCTATCTCGATAGGCGATATAGCAGCACCGGGCACACCGCAGGCAGCACCTGCACCGGCACAGCCGGCACCTGCTCCGTCACCGGCAGTAATGGTACCGCCGCCGACACCTGTTCGTCCGGCAGCGCCCACACCTGCACCGACACCTGTTGCACCTGCACCGGCACCGATAACACCGCCGCCTGCACCTGCACCGACACCCGCTGCACCTGCTCCGTCAATACCAAGGCCGGCAGCTCCTGCGCCTGCACCTGTTGCTCCGCCGCCTGCCCCGAGACCGGCAGTACAGCCGACAACAGTTTCCCCGGTTAGCCTTACGCAGCCTTCTGCACCGCAGCCTGCTGTACCACAGGTGAGCCTTACTCAGCCTGCTCCGGCAGCACCGGCATCTGCACCTGTTCAGACAGCACCGCAGCCGGCGCCTGCACCGACACCTGTGCCGCATTTCGACCCGATACAGCAGCTTGACAATAACGGTCCTGCACAGCAGGTATCGCTTGGCGGCAGAGTTACTCCGGCAGCTTCGGGTGGTATACAGACCTCTACACTTATGAGCGCTGAGGATATAGCAGCCGAGGAAGAAGAGCAGAGTATGTACACAGATACTCTTATCCAGCTGCTGAGATCTTCAACTAACTCTTCCATGAAGGCTGTCGATACAAAGCACGCTTTCAATAACGGCGACATAAAGCTCGAGGACGGCTTCCAGCATACGAACCTTGCTATGGACGAGCTTAAAGTAAACTCCAAGCTGTATGATGAGAAGAACCTCACATCAGGCAACGAGCCGCCAAAGACCTTTGAGCAGAAGTATAAGAATATAAATATCGACGATATGCTGAATCCTAAGCTCGTCGGTGCTGAAAAGGCACAGACTATCGACCCTGTTGCTGACTATTTCAGCAAGGAGAAGAACTTCAAGAAGGCAGGCCATGCGCTTGTAAAGCTTTCGCTTGTTGCAGGCTTTATACTTGTAGTGGTAGTTACGCTTATAATACTTGATATACTTTAATGAAAATGACCGCTGTACCTTCGGGTGCGGCGGTTTTTTGATAAATCAAATTAGCAATTTACAAATTTCGCTTGAATGTTGCCCCCAAAAAAGTGTATAATATAAAGGTAATATAAATAGAAAAGTGCTTAATAGAAAGAATAAACGTTCGCAAACACCCGTAAACAGGGCAAATGCGAAAGTTGTTCCACGCGGAACATATTTTCTATACAGATCACAGCCAACAATATAAAGTAAATTGATGATCAATAATTGTGCATTGAAAAAGGGGTGTATATTTTGAAAAGAACAGCGATAATCACCGGCGCAAGCTCGGGGATAGGCAGACAGATGGCAATAGATCTTGACCTGAGAGGATTTGACACCGTGCTGGTGGCAAGACGTGAGGAAAAGCTCAAAGAGCTTGCTTCAACGCTTCATCATGAGTCGGAGGTGTTTGAATGCGACATATCGAAAAAAGAAGAATGTATACGACTGTATGAGAACTACAAGGACAGAGAGGACGTGCTGGTGCTTATCAATAATGCAGGCTTCGGGCAGGTGGGCTCATTCTGTGAGATACCGCTTGACCGTGAGCTTGATATGATAGATACCAATGTGGTGGGCGTACACATTCTTACAAAGCTGTTTCTGCGTGACTTTATGGCGAGGGACAAGGGCTATATATTAAATGTGGCATCGACCGCAGGGCTGCTGCCGGCAGGTCCTATGATGGCGGCATATTACGCTACAAAGGCTTATGTAAAGAGCCTGACGCTTGCGGTGAATGAGGAGCTTAAACAGGCCGGCAGCAATGTGTGGATATGCGCTTTGTGCCCCGGACCTGTGGATACGGAATTCAATGAGGTGGCAGACGCATCTTTCTCGGTGTCGGGCATTTCGGCGGAATACTGCGCCAAATATGCCGTGCGTGAGATGCTTGCCAGACAGCAGCTGCTGATAATACCCGGCAAGGTGATAAGGGCAGGCGTTGTCGCAAGCAAGGTCATTCCGACAAGGCTTTATTTAAAGGCGGCGAACTCATTCCAGACCAAAAAGGTGAAATGATATAAAAAAATAATCATTTTGTGTAATATTGTGATTTTTTCTTGACGAAATTGTGATATATAGACAAGAAAACGTTCACAAATTAGGCAAAAACGTATATTGAAATTTTTCGTGAAATCGTTTATAATATAGTTACGATTAATTTTGGAAAGGAAGTTTTATTTATGAAACTTAGAAAAGTATTTGCAGGAATGTCTGCACTTGCAGTGGCATCGGCACTTTCTCTGTCGGCTTCTGCTTTTAATGCCGGTCTGTTCTTCCAGACAAGTGATTATGTGTATCGTGACGGTTATCTGACAAAGGGCGCAGAAACTGTTGACGGTGAGTTCCCTCTTCAGAGCATCGGCGTTTACGGCGACTGTGGCTTTGATGAGGCTGACGGTACTTTTGAAGATGCTGAGATCACAACAGACGGTCATGTTACTCTTAAAATGAACAGATGCTCCGGCGCTGTTACAAAGGGTGTTACAAAGGTTGACAGAAAGACTAAGGAAGAGACTGACACTACCGGTATGGAGTGGGGTCTTGACGCTGAGGGCGTAGTTTTCAATATGCTCGGTGTTACTACTGACCTTGAAGGCTTTGAAGTAACAGAGAACGATGACGGTACAAACGGTGTTACCTACGAAGGCAACGAAGTAAAGTTTGAAAATGCTACACTTACTATCGGCTCACAGTCATTTAACGTAGGCGAGCTCAAGGTAAAGTCTGACAATACTGATAACCTTACAATGATGGTCATCAACCTTTATGACGATCCTAAGACAAACCTCGTAGGCGACTACACAATGCCTGGTGCTGATGATACTATCACACTTGAATTCGACGTAACTGGTTTCGGCGGCGGAGATTCTGAGGGCGGCGATGACGGCGACAGCACAACCGATGACGGCAACAGCACAACTGACGACGGCGACAGCACAACAGATGACGGCGACAGCACAACTGACGACGGCGACAGCACAACAGATGACGGCGATTCTGATTCCGACAGCGATTCCGATTCTGACAGCGATTCAGATTCCGATTCCGACAGCGACTCCGATTCTGAAGACGGCAGCAGCGCAGATGGCAGCAGCAACGGCGGCAGCAGCAACAACAGCGGTAGCAGCAACAACAGCGGCAGCAGCAACGGCAATACATCCGGCGGCAGCAGCAACGGCGGCAGCAGCAATGGTTCAGGTTCCGGCAACGCTTCCGGCACAGATACAAACAACACAAACACAGGTGCATCTTCACTTGCACTTGCTGGTCTTGCTCTTGCAGGCGCAGCAGTAGTTGTTACTAAGAGAAAGTAATTTTATATTACATATTCTGAAACGGTATGGGTTTCCATGCCGTTTCTTTTTTGCATATTAACCGTTTTTGAACTAAAAATCCTTTTAAAATGTCTGTTTTTGCTATTTACAAACCATAAAAAATATTGTATAATATAGATGTGTGATTTTAAGGAGTGTGCGTATGAGAGTAATTACAGGCTCTGCAAGGGGCAGAAAGCTCAAAGCCCCGGAGGGCAGCGATGTCAGACCGACTTCCGACCTTGTTAAGGAGTCTATATATTCGATAATACAGTTCGATGTGCCGGGGGCGGCTGTGCTTGATCTGTTTGCAGGCAGCGGTCAGCTCGGTATCGAGGCACTAAGCCGTGGGGCGGCGCATTGTGTGTTCGTTGACAAGGCGGCTTCGTCGATAGCGCTTGTAAGAGAGAATGTTATGGCGTGCGGCTTTTTAAAGGAGTCACGCATTCTTACTATGGACAGTCTGGAATATTTAAAGACTGCCAAAAAGGGCTTTGACATAGCGCTGCTTGACCCGCCATATTCTCACGGGCTGATAGAAAAGGCTATGGAATGCTTGCCCGACAAGATGAATGACGGCGGCATAGTCGTATGCGAGCATGAAAAGGAGCTTACACTCCCGGAGAGCTTCGGGACGCTTATGCTGCACAAGAGATACAAATATGGGAAGATCGCAGTTACAGTTTACAAAAAGCCGATCTCCACGGAGGAAGAATAAATGCGTATAGCGGTCTGCCCGGGCAGCTTTGACCCGGTGACGCTCGGTCATCTTGACATTATCGAGCGTGCGTCGAGCCTGTTTGACAAGGTGATAGTGCTGGTGTCCTTTAATGCTCACAAGAGCAAGGCGTCCTTTACGGTCAATGAGCGTATGGATATGCTCCAAAAGGTCACGGAGCATCTTGACAATGTCGTAGTTGACTGTTACAGCGGACTTCTGGCGGATTATCTTAAAATGTCGGGCGCCTGTGCGATAGTCAAGGGGCTAAGGGCGGTATCTGACTTTGAGTATGAGTTCCAGATGGCGCTTGTCAACAAAAAGCTGTACAGCGGCGCTGAAACGGTGTTCTTAACGACCAAGGAGGCTAACCTTTATCTGTCGTCAAGTCTGGTGAAGGAGCTGGCGGCTTTTGGCGGAGATATATCGGGGTTCGTGTCACCGCAGGTGCATGACTTTATATATGAAAGGCTCACAAACAAGGAAAAATAAGCGGCAAATGACGCTAATATAAATGTAAAAACGGAAAGGATCGTGTAAAATGAAAATCGACCAGATACTTAATCAGATGGATCAGCTGCTTGACGAGGCAAGCTCGTTCCCGTTTACCAACAAGAAGCAGATAGATGCTGAACAGATGAGGGAGTACATAGACACTCTGAGAATGAACCTCCCCGGTGAGCTTCAGAGAGCAAGAGATACCGAGGAAAACAAAAAGCAGATAATCGCTGATGCCAACAAGCAGGCTGAGGATATAATCAATGCTGCAAAGGCTAAGGCACAGGAGATAGTTTCCGAGCAGGAGATACTTAAAGAGGCTGAGGCTCTTGCAGAGGAGAAGATAAGAGAAGCCAATGAGAGGTCCGAGCAGATAGTTTTAGATGCTATCGACAAGGATACTCAGATAAGACAGATGCTCACAAGCGACCTTGACAGAGTTCTTACGAATGCTGAGGATATTCTTACTCAGAACCTTGAGGACGTAAGAAAGACCAAGGAAGCTGTTATAGCAGTAGCTGCTCCCAAGAACAACTGACAGGATATATAACACGCCACAGCTTTCTGATGTGATGTCAGTAAGCTGCGGCGTTTTTTGTTGACGATTTTATAAATGTATGATATAATGTTTAGTAACAATAAGGGGTGAGGAATAAAAGTGATAAAAAATGTAACTATCATAAGCCTTTCAAGCGGTATCGCAGGCGAGGAGCCTGTCAGGTACGAGCTGGAGATAGGACTTAAAAGGCTTAAAGAATACGGGCTGAATGTAAGGTTCACGCCCAATGCGCTCAAAGGAGTAAAGTACATAAAAGATCACCCCGAAAAGAGGGCGGAGGATCTGCTGTGGGCGTTTAATGACCCTGACACCGATATGATACTATGTACTATCGGCGGTGATGATACTTACAGGCTGCTGCCGTATCTGTTTGACGGCGGCGAGCTTGCAGGGGCTGCTTCCGACAAGGTGTTCCTCGGGTTCTCGGACACGACTGTAAATCATTTTATGCTCTACAAGGTGGGAGTGTCTTCCTTTTACGGGCAGAGCTTTTTATCTGACATATGCGAGCTGAGCCATGAGATGTTGCCGTACACTAAAAAGGCGTTTGAAGAGCTTATCATGACAGGCAGTATAAGTCAGATAAAGCCGTCTGATGTATGGTACGAGGAAAGAAAGGAATACGGCAAAGCTCAGGTGGGTATACCGCTTAAAGAACACCCCGACCACGGGTTTGAGCTTTTACAGGGCGAGCCGGTGTTTTCGGGGAAGATACTCGGAGGCTGCATCTGCACGATATATGATATGTTTGACGGCGGACGGTATGCAGATATGCCCAAGATGTGCAAAAAGTACGGTCTGTTCCCCGACAGGGAGGAGTGGAAAGGCAAAATACTCCTGCTTGAATCGAGCGAGGAAAAGCCTGAGCCGCAAAAATACCGCAAGGCACTTGAATATATAAAGGATGCCGGTGTATTTGACGTGGTGTCGGGCGTGCTTGTCGGAAAGCCTATGGACAACACATATGCAGCTGAGTACAAAGAACTGCTCACAGAGGTGACAGATGACCCGGGGCTGCCGATAGTTTTTAATATAAACATCGGTCATGCGATGCCACGGTGCATAATACCGTTTGGTAAAGAGGCTGTGGTCGATGTACAAAAACAGGTGATAAGATTTAGCTAAATAACGAAAGGGTGAGAAGGAATGTTTAAAAAGCTCAAAAAGGGAATACTTGCAGGGACTATATTTTCGACTGCGGCGAATATGAATGCCTGTGTTTACGGTCCTCCGCCGGAGAGCGTTCACAGTGATGTTATCAAGACTGACCCTGTCGGGACGCAGGAGAAGACCTCAAAGGCTGCTGATGATACGACTACGACTACGACTGCAAAGGAGACAGACTTTGACCCGTCTGAAAATCAGAACGAGGACGTTTACGGGCCGCCGGAATGGTTCGGGGGAGAGCCTGATGAGCCTGAGGAAAGCGATGATACAGCACAGAGTGAGCAAAGACAGGAATTTGACCCGTCGGGCAACGAGAATGCCTGTGTATACGGACCGCCGGAATGGTTTGAGGACAAGTAAATGGAAAGCATCAAGCAAAAGCATCTTAAAATGCTTTATGACTACAAAAAAGAGTTGAGAAAAAAGCCGCAGCTGAGAAAGCTGTTTTTAGAGCTGACGCTCAGGTGCAACGAGAGGTGCTTACACTGCGGCAGCAGCTGCGGTGATGTAAAGAGCATAGAGATGCCGGTCAATGTATATTTTGAGTTTCTTGACAAGATAGCCGAGGACTTTAAAGGCAGGCTGCCGATGCTTTGCATAACAGGCGGCGAGCCGCTGCTTCGTGAGGAGTTCTTTGAGATAATGAGCTATGCCCACAGGCTGGGGTTTAAGTGGGGAATGACATCTAACGGCACGCTCATAACAGATAAGATCGCCATGAAGCTCCAGGAATGCGGCATGGGAACTATCTCGGTGAGCATTGACGGTGGTGAGCAGACGCATGATGCCTTTCGCCGCACGCCCGGGGGATACAAAAAAGCTGTCGCCGGCATTAAAGCGCTCATGCGGCAGGGGTTTAAGGAAGTACAGGTGACATCTGTTATCACAAAAAAGAGCATAGGCGAGCTTGATGAGCTGTTTGAGCTGATGAAGGAGCTTGATGTGGATTCGTGGCGTGTTATCGGGATAGAGCCGATAGGCAGGGCGAATACGCTTGATGACTATATGCTCGGCTATGATGAGCAGAGGAAGATGCTTAACTTTATAAGGGACAAGCGGCGTGAGGGGTGGAGCGTTTTATACGGTTGCTCACATTATTTAGGACTTGAATACGAGCGTGAGGTAAGGGACTGGTATTTTCTTTGCAATGCAGGGCTTTACACTGCAAGCATAATGGCAAACGGCGACATCACTGCCTGTCTTGACGTTGAGAGACGCCCCGAAACGATACAGGGAAACATACTGCGTGATGACTTTACCAAAGTATGGCGAGAGAGGTTTGAGATATACAGAACGCCTTTATGGACCAGAAGCGAAAGGTGCGAAGGGTGCGACGAGCGTGATTTCTGCGAGGGCGGGTCCTTCCACAGCTGGGATCTTGACAGGAACGAGCAGAAGGTGTGTCTGAAACAAAAGGAGAAGATGTATGTGTACTGAGTGGCAGAGGTTTCTTGACTCATTCTCACGGCTCGGAAAGCGTGCGGTGGGGCTTGAGCGGATAAGGGCTTTGCTTGATGCGCTTGGTTCTGTGCAGGAGAGGCTAAGATTTATCCATGTGACAGGCACCAACGGCAAGGGCTCGATATGCGAGATGCTAAGCGAGGTGTTTATACGCTCGGGGTGCAAAACAGGGCTTTTCACATCGCCCTACATAATAGAGTACAACGACCGCATAAGGATAAACGGTGAGAACATACCTGATGATGAGCTTGAAAGGCTGATGCCGAAGATAAAGAGCGCGGTTAAAAAAAGCGGATACGAAAACGACTTTTCGCAGTTTGAGATAACGCAGGCGCTGGCGTTTTGCTATTTTGCTGAGCAGGAGTGCGATGTGGTGATACTCGAAGCAGGGCTTGGCGGTCTGCTTGACAGCACGAATGTTATAGATAATAACATCTGCTCGGTGATAGGGTCGGTAGCGCTTGACCACATGGCGGTGCTGGGGGATAGCTTAGAGGAGATAGCGTTTCAGAAAGCAGGCATTATAAAGTCCGGCTGTCCGTGCGTATTAAGCCCCGGCAATGATCCGAAAGTCATAGAGGTATTCAAAAAAGCCGCAGAGGAAAAAGGGTCACGGCTTTATATTCCCGACATGAGAAGAGTAAAGATGACAGGCGAGGGGAATGAGTTTTACTTTGACGGCTTTGAGGAATACAAGGGCGAGTACCGTCCGAAGATGACAGGCACACATCAGGTTAGAAATGCACTTTCGGTGATATATGCGTGCAGTATCGCCGGAGTTTCGGCAAGTGCTGTCAGAGAGGGGATAGAAAGGGCGTTTATCCCCGGGAGGACGCAGATATTATCAGGAGAGCCGCTTATCATTCTTGACGGGGGGCACAATCCCGATGCAGGAAGAGCGCTTAGTGAGGTATTACGCTCACACGGCGGAGGGTTCACAGCCGTTATCGGGATGAGCGGGGACAAGAACATAGGGGAGTATCTGTCTGTCATAGCGCCGTGGGTGGAGAGGGTCATCTGCGTTGATGACTTTTCAGAGAGGGCGCTTGACAGGGAAAAGCTATGTGAGCTTGTTATGCAGACCGGCAAAAAAGCTGAGGTCTGCGGCTCGGTGGACGAAGCGCTTGATATTGTAAGAGCGGCCGGTAAAGCTGTGATATGCGGCAGCTTATTTTTAGTGTCAGATGTACTTAAAAAGGTGGACACCACAGGGATAGCGTGACGATCCGGCTTGCCGGCGGTGTTGCCTAAAAGACCCCGGGAGCAGCAGAGAAGCTGCCCCGGGGTCTTTGTTATTCTGTGAATCTTTCACGAAGTGTTTTGATCTCTTCGTCGGTAATGCCGAGCTCCCGGTTTATATATGCGAGCATACTGCCGTGGCTTGCTTTGATATGAGAGATAACGTTTGTCATGGTGAACTCATTAACTCTGTCCATTGCCATGAGGAAGGTATCTATCTTTTCGGGCGGTACTTTGTCTGATGCTTCGAGCATTTTACGCTCAGCGTCGATACGGTGTTTATTATAATCGTTTGTAAGCAGATAATCCTGCGTTATGACCTCCTCGCTGACGCCGAGTGCTGTCAGTATCAGCATAGCTGCGACACCTGTACGGTCCTTGCCCTGCGTACAGTGGAAAAGCACCGACCTGCCGTCTTCAAGGGAAAGTATCTCCTTGAAAAGAGTACGAAAGCTGCTCTTGCCGGGCTCATTGTCAAGGAAGTTGAAATACAGGTCATCGCCTATAAGACCTGAATCTATCGTCATGGCGAGCATCTGCACCATATCGTCAAGCAGGGGGATCTTTTCAAGACCCTTCATAAAATAGTTCATATCGAGCACAGGAAGGTGAAAGTATCTGACACCCTCTATCTCCGGGTCAGGCTCGGGTGCTGACGTGCCGGTGAACAGCGCCATGCTCTCGTTGCCGCTTATCTCCTCGTCTGAGCGAAGATCTATAATCTTTTCAAGGCGGTAACTGTCTTTAAGTATCGCTATGTCTTTTTCGTTTATCCGTGAGAGCATAGCAGTACGCAGGAATACGCCGTGCTTTACTGCTTTGCCGTTCATAGTCTTATAGCCGCCGAGCTCTCTTGCGTTGCCTACCGATGTCAAGCCTATGCTGTGCGGGAATGTTTTAGTATCTGTCATTATCTAACCTCCGTGATATTTGATATGGTATCATTATTTTACTTTTATACTCTTTACTGCCGAGTACGAGCTGCAATACTTTACTTTACCAACGGTCTTATAGGTGCGTACCTTAACATAGTATCTCCTGCCCTTTTTGAGTTTCTTTATCAGCTTTGTGGTCTTGGAAGCGCCCTTTACACTGACTGTCTTTGTCGTGCTTTTGGTGAATTTCTTTGAAGTCGAATATGTTACCTGATAGCCGGTGATGCCGGATACCTTTTTCAGGCTGACTTTGAGCTGTTTTGTTTTTGGTGTGGTGAGCTTCTTTACGGCTGTTTTCTTAGGATAGATCTTGAAGGTCCTGGTGATACTGCCCTTATAGCTGCCCTTACCTGTTATAGTAACTGTTGCCTTACCTACTTTAACATTGTTTTTATAGGTGAGAGTATAGTCTTTGCCTTTTTCGAGCGTCACGCTGCCGTTTGTGACAGCCGGCAGTGGCTTTCTGGCTTTGCCGTTATAGGTGTAGGAGGTCTTTAAGGAAATGTTCAGCTTTGAAATATCTTTCAGGTCATAAAAGTCATAGCTCATGCCCTTGCTCTTTGCATAGTCTGCGACCTTGCTGCCGCTTTTAAGGTGGAGCTTTATAAACTCGCCGTATTCAAATGCAAATTCGCCGATAGTCGCTGTCTGCGCCGGAACTGTCAGCTCTGTTTTCTGGCTCGGGCAGATGATGAGTTTTTTGGCACCCTTTGTATAAAGCACGCCGCCCCTGCTCTCATACACAGGGTTTTGGGGGCTTACGGTGATATTTACAAGATCGGGAAGTGATGCAAGAGCATCATCGGGAATATCTGTTACCGTTGCCGGTATCTCTACCTTTGTAAGAGAGTTTTCATTGCTTGTGAGCGCACGGGGTGCTATCGCTCTTACACCGTCTTCTATTTTCAGTGTGCCTGAGCAGTTCATGGCTTCTACAAGAATATCGTTTACTATTATCGGCACGTTTTTGATATTGATCTTTTCAATTATCCAGCCGGTACCGCCGAGTGCGAACATACCTATATTCCTGACCGTTGACGGTATGGTGATGTCTGTGAGCATAAACTGTCCTTGAAAGCAATTATCCTCTATATCCGTCACACCCTCCGGGATGACTGCCTTGGTCAGAAGGACATCTTCCATAGTCCTGTTATTGATAAATGCATTTTCGCCGAGAGATGTGACCTTTTTGCCGTTTATCGTGAGCGGGATAGTGACCTGCTCGCTCTTGCCGATATACTTGCTTATCTCGGCTGTGCCGTCAGCAAGGACGGTATATTCGTAATCGCCGTAAACAAAAGTATCTGCTGCCTGTACTGTGATGCTCATATCATTGGGGGGCGCATCAGGCAGGCAATTTGCAGCGCCCATTGCCATACATAAAGCTGCAAGCGCTGAGATCAGTTTTTTTGTCATATTATCAACTCCTGTTTTGATATACGCAGCACCGATGCTGCCTATATCAAGTATATCACATTTTAGTGAAAATTACAATGCTGATACAGCATTTTTTTAAGGCAATACCGCACAACTCCTGTGCGTCAGATGCGACGACCAGGTTTTCGTCAGATTGCCTAAATTCGACGCAGGCTTGCTAGCGCAAGTCAAGGAGAATTTGGGTAATATGACGGAAAGCTGGCAAGCAGATGACGTGCAGAGGCGTTAGCCGTGGGTTGTGCGGTGTTGCCTTAAATCATCGCATTACGGGACAGCAAGTGTTTCGTAAGGCGATGAGGGGGTCATTTATTCTTTTTTCTTATCAGTGCTGCTGACGCTGCAAGTGCAGCCGCATAAGCTGTGCCTGCCGCAGCGCCTGTTTTCGGGTTGCTGCTGTTGCTGCCGGAGCTTACCGGTGCGGAGGTTTTATTCTCATCTGCCGGGTTTGTATTGCCGTCACCGGTCGTTTTAGCTTTATTATCTGCGTTTTTTTCTGCATCAGTGCTATTATCAGACTCGGTGTCATTACCGTTATCAACTGACCGGGTATCGTCGTTTACAATGTCTTTGTCGTCGGTTTCCTGTTCAGGGTCGTCAGTGTCCTGACCGGTGGTGTCGGTCTCAGGCTCGGAAAGTTCTTCTTCGCCGGTATCAGTGTCCTGCCCGGGGTCGTCTTGCTTGCCGGTGTCATTATCCTGTCCGGGATCTTCCTCGGCTGAGTCGGCTGTGACTATTATCTTACAGGTAGTCACCTGATCGTCAAGCGTTGTGACAGTAACAGTCGCTTCGCCCGGCGCTAATGCCTTAAATGCGCCGTATTCAAGAAGCTCTATGACATCTGTGTCATCAGTCTCATACGAAAAGAACGGGTCCTCATTTGGGGTCGGGAGCGCATATACGCTTACCTGGCTGTACTCACCGGCTTTTAGTGTGATAGTGTCAGTATCGCATTTAATGGAAGTTATCTGCTGCATCGGCGCAACAGACGGATCGTACACATGGAGCGTATACTGTCCGGTCTTGCCGTTTTTGAGCTTGACAGACACGGTGGTATCGCCTTCACCTTGCACTGTTACTCTTCCGTCGTTATCAACGCTCGCCACAGATGTATCGGAGGAAGTCCAGGTATAGTTTTTCTCCTGCGGCTCTCTGGGAACTGTTATATAGAGCATAGAAGCATCATCAGACAGATCGTTTATACTGACCCATTTTTCAGGCAGTTCAAAGAATATGTGCTCTGCAAGCACAGCTTCTTCATCGGGGATATAGCTTGCATAAAGTGTGGTGTCCTCTGTTATGGCAGGGGTGAAATAGTCGCTATTGCCGTCCGCTGTCACCCAGCCTGTGAACACATAGCCGTCCTTGACGGGCGGTGAGGGAAGACGTATGATTTCCTGCAAATAGTCCTCTTCCATTACCGTCATCACCTGGCCGTCGTTTATGAGGGTGATCTTACAGCGTGCCTTTGTAAGCTCATCGTTTACGTTGTCACGCACCCACTGCTGTCTTTCGGCAAGCCATGAGCGAAGCTCCTCGACTTCTTTCTTATAGTCAAAATCATCGCCCTCGATAGAGCTTATATCCCATCTTTTTTCATTATCCTGCTCGGAGGGGTACATCTCACTGACATATTTATCAATAACGCCGCCCTCCTTTATGATGTCGGTAATTATATTATCAAGCTGCGCCCATTTTTCAAAGAGTATCTTCTGATAGTCGGTATTATAGGCTCTGAGCCTGTTGAGCCAGAGGGTGTTCTGCTTATTGAAGCCCTCGGGAGAACTGCCGCCCATAGACTGGTCATGATCCCACAAAGGACCATAGAACAGCTTGCCGCTGCGCTCCTTATATAGATAGGTGCTTGACGTGCCGAAGGCGTCATAGTTTTTGATAAAGTTATTGACCCACCAGTATGACGCTGCCGACTCAAGGTCAAGATACTCGCTTATATCGACGCCGTCTTTATCCTTGAAATCGTCTGACAGCACGGCGTCCTCGATCTTTTGCAGATAATCGTTTATATACTCAAACTGCGCCTCGGTGCCTGTCTTATCGTCTGAATAGCCTTCATAGAAGTCTGTTGATTCACAGAAATACTTCTCGCCGTTTTTAGTCGTGATAAAGCGGTATTCGGGCTTGGAAGAGTCCTTCTGCTCCTGCCAGCCCCATGAAAGGAGATAGCCGCCTGTTACCTCCGGCTCTTTATTATCATCACTTGTAAGCTCGTCTATTTCGACACGGGATTTGCCGACCCTTACCTGCTCCGAGAGAAAATAGCTGCCGAGGTAATCGCCGTTCATGACGACATCTACCGGGAGCATCTGCGGAGTATAGGCAAGCCCCAGTCTATCGCCGATATAGCTTGCGATACGGTTGCGAAGCATTGTATTGTCAGATGCGTTTGCAAGCAGCACCCAGTGCTTGTTCTTGCCCATGCCTAAAAGGTCTGCGCCTTTATCGAGCTTTATCTTATAGGGATTCTTATACTGACCCCATGTAGAGTTGCCCCTGCCACGGATATACTCTATGTTAAGATCGTCGGTATCTTTGAGCGCCTTGCTGCTGTAATCGCCCGTATAGCCGTCCGGGACATCGAGCTTTAATGAACCTGTACATTCGACAGAATGATCCTCGCTTTCGTTCATTTCCTTTATAGTGCCATAGCCCTCGGCGCTTTCGTCGATATTTATATTCAGCACAGGGATACCGTTGTCTTTAAGCTCATCAAGGTCAAATGTGCCTGCATCGGCAGCGGATACGCTTACATTTTGAGCAGGCATCATAGATGCGTATGACAGACACATCACTATTGCAGCGGCAGCGCTGATGATATGTCTAAGGGTCGTTTTTCTGTTCATAATATACCTCCGTTTATTTAGGGCAACACCGCCGGGCCACCGGCATACGCCTTTGTATGCCATCTACTTGCATATTTTCCGTCATATCGCCCAAATTTACCTTGAAATACGACAGTATTCCTGCGGTAAATTTAGGCAATCTATTGATAAATCTGACTGCGTATCTGGCATACAATGGCCCGGCGGTGTTGCCTTAGCTTCTGATAGGATTATACCACAAATATGCCTATTTGAAAAGAGGGTCAGCTGCCATTTTAAACCATTTGTGGAAACTGACCATATCACTTGACTGTTGTTTGTACAAATCGTTGATATGTACTTTAAAGGCAGAGGGCTTATGACAAAATTTATAAACTGCTGAAAATATCAGTCCGATTTTTATTACTATAATTTTGCAAAACCTCTCGACAATGTGCTTGAAGTATGGTATAATAAGTATACCAAAAACAGTAAAGGAGTGAAAGCATGAAAATAACAAAAAGATTATTGTCACTGCTCAGTGCGGCGGCGATGTCGCTGTCGATGTTCACAGTGACAGCAGCAGCGGAGGATGACACAAAAAGATCGGTCGCAGAGATAGTCGCAGGCATGACGACGCAGCAGAAGTTAGAGCAGATGATAATGCCGACTGTACGTCAGTGGTATGACGGGGTCAATGACCCGTATTCGGATCATCTGAGTGACGAGCAGGAGAAGTTTTTAAGGGAGCATAATTTCTGCGGTGTATGTCTGTATGCGGGCAACATCACGGGTATAAAGCAGACTGTTGAGCTGACAAGTCAGATACAGTCAGCAGCTCTTAGCAGTGAATGTGCTATACCCATGCTCATATCAGCAGACCAGGAGGGCGGAAAGGTATACAGGCTCATGACCGGTACACCTACCTGCGGAAATATGGCGCTCGGCGCTGCCGGTGACCCGGAGCTTGCAAAGACAAACGCTTCGATACTGGGCAGCGAGCTTAGTGCGCTGGGTTTCAACACTGATTTCGCACCGGTCGTTGACGTAAACAACAATCCGTCAAATCCGGTCATCAATATACGTTCCTTCTCGTCTGACCCGCAGCTTGTAAGTGACCTTGCTCTCGGGTATATAGAGGGGCTTCAGGAGCATGGGATAATCACCACCTGCAAGCATTTCCCCGGTCACGGCGATACAGGTACGGACAGCCACACGGGTCTGCCCCTTATCAACAAGACATATGATGAGCTGAAAGCTCTTGAGCTTGTCCCGTATTACAAGGTGTGCGACACTACTGATATGATAATGACCGCACACATACAGTTCCCTATGATAGAAACTGACAGCTACATATCAAAAGAAAGCGGCGAGAGCATAAAGCTGCCTGCTACTCTTTCAAAGACAATGATAACAGATATACTTCGCGGCGATCTTGGCTTTGACGGTGTGGTCACGACTGACTCTATGGTAATGGGTGCGATCGACAAGCATTTTGACCGTGTAGATGCAGCAGAGCTTGCGATAAATGCTGATGTGGATATCATACTTGAACCGTTTACGTTACAGTCGCAGTCTGACATTGAATATGCACAGAATTACATCAATGCTCTTGTAGAAAGGGTCGAAAGCGGCAGGATACCTATGTCTACCATAGACAAGTCGGTGACAAGGATACTCACGATGAAGCAGGAGCGTGGCATACTTGACTACACTGCTCCCGATGCTGAAAAGGCTGCCGGGATAGTAGGGTGTAATGAAAACCGTGAGAAGGCTCTTGAAGTTGCACAGCGTGCGGTAACGCTTGTAAAGAATGATGATGACCTTCTGCCGCTCAAACTTGATGAGAACGGCAGTGTTGCTTATTTCTTTCCGTATGATAATGTTGAGAATACCATGACTTTCGCACTGGACAGGCTCAAAAAGGACGGCGTTATAAATGATGACGTTACCGCAGAGAATGTATGCTATCAGGATCACGAGGCATCGGAATACGAGGAGATCATAGATAAATGTCAGGCAGTGATCGTTTCGGTAGAGATGTACAATGCAGGTAACATTGATAAAAACAATACGAGAGGATGGCAGGCGGCATTTACAGATGACCTTATAGAGATTGCACATTCAAAGGGCAAGAAGGTGGTATTTTTAAGCGCTAACATACCATATGATATTGCACGTTTCACAGATGCTGATGCCATAGTTGCGGCATACAATGCAGACGGCATGAATGAACTGCCGGAGGACGGTAAGGAAAATACGGCATACGGTGTGAACTATCCTGCGGCACTTATAACTATCCTTGGCGGAAACGCCCCGACAGGCAAACTTCCCGTAGATATTTATGATTATACAGAAGGCGAAGGATATGCAGAAACTATATGCTATGCTTTTGGTCATGGTCTTGAGTACAAGACAGAGGAAACTCCCGAAATACCCGATGACACCGAAACAACACAGCCGGAAGAACCGGAAGATGAAAATGTTCCCGGAACGACAGAGCCTTCAGACGACGTAACTGTGCCTGAAAACGACGATGACTTAGACGGCGAAGAGCAGGAAGAAACAGACACCGAAAACGAAGGCACTGATGATGAAGGTGACGGTGAGGGCAGCGAAGAGCAGGAAGATACAGACGCCGAAAACGAAGGCACCGATGATGAAGATGACGACGAGGGCAGCGAAGAACAGGAAGATACAGACGCCGAAAACGAAGACACCGATGATGAAGATGACGATACTGCATCGGCAGATGAAAAAACAGAGGACAAAGAGTCTGGCAGTGCAGTTAAGTCTGATGATAATTCCTCCAACCCCAAGACCGGTGCAGCGGCAGGCTTTACAGTTATAATGGCATTTGCAGGTGCCGCAGTGACGGCTTTGAAGAAAAGAAATAACTGATATTATCAGGATCAAAAAACAGCAGAAAGTGCCGGGCAGGAAAACCAAGAATAAATATGTCTGTTACGCAGACGTTAAAAACACAAGCGCAGAAAGGAAAACTGCAAACGCTTTTTAAAAAGCGGTAAGTTCTTTATTCCTTTCTGCGCTGTTTTTTGACGTTTTTTAAGCGCATAATTTTACATTTTCTGCACATACTATTCCCACGAACAAAAATCAAACGGAGGCACAAATAAATGAAAGCAACAGGAATAGTAAGACGTATCGACGATCTGGGCAGAGTCGTGATACCTAAGGAGATAAGACGGACTATGAGGATACGGGAGGGCGACCCGCTTGAGATATTCACAGATGTCGGGGGCGAGGTCGTTTTGAAGAAATACTCGCTTATGAGCGAGCTTGCTGACGGGGCTGACAAGGCGGCGCAGGTGATACACAAGCTATCCGGGACGCCGGCTGTGGTGTTTGACCGTGACCATGTGGTCGCAGTTGCAGGAGGTCACAAAAAAGAGTATCTCGAACGCCGTGTCTCTCCGGCGCTTGAAGAGATCTTTGAGAGCAGGCGTGCATATTTTGAGACCAAAGACACTACCAGACCGCTCATGCCTATCGAGGGCGTGAATAAAAAAGCGCTCACCGTCGTTCCGATAATATCGTCAGGCGATTGTACCGGTGCGGTGGCGCTCGTAGCGTCAGATGACACACAGCAGGCGACCCCTGAGCAGGAGATGCTCGCAAGGGCTGCTGCGATGTTTTTGGGCAAGCAGGGGGAGATAGCGTAAAAAACAGCCGAGGCATAAGCGCAGCAGCGATATAGAAGTTTTTTAAGATTCACGCTTTGTGTTCGCTGCTGCTAAAAGAATAAATAATAAAGAAGAAAGAATAAAGAATAAACAAGGTGTCCGCTTTGCGGACGGATTTTAATAATTTATCGCCGAAGGCGATACCGTCGTTTTTATTTCTTATTTATTCTTTCTTCTTTTTTCTTTTAGCAGGCGCGAAACCTAAGTAACGCAAAGACACTTCTGCCGTGATACAGCAGAAGTGTCGGATATAAATCTTCTATATTGCGCCTGCGCATATGCCCCGGCTGTTTTGCTTATTATCCTAAGAATAGCTGTGTCCAGTAATATCCCTTTTCGGAGTTCTTCTTGAATACAAGACCTACGCCTATCTTCTTGAAGCTGGTGTTGAGGATATTTGCTCTGTGACCCTCTGAATCCATCCATGCCTTTACTACCTGTTCGGGAGTGGTATGACCTGCTGCGATGTTTTCGCCCAGGTAGTAGTATTTGATACCGTCAAATACTGTATACCACTGTGTACCGTCAGGACGGGTATGGGAAATGCTCTTTAACAGTTCCTTTGAACGTATCATTGCTCTGTCATAAAGAGTTTCATCAAGTGTCAGCTCGCCGAGACCCTTAGCTGCACGCTCCTTGTTCACGAGCTTGACTACCTGTATCGTATACTGCCACATCTTATAGCTGTTATTTGAAAGGATAGTGAATTTCTTTGTGACCTTGCCCTTGTAATTGCCCTTACCTTTTATGATAACAGATGCTGTGCCGGCTTTGACGTTGTTTTTATAGGAAACTGTATAGTCCCTGCCCTTTTTGAGCGTTACACTGCCGATCTTTACGGCGGTAACTGCCGGCTTGATAGCCTTGCCTGTCGCAAGGTATCTCTTGGATACGCCCTTTACTGATGCCTTTGCAACAGATTTTTTAGCAACAGTGAATGTCTTTTTGATACTGCCAAAGTAATTGCCCTTGCCCTTTATTGTGAGCGTTGCAGTACCGGGAGTCTTGTTGTTTTTATAGCTTACTGTGTAGTCAGTACCCTTTTTTAGCACGTTGCCTGCGACAGTGACCTTTGTGGGAACAGGCTTTATAGCCTTAGAGGTATATGCGTAGCTTTTCTTTATACCCTTTACAGTTGCCTTTGCAACAGTCTTCTTTTTGATCTTGAAGGTCTGTGTATAGTTGCCCTTATAGCTTCTCTCGCCCTTGATGGTGACTGTTGCGGTGCCGGCTTTTACGTTGTTTTTGCAGGTGACGGTGTAGTCTATGTTCTGTTTGAGAGTGTAGCTGCCGACGCTTACAGATGTGATCTTAGGTGTTATCTTGCTGCCGGTG
This sequence comes from Ruminococcus sp., assembly GCA_017470535.1. Taxonomy (GTDB): domain Bacteria; phylum Bacillota; class Clostridia; order Oscillospirales; family Ruminococcaceae; genus NK3A76. The sequence continues at coordinate 8,889 of JAFUYP010000005.1, read as the reverse complement.
TATCTGTAATTCTTCTTGATGCCTTTTACGACTGCGTTTTTGACACTTAGCTGAGTGATAGTGAAATCCTGTGTAGTGCTGTCAGTATAGCTGCCTGCGCCGTAGACTATAACAGTACCTGTGCCTGCTTCGGTGTTGTTTATATACGAAACTGTATAATCAGTACCCTTTTTGAGAGTCTTACCGTCATATGTTACGGTGACACCGGGCTTTACAGCAGCGCCGCCCTTATACTTATATGATGTCTTTGATAAGGTAACAGTAGCTTTCTTGATGCTTACTGTCTCCGGCTGTTCAGGCTGCTCGGGCTGCTCGGGCTGACCGGGTTCTTCTATCAGTGTGTAGTTTATGCCGTTTGCTTCGGCGTACTCAGAAGCTGCCGAGCCTTCATAGCAGCTGATGCTCAGTGCAGTGCAGCCTTCAAAAGCACCTTCGCCTATCTCGGTGACGCTTGCCGGTATCGTGATGCTTTCAAGAACTGTGCAGCCGTTGAAAGCAAGCCCCTCGATACTCTTGATACCGTCTTCGACAGTTACGCTTTTAAGTGTCGCATTGCCGCTGAACGCATAAGCGCCTATCGTGCTGACAGTACCCTCGGTGATGCTTGCAGGAACGGTGAACTCTTCCGCCGAACCGGTGTAGCCCATGAGCTTGTAGCTGCCGTCATCAAGGCTTGCGAACTGGTAGTCGTCTGCTGTTACTACCTCAGCGTTTGCGACTATCACACTGTCTGATAAAACACAACTGCTGCCTGCCGCAGCAGCACCGCCAAGAACGATACTTACTGCCGCAAGACCTGTAACTATTTTCCTTAACATTAAAACACTCCCTTTTGTTTTCTGTTTTCAACAAACTATAATGGTCGAATTATGAATACATTATATCATAAAAAATACAAAAATGCAACCCTGCCATAATAAAATCCACTTATTGCCCTTTTCGCCCTTGCAAAATGATAAAAAATATGTTATAATTGACTGTGTATCACATATTAGTGAAAGAAAGGTTGATTTTAATGAGAGCAGTAGTATCTGTTATAGGAAAAGACGCAGTAGGTATCCTGGCAAAGGTGTCCACAAAATGTGCGGAGTATAATGCAAACGTTATAGAGGTCTCCCAGTCTGTGCTTGAAGATATATTCGCTATGACTATGCTTGTTGATATTTCAAGGATAAACGGCGAGTTTGCGACACTTGTTGATGACCTTGCCGCAATGGGCGACAGCATGGGGCTTGAGATACATACCATGCACGAGGATATATTCAAGTGTATGCACGAGATATAAAAAGGGGACTTACATAAATGATAAAGACATACGATATTCTTGAAACTATCAGAATGATACAGAACGAGTGCCTTGATATAAGAACTATCACTATGGGCATCTCGCTGCTTGACTGCATAGATGCTGACATAGATACAGCGTGCAAAAAGGTCTATGACAAGATAACCACAAAGGCTAAGGATCTTGTAAGGGTAGGCGAGGAGATAGAAAAAGAGCTTGGCATACCGATAATCAACAAGCGTATCTCGGTAACGCCGATAGCTATCGTTTCGGCAGCCTGCAAATGCTCGCCTGTGCCGTTTGCAAAGGCTATGGACGAGGCTGCAAAGGCAGTGGGCGTGAACCTTATAGGCGGCTATTCGGCACTTGTGCAGAAGGGCTTTTCGGCAGGCGATGTCGAGCTTATAAAGTCTATCCCCGAGGCACTTGCCTGCACAGAGAGGGTATGCTCATCTGTAAATGTAGGCTCTACAAAGACGGGTATCAACCTTGATGCCTGCAAGCTCATGGGCGGGATAATAAAGCAGTCGGCAGAGGCGACTGTTGACAAGGCGTGCTTTGGTGCAGCCAAGCTCGTGGTGTTCTGCAATGCGGTCGAGGATAACCCGTTCATGGCAGGTGCGTTCCACGGTGTAGGTGAGCCTGACTGCATGATAAACGTAGGCGTTTCCGGCCCCGGCGTTGTAAGGGCAGCACTTGCAAAATATCCAGATGCGGACATAACACAGATAAGCGATATAATCAAGAAAATATCTTTCAAGATCACAAGAGTGGGTCAGCTGGTAGGCACTATGGCTTCAAAGCGCCTGGGCGTGCCGTTCGGTATAGTTGACCTGTCGCTCGCACCTACGCCGGCAGTAGGCGATTCGGTGGCGCATATACTTGAAGAGATAGGGCTTGAACAGTGCGGCACACACGGCACGACTGCAACGCTCGCACTGCTCAATGACGCTGTAAAAAAAGGCGGCGTAATGGCCTGCTCACGCATAGGCGGTCTGTCGGGCGCATTCATACCCGTATCAGAGGACGCTGGTATGATAGACGCTGCAAAGTCAGGCGTGCTGACGATAGAAAAGCTCGAAGCTATGACAGCGGTATGCTCGGTGGGGCTTGATATGATAGTGATACCCGGCGATACCACACCCGAAACGATAGCTGCGATAATCGCAGACGAAGCGGCGATCGGTATGGTAAACAGCAAGACCACAGCAGTCAGGGTCGTTCCTGCTATCGGCAAGCAGGTGGGCGAGGAGCTTGACTGGGGCGGACTGTTCGGCTGCGGACCTGTAATGCCGCTAAAACAGGCAAGCCCTGCGAAATTCATAAACCGCGGCGGACAGATACCTGCACCGCTGCACTCGCTGAAAAACTGATAAGGAGCGTAAGCGTAAATGCTTTTTGACTCGCATACCCATTCACTTTTTTCTCCCGATGCCGATAAAATGGCGGCTGTTGAGAGAATGTCCTTACAGGCATATAACCTCGGGCTTGACTTTATAACTGTCACAGATCACTGCGATGTGAATTTCTTCCTCCCGGCAGATGAGTGCGAATACCCTGAATACCAGCTCCGGGACAAGGATATGTTCGGCAGTCGTGATTATTCAGCGAAAAGCATCGACACGGTGATGACTCTTAAACGAAAATGCAAAAATCTCCTCTGCGGTGTTGAGCTTGGTCAGCCGCTGCAAGCGCCGGAGTTTGCAGCGCAGGTGCTTTCTGTGCCGGGGCTTGACTTTGTTATAGGCTCTTTGCATATGAATGCAGGCAAGCCGGATTTTTACTGGATAGAGTACGATAAAATGGACATTTCTGAGATATATGCTCTGCTTGATGACTATTTCTCGGAGATATTCAGGATGGCACAGACTGCGGACTTTGATTCGCTCGGTCATCTGACCTATCCGCTGAGGTATATTGAGGGCGAGCATAATATCTCTGTGGATATGAGCCGATATGATGATATTGTAAGGGAGATATTTTGTGCACTTATTCAAAACGGCAAGGGCATCGAGATAAACACATCAGGTCTCAGGCAGAAGTATTCAAAGCCTTTCCCGGACGAAAAATATCTTAGACTCTACCGTTCTCTCGGCGGCGAGATAATAACTATCGGATCTGACGCACATAAGCTGCCGGATATAGGCGGTGGGATAAAGGAAGGGACAGAGCTGCTTTCAGAGTGCGGATTCAGGTATATATCCCTTTACCGTGCCAGAAAATGTGAGATGATAAAGCTATAATTTAATTAAAATATCAAGGAGATGTTTAAAATGAAAAGACAGATCGTTTCAGGTGTTCTTGCCCTTAGCATGATGCTCGGCACATCGGGGTTCGTCCCGACTGTGTATGCGCAAAGCAATAACAATTCCTTTAAAACTGCCCAGAGCATAAGCACAGGTGCGGTCATAAATGACAATCTCAACAAGGCAGGAGATCAGAATTATTATAAATTCACTTTATCTGCTGACGGCTATCTGAACATCAGCTTCAAAAAGGGATTTGAGGAATACGACCCCGGCAAGGGCTGGACTGTATATGTATATGACTCAGCTCAGCATAGCATATTTTCAGAGTATTTCTATGTGGGGGATCCGGATACCGAGCATCTGACACCGTTAGGTCTTAATGCAGGTACTTACTATGTAAAGGTGAGCGGTGCGACCTATACTTCTCTTATGGATTACGAGATAACAGTTGACTTTACGCCCTCGCAGCAGTGGGACAACGGCAGGGCAGACGATACTTTTCTTACTGCTAATAAGATAGTCACCGACGAAACATACTACGGTACGCTGACTTCTACATCAGATACAGATTACTTTAAATTCACAGCACCCGATGACGGGTATGTCGAGATAAACTTTAACAGCGAATACGAGGAGTACGACCCCGGAAAGGGCTATGTCATATCGCTTTATGATGAAAAGCAGAAGTATATATACTCTACTTACGTTTACGTCGGCGATGAAGAAACATTCAAGACGCCACGCTTCGGAGTTGTAAAGAATGCAGGGTATTTTATAAAGATAGCTGAGGCGTCATATCTTACAAAGAAAACATACAACCTCAATGTGAATTTTATAAAGAGTGATTTCCGTGAATCGGGCAGGGGAAAAGACTTTTTATCTGCTGACAGTGTAGGGCTTTATGACTGGTATTACGGCAGCACGCATAATGCATCAAACGCTGATTATTATGAGTTTTACAATAATAATGAAGGCTCTGTGCCGTTTGACTTCGGCTCGGTGTATGAGGAGTATTATGCAGGCAAGGGCTGGATAGTGTCCTTCTATGATGAAAAGCACAAGTTTATATCGAGCAATAGCTATGTCGTAGGCGAGAAAAACTACAATGCGTCACTTGTATCACTTCCTAAGGGGAAGGTGTTTATAAAGGTGAGCAGTAATACTTATCATTCCACTGTTGATTATTATTTCCGCTTGGGCGTCAAGAGCGTAAAGAACGCAAAGGTCACAGCTGTCGGCAATAAGACATATACCGGCAAAGCTATCAAGCCCTCTCCGGCAGTAAAGGTAGACGGTGTCAAGCTCGAAAAGGGTACTGACTACACGATCAGTTATTCCGATAACAAGCAGATAGGAACAGCTAAGATCACTATTACCGGCAAGGGCAGGTATAAGGGAAGCAAGACGGTGACTTTCAAGATAATCCCCAAAAAGACAAAAGTGACCTCGCTCACATCGCCCAAGGTCAAAAAGCTGAAGGTCAAATACAAGAAGGTCGCAGGCGTTACAGGCTATCAGATAAAGTATTCGACATCAAAGAAGTTTACTAAAAAGACCACCGGCACAGTGACAGTCAAGGGCGCAGGCAAGCTGTCAAAAACGATAGGCAAGCTCAAAAAAGGCAAGACCTATTATGTAAAGGTACGCACCTACAAAACGGTGAAGGGCACAAAGTATTACAGCGGCTACACGGCAGTCAAAAAGGTAAAGATCAAGAAAAAATAAGGATAAGAAAAAGCAGCGTTTTTCACGAAACGCTGCTTTTTATATTACTCTGATAAAGAATCGTTTATCACCTTGCCGGCGATGATAAGCCCTGCAACAGACGGCACAAAGGCGCATGAGCCGGGAACTGCCCGTCTGCCGTTTTCCGGCTTTTCATGGGTGTCGGCAGGCTCTGCCGGCTGCTCGGTCGAATATACTACCGTCAGCTTTTTTATGCCACGCTTTTTAAGCTCGTGCCGCATTACCCTTGCAAGCGGACACACGCTCGTTTTAAAAATATCCGCCACCTCAAATTTTGTAGGGTCGGTCTTGTTGCCTGCCCCCATTGAGGATATTATCTTGACGTTTGCCGCATTTGCCGCTTCTATAAGTGTCAGCTTTGCCGTCACTGTGTCAACTGCATCTACTATGTAGTCGTAGGCTGACATATCTATTTGCCCGGCAGTTTCGGGGCTGTAAAACAGCCTGTGCGCTGTCACTCTGCACTCGGGGTTTATATCAAGTATACGCTCTTTTGCCACATCGACCTTGTATCTGCCGACGGTGCTTGTAAGCGCATACAGCTGCCGGTTTATGTTTGTGATGTCAACTTTATCTGCATCTATGACATCAATAGCACCGATACCGCTGCGTGCGAGAGCCTCAGCCGTGTAGCTGCCGACACCGCCTATGCCGAATACCGCCACACGCCTGCCGGCGAGAGCTTTTTCCCTTCCGCCGTAGATGATGCCCATTCTTGAAAATCTGTTATCCATTTATATCACCCAATACTGAATGTATTTTGCCGTCCATTATATAGGAGATGACGACCTCGGGATTGACATTCTCGCAGGAGCGTAAAATGTTTATCTCTAAGTTCTGATTGTTTTTTGCAAGCTCTCTGATAAGCTCACCTGCAAACTGCCGCTTTTCATTTTCGGGACTTATCTCCATAGAAAAGCCATTATAGCGTGCAAATGCCTTTATATCCTCTCTGCCGACTAAGATACCTGCACGGATAAGTGTTATGCAGCCGCATTTTTCCTCGGGGATAAGTGCGTGCAGTCTGCCGTCAAATAAAACGCCGCTTAAAATGTACTCGGTGCAGTCATCAAAGCAGTCGGGGAGGGCTATCTTGTTGGCAGCGATATTTTTTGCTAGTGACAGGTAGTTATCCTTCCCCTCAAACCTTACCGAAAGCCCAAACGCATCTGCAAGCTGACGGCTTTGCCCGGTGTCGTCGGCTAAAAAGGTAAGCTCAAACTTTGTTTCGCTGTATCTGTGCAGCCTGTCATAGCATTTTGCGAATAAAAACCCCTGTATGTTATCCGAAATAACACACACTATATTGTCGCCGTCTTTGATAAGTTCATACTCACGCCCGGCTTTTATAAATCTGTGCCATATCGCTTTTTTATATTTTTTTACGAATGAAAACTCTATCTCCTGCGGTGAGCGCATAATTCTTCCTCGCTTGTTATCAGTATCCATTAAACCCCCTCCGTAAAAACAGGGAGGGGGCATAGATCATACATTTACCTTTTCTATCTTCCAGATGTTTTCGGCGTAGTCCTTGATAGTCCTGTCGGACGAGAACTTTCCTGCCTTGCACATATTCAGCCAGCATTTTCTTGCAAACGCACGCTTGTCTGTAAAGTCGTGGTTTACCTGCAGCTTGGTCTTTACATAGTCCTCCAGATCGCCTAACAGATAGTAGTGATCGGGAACGTGCCAGCTTGCGCCGTCGGTCAGTGCCTTGTAAAGCTCCTTAAAGCTGCCCTCCTCGTCAGACGGCACGCCGCCGTCATCAAGTGAGCCGTCTATCAGCTTGTTTATCACACGGTTTATTTTGTCGTTTTCAAATGCCAGCTTCCTCGGGTCGTAGTCGGGCATTATCTTTTCAAGATCCTCTACACGGGCGCCGAAGATGTAGTTGTTCTCTTCTCCTGCTTCCTCGGCTATCTCGATGTTAGCACCGTCGTATGTTCCGAGCGTCACTGTGCCGTTGAGCATCAGCTTCATGTTGCCCGTACCGCTTGCCTCAGTGCCGGCAGTCGATATCTGCTCTGAAACATCACTGCCCGAAACGAGCTTTTCGGCATAGGAAACATTGTAGTTTGAAACGAACACGACCTTGATAAGATCCTTTGTCTGCTCGTCCTCGGAAACAAGCCTGCCTATCTCGTTTATCAGCTTGATTATTGCCTTGGCTCTCCTGTACCCGGGTGCAGACTTAGCGCCGAAAATAAACGTAGTCGGTGTAAAGTCTCTGATACTTCCGTCCTTTATGCCGAAGTAGATGTAGAGTATCGACAAGGCATTCAGAAGCTGCCTTTTGTACTCATGCAGACGCTTTATCTGTGTGTCGAATATCGTATCAGGGTCGATCCTGATACCGTCGTGTGCGAAGATATAGTCTGCAAGCTGCTGCTTTTTGAGCTGCTTTATCCTGATAAATTCATCTATCACTGCATCGTCATCGGCGTACTTTTTAAGTAGACTCAGCTTGTCAAGATCCTTTACCCAGTCATCATTCCCGAGCAGCCTTGTTATAAGGGACGACAGCTCCTCGTTGCAAAGTGCGAGCCAGCGCCTTTGTGTGATGCCGTTGGTCTTGTTCTGGAATCTCTCTGGGTACAGCTCATACCAGCCCTTTAGGGTGTCTGCTTTGAGTATCTCTGTGTGTATCTGCGCCACGCCGTTTGTGCAGCTTGAAGCGTACACCGCCATATTCGCCATTTTGAGCTGACCGCCCTCGACGGGGGCGAGCGCCTTTATAAACTCCTTGTCCTTGCCGAGCTTATACATATCTCTCATAAAGCGCTCGTTTATCATCAGTGCGAAAGCATACACTCTCGGCAGAAGTGCTTCGACCGTCTTGCAGTCCCACTTTTCAAGTGCCTCCTGCATTACAGTGTGGTTTGTGTAGTTGAAGGTCTTTTGTGTTATCTCAAACGCTTTTTCAAACTCATAACCGTTCTCGTCTACAAGTATCCTCATAAGCTCGGGGATAGATATTACAGGGTGGGTGTCGTTGAGCTGAATGGTCACATACTCCGGCAGCGTGTCGAGCGAGCCGTGTACAGCCTTGTGCTTTCTGACAATGTCAGCAAGCGATGCCGCCGAGAAGAAATACTCCTGCCTGAGTCTTAGCACCTTGCCCTCATAGAAATTATCATTCGGGTAAAGCACCTTTGAGATGTTTTCAGCAGCAGTCTTTGAGCTTACTGCGTCCTCGTACCTTCCGTCGTTGAACTTGTCAAAATCAAACTCGTCCTCACTTTCAGCCTGCCACAGTCTGAGAGTGCCGATATTGTTTGTGCCGAAGCCTATTATTGGCATATCGTAGGGTACAGCCTTTACTGTCATGTCGCTGTAAACGACATTCACTGCATCGGTGTCGTTTCTCTTGCTCCACGGGTCGCAGTACTTCTGCCAGTCATCGGCATATTCACGCTGGAAGCCGTTTTCTATCGTCTGTCTGAACAAGCCGTACTTGTATCTTATGCCGTACCCGTCAAGCGGAAGATCGTGCGCCGCTGCCGAATCAAGAAAGCAGGCAGCCAGTCTGCCAAGACCGCCGTTTCCGAGCGCTGCGTCCTCTATGTCCTCAAGGTCTGCAAGTGATCTGCCGTTTTCTTTTAGTATCTC